>NZ_CP095491.1:1803146-2103671 GCF_023028105.1 Halosolutus gelatinilyticus
GCGTCAAGGAACGGCGGTTCGCTCCGCGTTCGTACCGCAGCGAGCCGATTGCTTGCGAGTTGAGATCAGAAAACGCCCGAGGCGGGATTTGAACCACGGTCGCAGCGAAGCCGCTCCCTGATTCAAATCCCTCTGTGGGGCATTCTCCGCTCATGGATGCCGAGCACACGCTTCGCGGTGCTCGTCGGAGTTGTTCGCGGAAGAAGACGCCCGAGGCGGGATTTGAACCCGCGTCACGACCGTGACAGGGTCGTATGATGGGCCACTACACCACCCGGGCTCGCAACTCACCGTTTCCGGGTCGGAATATTAAGGGTTGTGTTCTCACCTCGCCGTGGTATTGCGTCTCTCATCGATTTTTCGGGCGGGACGCCGTGCGATCGTCCGCTCCGACCGAGCGCGGACCCCGATCGAAAGCGACGCGCTTCTCTCCGCGATCCGAACGGGACGATCTCGGCCCGGCGGCGATCGCGGAAACGGGTACTCGTGAACGGGAGTCGAAAATTCGATCGGTCGATTGCAACACGGTACACTGGTTGCTCGTGCGAGACGAGTTTGAGACGACGTCCGAGGCGGAATTTAAACCCGGCAGAGACGTTCCGGGCTGCGGGCTCACTTCGTTCGCAGAACCTCGGTGTAGTTCAAATCCGCGTGTCTACGTTTTCGAGGAACAGCGACTCGCTTCGCTCGTCGATCGGTTCCTCGAAAAGCGCCCGAGGCGGGATTTGAACCCGCGTCACGACCGTGACAGGGTCGTATGATGGGCCACTACACCACCCGGGCTTGCAATTCCTCGTTGCCGGGTGGCAGTATTAAGACTTTCCAATCGAATACCGTGTGGTACGGACAAGCGCGACACTCAGCCGGAGCCTGCACCGTGTCACTGTATCGCATGGCCCACAAGGAATATAACTGATAACCGGCTATCTTCGTACGTGATCGTCGATTCCGGTCAGGTCTGCCCGGCCGGATAGCTGCGCTTCTGACCCGAGTTAGTAACCCTTAACTGCCTGCCACCGCTACGTGCCTGTAGTATCTCGTGACAGCCGCTTCTCTCCCGATAGCCCACACGCACACCAACACATGGTAGACGTAAGCCAACACGAACTCGTGCCGGAGCACACGGTTCTCGAGGAGGACACCCTCGAGGAGGTGCTCTCCGAGTACGACATCGACCGCACAGACCTGCCGAAGATCAAGCGCAACGACCCCGCCCTGCCGGACGAGGCGGAGATCGGCGACGTCATCAAAATCGTCCGCAACTCACGCACAACCGATCAAGCAGTCGTATACCGACTCGTGGTGGAATAAATGGCAATGGAACTCGATCGATCGAAACGACGGGACATCTCGCGCGAATACTTCTCGAGGGACCGGCTCGCCGAACACCACTACCGGTCGTTCAACGCCTTCCTCAACCGCGGCATGCAGGAGGTCGTCGACGAGAAGGCGACGATCGATACCGACATCGGCGACAAGGAGGGCGAGGAACCGGTTCACGTCGAGCTCGGCGACGTTCGCGTCGTCACACCCCGCGTTCGGGAGGCCGACGGCTCCGAGGAACTGCTCTACCCCCAGGAGGCGCGCCTTCGCAACATCACCTACTCCGCGCCGGTGTTCATGGAGATGTCGATCGTCAAGGGCGAGGAAGGCGATCGGCGGGTCGTCGACTCGACCGAGACGAAGATCGGACGGATGCCGATCATGGTCGGCTCCGAGAAGTGTAACATCGCCGGCTTCTCCGACGAGGAACTGATCGAGATCGGCGAGGACCCCGCCGATCCCGGCGGCTACTTCATCGTCAACGGCTCCGAGCGGGTGCTGATGACCAGCGAGGACCTCGCGCCGAACAAGATCCTCGCGGAGTACGACACCAAGTACGGCGACGAGATCCAGGTTGCAAAAACCTTCTCGCAGCGTCGCGGCTACCGCGCGCTGGTCCTCTGTGAACGGACGCGAAACGGGCTGCTCGAGGTCTCGTTCCCCTCGGTTTCGGGATCGATCAACTTCGTCACGCTCGTTCGCGCGCTCGGCCTCGAATCGGACGAGGAGATCGTCCACAAGGTCTCGAACGACCCCGAGGTCGTCAAGTACATGCTCGAAAACCTGGAAGAGGCGGAGGTCCAAACCGAGGAGGAGGCGATCGAAGCGCTCGGGAAACGCGTCGCCTCGGGTCAGGGGAAGAACTACCAGCTCAAGCGCGCGAACTACGTCATCGACCGCTACCTCCTGCCGCACCTCCACGAGGACGGCGTCGAGGAAGAAGACGTCCGGATCAACAAGGCTCACTACCTCTGTCGGATGGCCGAGGCCTGTTTCGAACTCGCGCTCGGTCGCCGCGACGCCGACGACAAGGACCACTACGCGAACAAGCGGCTGAAGGTCAGCGGCGACCTGATGAAGGATCTGTTCCGGACGGCGCTGAACAAGCTGGCCCGGGACGTGAAATACCAGCTCGAGCGCGCGAACATGCGCAACCGGAACCTCTCAGTGAACACGGTCGTCCGATCGGACGTCCTGACCGAGCGACTCGAGCACCCGATCGCGACGGGCAACTGGGTCGGCGGCCGTTCGGGCGTCTCCCAGCTGGTCGATCGGACCAACTACATGGGTGTGCTCTCACACCTGCGCCGACTGCGGAGCCCGCTCTCGCGAAGTCAGCCGCACTTCGAAGCGCGCGACCTGCACGCGACGCAGTGGGGCCGAATCGGACCCTCCGAAACGCCTGAGGGACCGAACTGTGGGCTGGTGAAGAACTTCGCCCAGGCGGTGGAGCTCTCCCAGAACATCGAGGACGAACAGGCGCTCAAACGCGAACTGGCATCGATGGGGGTTCAGGGCATTCCCGGCCTCGAAGGGATCGAACGATCGACGGCGGACGACTGATCAATAATGAGCAGCCAACAACGAGAAGCCAAGGTATACGTCAACGGGTCGCTGGTGGGGACGCACCCGAACCCGAACGAACTGGCGGAACAGATCCGAGAAGCGCGACGCATCGGCGACGTCAGCGAGATGGTCAACGTCTCGGTGAAACAGCGCACTCGCGAAGTGATCATCAACGCCGACGCGGGCCGCGCTCGCCGGCCGCTGCTGGTCGTCGAGGACGGCAAACCGCGCATCGCCGAACAGGAGATCGAGGCCCTCCGCGACGGCGACCTCGACTTCGACGACCTGGTCGACCACGGCTACATCGAGTTCATCGACGCCGAGGAGGAAGAGGACATCTACGTCGCCGTCGACGAGGACGACCTCACCGACGAGCACACGCACCTCGAGATCGACCCGTCACTGATCTTCTCGATCGGCGCGGGGATGATCCCGTACCCCGAGCACAACGCGTCGCCCCGGATTACGATGGGAGCGGGGATGATCAAGCAGTCGCTCGGGTTGCCGAGCGCGAACTACCGCATCCGGCCGGACACGCGCCAGCACCTGCTGCACTACCCGCAGCTTTCGATGGTGAAAACCCAGACGACGGACCAGATCGGATACGACGACCGACCTGCCGCCCAGAACTTCGTCGTCGCCGTGATGAGCTACGAGGGGTTCAACATCGAGGACGCCCTCGTCATGAACCGGGCCTCCGTCGAGCGCGCACTGGCCCGATCGCACTTCTTCCGCACCTACGAGGGCGAGGAGCGCCGCTACCCCGGCGGCCAGGAGGACCGCTTCGAGATCCCCTCCCAGGACGTCCGCGGGGCTCGCGGCGAGGAGGCCTACGCGCACCTCGACGAGGACGGTCTCGTCAACCCCGAGACGAAGGTCGACGAGAACTCGGTGCTGCTGGGCAAGACGAGTCCGCCGCGGTTCCTGGAGGAACCGGACGACATGGGCGGCCTCTCGCCCCAGAAGCGCCGCGAAACGTCCGTGACGATGCGATCCGGCGAGTCGGGCGTCGTCGACACGGTCACGCTGATGGAAGGCGAGGACGGCTCCAAGCTCTCGAAGGTGTCGGTGCGCGACGAGCGGATCCCGGAACTCGGGGACAAGTTCGCGTCGCGACACGGCCAGAAGGGGGTCGTCGGCCACCTCGCGCCCCAAGAGGACATGCCCTTCACCGAGGAGGGCGTCGTGCCCGACCTCGTGGTCAACCCGCACGCGCTGCCGTCGCGGATGACCGTCGGGCACATCCTCGAGATGATCGGCGGCAAACTCGGCGCGATGGAGGGCCGTCGCGTCGACGGCACGCCGTTCCTCGGCGAGGAGGAGGAGGCCCTCCGGAACGGCCTCGAGGAGGCCGGCTTCAACTCCGCCGGCAAGGAGACCATGTACTCCGGCGTCACGGGCGAGAAGATCGAGGCCGAGATCTTCATGGGCGTGATCTTCTACCAGAAGCTCTACCACATGGTCTCGAACAAGCTGCACGCCCGATCGCGCGGGCCGGTGCAGGTGCTCACCCGCCAGCCCACGGAGGGTCGCGCCCGCGAGGGCGGGCTCCGTATCGGGGAGATGGAGCGCGACGTGTTCATCGGCCACGGGGCGGCCATGACGCTGAAGGAACGACTCCTCGACGAGTCGGACCGCGAGTTCATCCACGTCTGCGGTAACTGCGGGATGAGCGCGGTCGAGAACGTCGAACAACGACGGGTCTACTGTCCGAACTGCGACGAGGAGACCGACATCCACGAGATCGAGATGAGCTACGCGTTCAAGCTTCTGCTCGACGAGATGAAGGCGCTCGGCATCGCGCCGCGACTCGAACTGGAGGACGCCGTCTAAAACCATGCAAAACGGGACACCAAAAGACATCGGAGCGATCAACTTCGGGCTCATGGAGCCCGAGGAGTACCGGGAGATGAGCGCGACGAAGATCATCACCGCCGACACCTACGACGACGACGGCTTCCCGATCGACATGGGGCTGATGGACCCCCGGCTGGGCGTCATCGACCCCGGGCTGGAGTGCAAGACCTGCGGGAAGCACTCGGGGTCGTGTAACGGCCACTTCGGCCACATCGAACTCGCCGCGCCGGTCATTCACGTCGGCTTTACGAAACTTATCCGGCGACTCCTGCGAGGGACCTGCCGCGAGTGTTCTAGGCTCCTGCTGACGGAAGACGAGCGCGAGGAGTTCCGCGACCAGATCACGGAGTCTCGCAAGCTCGGCCGCGACCTGAACGACGTGACTAAGGCCGCGATCCGGCAGGCCAGAAAGAAGGACCGTTGTCCGTTCTGTGGCGAGATCCAGTACGACATCGATCACGAGAAGCCGACCACCTACTACGAGGTCCAGCAGGTCCTCACCAGTGAGTACTCCCAGCGCATCGCTGGCGCGATGCAGGGCGACGAGGAGGCTGGCGTCGAGCGGACGACGCCGGACGAACTCGCCGAGGAAACCGGAATCGAACTCACGCGGATCAACGAGATCCTCTCGGGTTCGTTCCGTCCGCGCGAGAACCAGCGCAAGGCGATCGAGAAGGCGTTAGATATCGACCTCACCGAGGAGGACACGAACAAGCTGATGCCCTCGGACATCCGGGACTGGTTCGAGGACATCCCGGATGAGGACATCGAGGTCCTGGGAATCGATCCCGAACGCTCCCGACCGGAGTGGATGATCCTCACCGTCCTCCCCGTGCCCCCGGTCACCGCGCGGCCGTCGATCACGCTGGACAACGGCCAGCGCTCCGAGGACGATCTCACGCACAAGCTGGTCGACATCATCCGCATCAACCAGCGGTTCATGGAGAACCGCGAAGCCGGCGCTCCGCAGCTGATCATCGAGGACCTGTGGGAGCTGTTGCAGTACCACGTGACGACGTTCATGGACAACGAGATCTCGGGGACGCCGCCGGCCCGCCACCGATCGGGCCGGCCGCTCAAGACCCTCTCCCAGCGGCTGAAGGGCAAGGAGGGACGCTTCCGCGGCTCGCTGTCCGGGAAGCGCGTCAACTTCTCCGCGCGAACCGTCATCTCGCCGGACCCGACCCTCTCGCTCAACGAAGTCGGCGTCCCGGATCGCGTCGCAAAGGAGATGACCCAGACGATGAACGTCACCGAACGCAACGTCGAGGACGCGCGGCGGTTCGTCGCGAACGGCCCCGAGGGCCATCCGGGCGCGAACTACGTGCGCCGGCCCGACGGTCGCCGGCTGAAGGTGACCGAGAAGAACTGCGAGGCGCTCGCGGAGAAGGTCGACGCCGGCTGGGAGGTCAACCGCCACCTGATCGACGGGGACATCGTCATCTTCAACCGGCAGCCGTCGCTGCACCGGATGTCTATCATGGCCCACGAGGTCGTGGTCATGCCGTACAAGACCTTCCGGCTGAACACCGTCGTCTGTCCGCCGTACAACGCCGACTTCGACGGCGACGAGATGAACATGCACGCCCTCCAGAACGAGGAGGCCCGCGCCGAGGCGCGCGTCCTGATGCGCGTCCAGGAGCAGATCCTCTCCCCGCGGTTCGGCGAGAACATCATCGGGGCGATTCAGGACCACATCTCCGGAACCTACCTGCTGACCCACGACAACCCGCGGTTCAACGAGACGCAGGCGCTCGACCTGCTGCGGGCGACCCGGATCGACGAACTGCCCGAACCCAGCGGCATCGACGACGAGGGCGAGCCGTTCTGGACCGGCCGCGACGTCTTCTCCGAACTGCTGCCCGACGACATGAACCTCGAGTTCACGGGCACCGTCGGCGACGACGTCGTGATTGAGGACGGCCAACTCGTCGAGGGAACCATCGCCGAGGACGAGGTCGGCGAGTTCGGCGGCGAGATCGTCGACACGATCACCAAGGTGTACGGCAACACCCGCGCTCGGATCTTCATCAACGAGGTCTCGACGCTCGCGATGCGGGCGATCATGCACTTCGGGTTCTCGATCGGCATCGACGACGAGACCATCCCCGAGGAAGCGGAAGCCCGCATCCAGGAGACGATCGAGGACGCCAACGATCGCGTCGAGGAGCTGATCGAGGCCTACGAGCGCGGCGAACTCGAGAGCCTCCCGGGCCGGACGATCGACGAGACCCTCGAGATGAAGATCATGCAGACGCTCTCGCGCGCCCGAGACAACGCGGGTAACATCGCGGAGGAGCACTTCACCGAGGACAACCCGGCGGTCGTCATGGCCTCCTCCGGTGCGCGCGGATCGATGCTCAACCTGACCCAGATGGCCGGCTGCGTCGGCCAGCAAGCGGTTCGGGGCGAGCGGATCAACCGCGGCTACGAGGACCGAACCCTCAGTCACTACAAGCCCAACGACCTCTCCGCGGAGGCCCACGGCTTCGTCGAGAACTCCTACACCGGCGGGCTCACCCCGCGGGAGTTCTTCTTCCACGCGATGGGCGGCCGCGAGGGGCTGGTCGACACTGCAGTCCGGACCTCGAAGTCCGGCTACCTGCAGCGCCGGCTCATCAACGCGCTCTCCGAACTCGAAACCCAGTACGACGGCACCGTCCGGGACACCTCGGACACGATCGTTCAGTTCGAGTTCGGCGAGGACGGCACCTCGCCGGTGAAGGTCTCCTCCGGCGATGACAACGAGATCGACGTCGCACAGATCGCCGACCAGGTGCTCGACGCGGAGTTCGACTCCGAGGAGGAGCGAGCCGAGTTCCTCGGGACGAAACGCGAACCGACGAACCTCTCCGAGAAGGCGGACGACAGTCTCTTCTACGGTGAAACGGAGGTGACCTCCGATGACTGAAGTCGAGTACGACGTCGACGACGACGTGATCGCGGTCGTCGAGGACACGGACCTCCCGCGCCGGCTGAAGGACGACGTCTACGAGACGATCGAGGATCGCGGCGGCGCGACCGTCGAAGACGCCAACCAGCTCGCGAAGGCCGTCGAAGCCCGCTACGTGGACACCCGCGTCGATCCGCTCGACCCCGTCGGTACCGTTTCGGCGCAGTCGATCGGCGAACCCGGGACGCAGCTGACGATGAACACGTTCCACTACGCGGGCGTCGCGGAGATCGACGTGACGCAGGGGCTGCCGCGGCTGATCGAACTGGTCGACGCCCGGAAGACCCCAGACACACCGATGATGACCGTCCACCTGGAGGACGAGTACGCCACCGAGCGCGAGAAGGCCCACGAGGTCGTCTGGAATATCGAGGCGACCAAGATCCTCGCGCTGGGCGACGTCTCGACCAATGTCGCGGACATGCGGGTCCAGATCTCGCTGAATCGGGACACCCTCGAGGAGCGGATGATCACGCCCGAGGAGGTCGCCGAGACGATCGAGGATCACCTCGGCGTCAGCACGGTCCAGCAGGGCACCCAGATCGAGTTCGGTCCCGAGGAACCGTCCTACCGGGACCTGCTTCAGCTCGTCGAGGAGCTGCGCGAGATCACGTTCAAGGGGATCGAGGAGGTCTCTCGGGTCGTCATCCGCCGCGAGGAAATGGACGACGGCAGCGAGGAGTTCGTCCTCTACACCGAAGGGTCGGCCTTCGGCGACGTCTTGGAGATCGAGGGCGTCGACGCCTCTCGGACGACGTGTAACAACATCCACGAGATCCACCGCAACCTCGGCATCGAGGCCGCCCGCGAGGCGATCATCGAGGAGACGAACAACACGCTCGCCGAACAGGGGCTGGACGACGTGAACGTCCGCCACCTGATGCTCGTCGCGGACATCATGACTAACCGCGGCGAGATCGAGTCGATCGGTCGCCACGGTATCTCCGGCTCGAAGGAGTCCGTGCTCGCCCGCGCGGCGTTCGAGGTGACGGTCAACCACCTGCTCAACGCCGCGATCCACGGCGAGGTCGACGATCTCGACGGCGTCACCGAGAACGTCATCGTCGGCAAGCCGATCAAGCTCGGCACCGGCGACGTCGACCTTCGGATGGGCTCTACCACCGGACGGGCCGACTGATCGATGGCGGTCCGGCTCACCGACGACGCTCGCCAGTACCTCGCCCTGTTCGAGGACGTGACGGGCGCAACCGGGACGGACTGTCTCATCGACGATACCAACGACGAGAATCGACTGCTCGTCGTCGTCGCGAGCGGCCAGATGGGCGACGCGATCGGCCCCGGCGGACGAACGGTCCGGCAGTTCGAGGATCGGGTCGACGCCCGTGTCCGCCTCGTCGAAGACGCCGACGACCCCGCCGAGTTCGTCGCGAACGCGCTCGCCCCGGCGGCCGTCTACAACGTCACCGTCAGCGAGAACGGAGATACCGTCGCCTACGTCGAGGTCGCCGAGGAGGATCGCGGGGTCGCGATCGGATCGAACGGCGAGACGATCGACGCCGCGCGGACGCTCGCCAATCGCCACTTCGCGATCGACGACGTGCAGTTGATCTGACCGAATCTGCTCGTTCTACTGAATCCGGTTTGCGCCAGCGGCCTTCTCGGCATCGCGGCGCTCGAGCCACCGTTCAGAGAGATATCGCGGCGGCAAAAAAGAGGAGCAGTCCCACGACGCTACTCGCTCGAACTACTGTAGCGACTCTCACGCGATTAGCGGGGAGTGACTCTGCTATCCCTATCATCACGAGGGAGAGTCCGAGAAAGATCGACTGAAATCCTGCTGGCCTCGCCGTATTGACCGCGACGATCCCGTATGCGAGGGGGAAGATCCCTCCAGCGATCGGAGCCCACGCACATCGCCCTCCTCTGGGCTCGATTACTATCGACTTCGGTAGTGCCACACTGTGCTATCGGTACGATCACATACAACGTTTTTGTCGATACTCCCGTTCGGAGGAGATTATTTTGTAGAGTCTGTTCCGAACTCGGAGCCACGCGAACGCCAGGTCAGCCGTCGATCAGGCGGATCATCTCGTGAACGTGTCGAATAGCGCCAGCAAACGGTACGGTCGGCGATGAATGAACGTAGCGCGTTCGGTCCTTGATGCGATCCGTGATGACTTCGGAAATACGTATTCGATCGAGAATGTCATAACCAAACCAATAAGCGGATTCCATCGAGAGGGGGATTCGTATGACGGATACGAGCAAATCATCCGCCGAAGGGATCGACGTGGACGAACTCGATATCGCGCCGGAGAACGGGTGGAACGCCCTGTACCTCGACGGTGAGTGGCTCCCCGCCGGCGATCGAGATCTGATCGACGTCGAAAATCCCTCGACGCGGGCGACCCTGACGACGGTTCCCTCGGGGACGGCCGACGACGTCGACGAGGCGTACGCGATCGCGGAACGGGCCCAGCCGGAGTGGGCCCAGCGACCGCCCCAAGAGCGTGCCGCGATCGTATCCGAGGCCCGCAGGCTGCTGGGCGAGTACGCCGACGACCTCGAGACGCTGTTCGCCGTCGAGTGCGGCGGTGTTCAGCTGAAAGCCGGTTTCGAGACGCAACTCGCACAGGGGACGATGGAGGTCGGTGCCGGCCTGGCGATGCGCGACGGCGGCCGTCGAAAGGATTCGATCACGCCCGGCAAGGAGAATTTGCTCGTGCGCGAACCGGCCGGCGTCGTCGGCGTCATCACGCCGTGGAACTTCCCGCTGTACCTCTCCAGTCGAGTCGTCGCGCCCGCCATCGCGCTGGGCAACAGCGTGGCGTTAAAGCCCGATGAGCACACCCCGCTGACGGGCGGGCTCGTGCTCGCGAAGGTCTTCGAGGAGGCCGGCCTCCCGGGCGGCGTCTTGAACGTCGTCCCCGGCTACGGCCCCGAGATCGGCGATCACTTCTCGGCGCACCCGGTTCCGTCGGTGATGTCGTTTACCGGCTCCTCGGAGGTCGGCCGCCGCGTCGGCCGGCGCGCCGTCGGATCGTACACGGAACCCGCGCTCGAACTCGGCGGGAATAACGCACACATCGTGTTGCCGGACGCCGACTTGGAGCGCGCGATCGCCGCCGGAGCGTTCGGGTCGTTCACCCATCAGGGTCAGGAGTGTATCTCGATCAACCGCCATCTCGTCCACGAATCGCTGTACGACGAGTACGTGGCGGGGCTGGCCGACCGCGCAGCGCAACTCCCCATCGGCGATCCGCTCGAAGAGGGCGCCCTCGTCGGACCGGTCATCAACGAGCGCCAGCGCGACAAGATCGTCGGGTTCGTCGAGGAGTCGATCGCACGCGGCGCGACAGTCGAGGCCGGCGGCGGCCACGACGGCCTGTTCGTCGAGCCCACGGTGCTGTCGGGCGTCACCAACGACATGCCGATCGCCCGCAACGAGCACTTCGGGCCGATCGCGCCGGTCATTCCCTTCGAGACCGACGAGGAGGCGGTCCGGATCGCCAATGACACCCAGTACGGCCTATCGGGATCGGTTCACTCGCCGGACGTGGCTCGGGCGCGCGACGTGGCCGACGCGATGGAGACCGGCATGGTCCACATCAACGACCAGCCGTTGAACGACGAACCGCACGTCGCGTTCGGGGGCGTCGGTGCGTCGGGGATGGGTCGGTACAACGACGAGTGGATCCTCGACACCTTGACGACGGTGAAGTGGATCTCGATCCAGCGCGAGCCTCGACAGTACCCGTACTGATATCGGGTGTGCGTTCGACGCAGAACTCGTTTCGAGCGTCTATACCGCCAGCCGCGGACCGGTCACGGCGCGGCCGTAATCACAGCCACTCGACGCGGTACTCGCAGCGGTGGCCGCCGTCCGATCGGCACTGATCGCCGACCTCCTCGACTTCGACGGGGTTGTTGGCAAACTTTCTCGCAACGCCCCTGATGAGTCCTTTGTCGAATTCACACGGGTACGGGTTCTCACAGACCATGATCCCCTCGTTCGGTCCCTCTTCTTGGAACTCATAAAACCCGATCTCGCTGCCGCGGTGGTTCGCGTGATACGCCGTATCGATCGACCGTAACGCGTTATCGACGTCGGTGATGTCCGGGGGGAATTCGACGTGCTCGGGGATGTTCTGCCCCATATTCCGCATTCTGACGCCGCCGTACTCGTCGCGCATGTCGTACAGCATAGCCAGCGGAATTGTGAGCGGGTACCATTCGTCGGGATCGATGTCCTCGAGCCCGTATTCAGCGAGTTTATTGGAGATCTGATTCCCCACGAACGACGAGACGGATTCGCCCGCAGCGATATACGATAGGGGGCTCCGCCCGATTACTTCCGCGTCCTCGAGTGACCCGTCGAATCCGATTCGACCGTCTACTACCGGCGATTCGTCGGCGGATTGGGTGTTTCCGTTGGAAAGACCGAGGAGTCGCTTGAACCAGGACGTGGTGGCGAAAACCGTGCTGAGTGGAGCCATAACGAGTGCGAGATATGACCCAGATAACTAATAACTTCTAGTTAATTATAACATCTGATAGCGAGAGTCGAATCGCTCGACTCTGTCGTCCGATGGCGATAATCGTCACCGTACTACCGACGACGTCGGCGTTTGTCGGTCCGAGCTCCGTCTCGAATCGGCTGCGCCGGAGATCGCGCGTCGAATCCGTCGCGGACAGCCCGAGAGCCGCTACTCGGTGCCGAAACGCGCTCAGATTCCTTCATCGACCCCGATCGAGCGCTCTCGAGCCGTAACGTCAGTTCGAAACGGGTCGCTTAAGTGCCTTCGACGGATAGCGACGGGTACTATGGCAAACGGCAAATACGCCGCGCGCAAGCTCAAGAAGGACCGCCAAGAACAGCGGTGGTCCGACTCGGACTACGCGCGCCGCGCACGGGGCCTCCGCGAGAAGTCCGATCCTCTCGAGGGAGCGCCACAGGGCCGCGGTATCGTCCTCGAGAAAGTCGGCATCGAAGCGAAACAGCCCAACTCGGCGATCCGAAAGTGCGTCCGAGTCCAGCTGATCAAGAACGGCAAACAGGTCACCGCGTTCTGTCCCGGTGACGGCGCCATCTCGTTCATCGACGAACACGACGAAGTCACCATCGCCGGGATCGGTGGCGCGAAGGGTCGTGCGATGGGCGACCTTTCCGGCGTCAACTACAAGGTCGAGAAGGTAAACGGCGTTTCCCTGCTCGAACTGGTTCGCGGCAACGCGGAGAAACCGGTGCGATAACCATGGCGGCCGAAGATCAACCAGAACCCGACGCACCGGCCGGCGGCGCCGACGTCTCCGCCAAGCTATTCGGCACGTGGGAGATCGTCGAGATCGAGTACGCCGATCCGTCGACCGAACGCTACATCACGGTGACACCGATCGCCCACACCGCCGGTCGTCACGCCAGCAAGCAGTTCAAGAAATCCCAGGTCTCGATCGTCGAGCGCTTCATCAACCGCTTGATGCAGACTGAGGAGAACACGGGTAAAAAGCAGCAGACGCTCAACCACGTCCGTGACGCGTTCGAGCTCGTCCACGAGCGCACCGACGAGAACCCCGTTCAGGTGCTCGTATCGGCCGTCGAGAACGCAGCCCCGCGCGAGGAGACCGTCCGCCTGAAGTACGGTGGCATCTCCGTCCCCAAGGCCGTCGACGTCGCGCCACAACGCCGTGTCGACCAGGCGTTGAAGTTCCTCGCCGACGGCGTCAACAACGACTCGTTCAAGACCCCGACGTCGGTCGACGAAGCGATCGCCAGCCAGCTCATCGGCGCTGCCAACTACGACGTCCAGACGTACGCGATCGGGCAGAAAGAAGAGAAAGAGCGCGTCGCGGCGGCCGCACGCTAACGCAGATTTCTTTAAAGCGAAGTCACAATTCGCTTATTTTAATTTCGTCGCTCCATCGTAGCTCACCATCCAATACCACTGGCATTTTTTCTCTATCAAGGAATTGGACAAGTTGTGGCTTCGAAATGTTGTTCTTGATAACCTCCCCTGGCACTAAATGATAATGCTCACAGAATTGAAGATCTGGGCGATAGATACCTCCTTTCGATTTTGTAATTCCTTGATGGAGTTTTAGTTTTATTGTGAAACCAGTACTATCGCGTTTAATCGAACAAACTTTAGAAACGCTATCTTCGGACTGTGATATAATTGATGTACCATCTCCAACTAACTGGTATAAATGTCCGAATTTGGACATATTCCGTACAGCTTCTACAGCAACATATAATGGATGGCCATTGTCCAAAAATCGTGATACTGTGTTTCCAATATGAATTGCTTCCATGTTAACAATATCATCTGAGGTAACAATCCCTCCTATACTTCCTGCTTCTATTAAATAAATACCTTGTGTGAAAGATCGACAAGCGTTAAGAAAGAATGCCTTTGTTCCGACCATATCAAGCGAAGATGCACATAGGTTACCATCTATACAGCGAAATCCATCTGCATCAATGTGACCAATGTAATGAACGAAGTCACTTTCTTTTTTTAGAACTTCTCTTAGTGACTTCCTGTCCAATGATTTATACACATTTACATTTAACAAAGATTCTTGCTCTCGATAGGAACCATAAACATTGATAAGTTCTTCAGTCATCTTCTGGTCATTACAAATGACATTAATATCAAGAGGATCTATTCTTGGTGATCGTTCGATTCTATTATATAATCCTGATAGAGGAACTGTACTTTTTGTTTTTGAACTTTCTCGACACTTCCAATATTGATTGATAGCTGGTGACGAAGAAATAGGCTGACTCTTTGTAATATCGTGCTCAATTTGAGGGTGGTTCAGACAACTATTTTGATCAATTTTAGTAGATACAATCGCGAGATCATACGCTAAAAACGGCAGAAATTCAACGCTTGGTTCATCTGGGCTAATCTGTACTTTAAGCTGCCAATCATGAAGATATGGTTCGATCGTTGAATATGGGATCTCTAGATATGTCTTAATCCGGTCAGCAAGGGACTGTTTATATGTGGAAGAAATATCAAAACCAAGAATTGGTTTGGTCGTTTTACGCTCATATAGTGGACCCGGCCATCCACCTTCTGTGCGAACTATACAATCTAAGAAAAACACTTGTTTGAGTGTACGTTCTACTGTTGATTCAAATCTTCCTTCATAACTGAATGAGTATTTATATCCCTTTTCGGTAAGTAGCTTCGGTTCTGAGCCTGGCACTACTTCGGCTCCGAGATAGTAGGCAAGAGGTGCGACTGTGAACACCTGATCAAGAGTTGGTTCTATTTCAATTCTCACTCCATTGTCTGGTAAACTAAACTTATCTGGAACGGTTAATTCATTGCCAAGTTTGAGGGTTGGTGGATGACCACGTAAAGTAGGAAAAGATTGCTCCGGAGTTGTTGTTTTTAAAGCAGATCCGAACGTTGATACAGCCCGCATCACATCTCTTGGCGATGAAGTCGTTGTGATTGTATCTGCAGGACGCGTGTGAAACGACCGAGCGCCTATTGTTATCCTTGTTGGGTCATCAAAACATAAACACTTCTGGTTTCTGTCCGATATTATTTTCACAGATGATTCAAATAATATGTAAACCTTTATCTGTCTCGACAAATCGATAGTATATTCCCCATATGACAAGTATGTACTATTATTAACTATCACTTCATCTAACGCCTTCTCATCGTGGTTTAATACATATATTGCCTTACTATCCGGTACTGTTATTGAACTGGTAGTAATCTCCACAGCTGAGTCAACAGAATATCCAACCTGATCTTTTTCTACTTGAACAGGTGTTGAGTGATTAGAAATTTGTAACTGATATCTACATCGTTCAATCGGATCGATAATTTCGATCCCATTACCTTCAGATTTGAATTTCGGACTTACTGAATTACCACTCATGAAATTATGTTAACTACTTTCGGATTTTTATAGGATATCCATGCGTCCGTTTTTCGCTACTAATTCCTATTCAGAGTGATAATCACTCTATCGATTTCATCTCTTCTTCTCCTAATACTATTTAATATACCTACGGGACATTAGAATAGTTCCCTCACTACTTTGCTGGAAGGTTATCAACACGATCGTTCATAACCACTTTCAATATTCTAAACAAGATCCATTCTTATTTCAGCTGCGTTTAACAAGGGTCTTGAGAACTCACGTGCTCTAATCATATTTAATAAGGCCTACCCAACAGTATCGATATAATCCGTACCATTGGAATCTACTGTAAGTCTATTCATCGTGTATCCAGGACTATCTCTGGATAACATGGAGACCACTGATTGCTGCTTAGCCTTCAATATTTCCTACGCAGACTTCAGTAGAACGATTATTGAGCAAATCAATAATGCGTACGATTTGCTGATCCTTGATTGGACTCTTGATGCACCTAGTGCAAAAGGGATAGTTGATACAATGCGGCAGCGCGCCCCGAATACACAAATTTTAGCTTTAACCGATAACACCCCAACAGTAGACCCGATCGACCGGGGCGCGGATGAGTTCCTTGTTGAGCCGGTCTCTGATAGAACGTTATCTGATACAATTGAATGGCTAGCTTTTCAAAAAGAATACGAACAGTTGATGGACGAATTTTTCCGA
Organism: Halosolutus gelatinilyticus; assembly: GCF_023028105.1. Lineage (NCBI taxonomy): Archaea > Methanobacteriati > Methanobacteriota > Halobacteria > Halobacteriales > Natrialbaceae > Halosolutus > Halosolutus gelatinilyticus. Next base: position 1,819,420 of record NZ_CP095491.1, read on the forward strand.
TTGGCAACCGAGCGAGCCTTGCTACAGACGGAATTGGAGTCGGATATTAATGTGACAAACCAGTATTTGACTGTTGTTCAAGAGATGATGAAATGTCGTGAGCGGATAGCTACGATTCAATCAGCGCTTCCAGACGATGAGTTTGATCGGGTTCTGCGACAACTGCTTGATGATTGAACGATATACTTATGTTCTGTTACTGGAATTGATTAATGATAATACTAGAGTCTGTTCTACTATTCCGCAAATTTCTCCCAATAAAACTATAGAATAATACTATGATTACTACATCAGATATATTAAAATAAATTCATTAGGGGCATCCTCCAAGTAGAAGATGTACTATGACAGACCTAACCGGATACCTGAAGAACCACCCACGAATGATCGGTGTGCTGTTTACAATTGTGATGATACTATCGAAAACTGGGGCTGTCGCAGCAAAAAATAGTTCTGGAGTCAGCGGTCCATAAGTTTTTTGAGTCCATCTCTTAGGATGTCTCTACTCCAATCGACTTCACCATTCCATATTATGGGCGTGTCATTTAGATCCAAAAATTCCTCGAACTCTTCTCTAGTGGAATTTATTTTGTTAGTCTCGCCAGGATGTAAATAATGGCAATCAGCTGACTCTAAGTGCGGGGTAAATAAGCTTCCTTTTCTATTCCCTGATGACAGATATGTTTTCATTCTCACATTCACACAATCACTATCGTGGTCTACAGAACATACATTAGGTACTCCCATCTTTGGCTGCGCTATTGTTGTAAGCCCATCTCCAACAATATGATATTGTTCTGCAATGATATGGTCTTCTCGAGCAATATCCAGTGCAGCATAGAGTGGGAAACCTTGGTTCAGTAGTCGTGCAATTGTGTTTCCTACACTGATTGCACCATCATTAACGACATCTCCGAAAGTAACGATCCCTCCGCTACTACCTGCTTCAATTAAAGAAATCCCTTGTGAATGAGATTGACAAGCATTAAGTAAAAATGCTTTGACGCCTACATTTTCAAGTGATGATGCGTCAAGTTTTCCGTCTGAACATTGGAATCCATTCTCATCTATATGTCCAATATAATGACAAAAATCACCCTCTTGTGACAAAATTTCCTGTAATTCGTCCTTTGATGTATTATAGTGTACTATGACCTCAAATAGGAGTTCAGCATGGTTCCCATAAACTTTATTCACGCGTTCTGCTTCTTCGCTCATAGTAGGATCATTACATATAAGATTAATTGTGATTGGTCCTTCTCTTGGAGTTCTTCCAATACTATTATAGAATGATGAAATTGGAGTAGTACTATTAATATTAGAAAAGGTTGTACCATTCCAGGATTGCTGAATCGTTGGAATTGACAGTTTATTAGATATGTCTGAAACAATATCTACGTCTTGAGGGCCTCTCTCTTGGATCGAATTGCTCCTTGTGAATTGCTCGATGGCTTGTGTGTGGCTTTGTGACGATGTTGACGAATTCGCATCGCTTAATTCATCCATTACTTTCACTGAAGCAAGGCGATCAGCAATATATGGAAGAAACTCAATAATTTTTGGGACAGGTTTTACATTCACTTTTAGATGCCATTTTGTGAGGTAGGCCTCTATAGCCTCCGATGGAACTTCCAAATATTTTTCTATTTGCTCATGAATTGGGAGTTTATATACTTCTTCAATGTCAAATTTGAGAACAGGCTCAATTAATTCTCGTTCATGTAAAGATAGTGGTATTATACCTTCTGTTCGAACAATGCAATCTAAGAAGAAAATTTGCTTTAAAATTTGATCGACTGTTGGCTCAAAACGATCATCAAGTGAATAGGAATATCCAGATTGAGTGGTAAGACGAGGTGTTGAACTTGGTACTAGATCTGCTCCGAGATAGTATGCAAGAGGTGTTATAACAAATATATGCCGTAATGTCGGAGGGATACCAATTTGTATACCTGTTTTACTTTCATTAATATTCTCTGGAATGGATAGATTCTCACCAAGTTTAATTGCTGGCGGATGCCCTCGAAGGGTTGGGAAGGCTCGGTCAGCCGTCTTCGTCTTTAAGGCAGATCCAAATGCTGATATTGCCTTCATCACGTCGTTTGGATCTGCTGGCGTAGTAATCGTTGCTGCTGGGCGTGTATGATAAGATCGTGCGCCTATAATGACATCCGGAAAGCCACCGAAATAAACATAGGTGCGGTCAGAATCCGAATACACATTTATTTCGTCATTAACATGCACATATAATTTTAGAGCTGACGAGAGATCAATAGTGTATATTCCTGATGGAAAAGACTGTTGTTCATTTGGCCGAACCTCCGCTATCATCGATCTATCTCTTCCATAGATGTAGATAGTATCTTTTGTCGGCAACGTAAGCATATCCGTCGTAATCTCGACGGCTGCATCGATCGGGTACTGAATCGTTTCGCAATCGACTGGTGTGGGATCCACCTCGGTATGCGTCGTTAGCCGGTATCGATGCCGCTCGATCGGGTCGATAATTTCGAGTCCGTCTTCGATCGGTTCGAAAGTTGGTTTCATTTCAAATGATTTACAAATGTGCTGCGATCACGAAGCCACGGGTGGCTCTCGGCTGCTGGCGCTCCTACCGTTATGAATCTGGTGGACTGATCCATCCTGAACTGTGGTCCGTACGCGGGAGCGTCCATCGCTCCTGAACGATGCCGTTTTGCTCGCGGAGTTCGACGAGCACGTCGAACAACGGTTTCAGGACCGGCACCACAGTGGCGTCTCGCTCGATCGGGAGCCGGTAGTGGATCATCCCGTCGGCGGCTTTCACGCGTCCGTTAGTCAGGTGGATGAATTTGAACACTTGTTCGGTGTCGTAGTCTTCGAGCAGTGGGAGTAACGAATCGACGCCAACCCGGAGTTCGCTCGGCTCGAACTCGCTCTCGCTTTCGAACGCCTCGATCGCACTCGAGATCGCGATCCCGAGGTCGCCGAGCGTTTCGGCGGTGGGCTGGTCGTCGATCGACGGCGTGGCGGACCCGTCGGTAGTCGGCGCCTCTGCAACGGTACAGCGCGTCTGGCTCTCGTAGCGGACGACTCGAATCGTCTCCGCCGGAGATAATTCGTGCAACAGGGCATCGCCGTTAGCGGTCGAGACGAATACGCGGCGACGAAGCTGATCGGTTGCGTGTCCCAGCAAACGCCGGGAGAGCGCCCACTGCTGGTCGGGATGGACGGAGCCGAGGACGAGGACGCTCGCACCGTGCTGTTTCAGCCGCGATAACGCGTCGGTGAACGACGCGTCGGTCGATCCCTGTTTGCGATCCTTTGCCGAGAACATCAATTGTATGTTTCATCCGTTGTTCGCGTCGAATATTAAACGTTCGGGTCGATCGATCGCACGGGTAATTCCCAATAACGACGGCAACACGTCCGGCGCGCGGAACCCGATCGGCGGAGTCGATTCCGACGAACTCGCCTGCCGGCGATCGAAGGTGCAACCCGCGCAGTGCTAGTCGGCTGCGTGTCCCTTTCCGCTGACGTAGGATCGGGTCGTCTCGACGAGTTCCTGTCGGTAGCTACTCGAATCGGGTTCGCGTGCGAGCTCCCGGAACCGGCGTTTGAACTCGCCGATCGGGACGTGCGGAGCGTCCATCGCGGCCGCGTGTGCGATATCGTACAGCCGGTGATCCTCGTCGATGAGGGCGTGTCGTTCCGCGAGCGCCAGCGCGAACGCCGCGTTCACGGCGGTGATGTCCGGGTCCGCACTCGTCGAGATGCGTTCGAGTCCCGGCCGTGGCGGGGTCTCGGGTCGATCGGCGACCGCGGCGGCGAGACTCGATTCGAGAAACGACAGCAGTTTCTCGCCCGGCCCCACCGAGAGGGTGATGTCGTCGGCGTAGATGTCCTTCATGTGGTTCGCGATCTGATAGCAGTGGGCGAGTTTGCGCCGTTCGACGGACTTGCCGGCGAACGCGAGGTACAGCGCCTCTTCGGTCGACTGGACGTGCGAGGGGTGTTCCTGTTCGTATCTGGCCATGTGAGCGAACTCGTGGAGCGCTAACTCGCGGGCCATCGCCGAGGAAGCGACATGCTGCGAAATGTTCAGGACGTGGCGGTCGTCGTAGTGGCCGGCCCAGGTTCGCTCGTCGGGATCGTCCCGCAACCGGACGTGGACCGGGAGCGAGAGATCGTGTTCGGTTTCGAAGAGGTCCCGGGCGCTGAGGAAAGGGGAGGTGGGACCGGGGCCCTGGACGTGGAGATCCATGGTTATCGGTACCACGTGCTCGAAGGCCATCACTGTGACGGCGATTATCGGTTTCGTCGGGTTCGTGGGCGGGCGATCGGTCGCGGATGGCCCGCTCGATCGGCTCCGTACTGTCTCTCGTCTCGTCCGTCTGTCGGAACGATATACTCGCGGACTGAACTGTGTCAGTCGGTGAATACGTTCGCAGCTGGGCCGTCTGATCACGGCGGCGACGACGCAGGAAAACTGCGTGTCATTCACTCACGTAAACTGGACATTCAGCCCGTCGATCGGGGTCTCCGGCCCGTTTCCGGTGGGGACGAAACACTACCCTTTTGACCCCGGTACCGGTAATGGGGGGTATATGGGCCGACGCAAGAAGATCGTCCAAGAGTGTGAACGGCTGATGGACGAACCGGAGAATATCCGGAACATCGCCATCGCCGCTCACGTCGACCACGGAAAAACCACCCTTTCTGACAATCTCCTCGCCGGCGCCGGCATGATCTCCGACGAGACGGCCGGCCAGCAGCTCGCGATGGACACGGAGGAAGACGAACAGGAGCGCGGGATCACGATCGACGCGGCGAACGTGTCGATGACCCACGAGTACGACGGGACCAACCACCTCATCAACCTCATCGACACGCCGGGCCACGTCGACTTCGGAGGCGACGTGACCCGTGCGATGCGCGCCGTCGACGGTGCGCTGGTCGTCGTCGACGCCGTCGAGGGTGCCATGCCCCAGACCGAGACGGTTCTCCGCCAGGCGCTTCGCGAGGGCGTCAAGCCGACGCTGTTCATCAACAAGGTCGACCGCCTCATCTCCGAGCTCCAGGAAGGCCCCCAGGAGATGCAGGACCGACTCCTCGCCGTCATTCGCGACGTCAACGAACTCATTCGCGGCATGACCGAGGACATGGACGATGTCGGCGACTGGACCGTCTCCGTCGAAGACGGCACCGTCGGCTTCGGCTCCGCGCTGTACAAGTGGGGCGTCTCGATGCCCTCGATGCAGCGCACCGGGATGGACTTCGGCGACATCATGGAGATGGAGCGCAACGACCAGCGCCAGGAACTCCACGAGCAGACCCCGCTGTCGGACGTCGTACTCGACATGGTCTGTGAGCACTTCCCGAACCCGGTCGACGCACAGCCCCGCCGTATTCCGCGCATCTGGCGTGGCGACGACGACTCCGACCTCGCAGAGGCGATGCGCCTCGTCGACGAAAACGGCGAGGTCGTCTTCATGGTCACGGACATCTCGATGGACCCCCACGCCGGCGAGATCGCCAGCGGCCGCGTCTTCTCGGGTTCGCTCGAGAAAGGACAGGAACTCTACGTCTCGGGCACCGCGGGCAAGAACCGCGTCCAGTCCGTCGGCATCTACATGGGCGGCGAGCGCGAGGAAGTCGAAGAGGTGCCGGCCGGGAACATCGCCGCCGTTACCGGCCTCAAGGACGCCATCGCCGGCTCCACCGTTTCCAGCGTCGAGATGACGCCGTTCGAGTCGATCGAGCACATCTCCGAGCCGGTCATCACGAAGGCCGTCGAGGCCCAGAACATGGACGACCTGCCGAAGCTCATCGAGACCCTCCGACAAGTGTCCAAGGAGGACCCGACGATCCAGATCGAGATCAACGAGGACACCGGCGAGCACCTCATCTCCGGGCAGGGCGAACTCCACCTCGAAGTCATCACCCAGCGTATCGAGAAGAACCAGGGCATCCCCGTGAACACGGGTGAGCCGATCGTCGTCTACCGCGAGCAGCCCCAGACGGCGAGCGACGAGGTCGAGGGCATCTCGCCCAACCGCCACAACCGGTTCTACATCTCCGTCGAGCCGATGACGGACGAACTCGTCAACACCATTAAACTCGGCGAGGCCTCGATGGACATGCCCGAGCAGGAACGCCGCGAGGCCCTGCAGGAAGCCGGCATGGACAAAGATACGTCCCAGAACGTCGAACACATCCACGGGACGAACATCCTCGTCGACGACACGAAGGGTATCCAGCATCTGAACGAGACGATGGAACTCGTGATCGAGGGGCTCGAGGAGGCCCTCGACAACGGCCCGCTCGCGAACGAGCCGGTCCAGGGATCGCTCATCCGCCTGCACGACGCCAGGCTCCACGAGGACACCATCCACCGCGGTCCGGCGCAGGTCATTCCCGCGACCCGCGAGGCCGTCCACAAGTCGCTGATCGACGGCCAGATCAAGCTGCTCGAGCCGATGCAGGACGTCCGTATCGACGTGCCGAACGACCACATGGGCGCCGCCTCCGGCGAGATCCAGGGTCGACGGGGCCGCGTCGACGACATGTACCAGGAGGGTGACCTCATGGTCGTCGAGGGTATCGCGCCCGTCGACGAGATGATCGGCTTCGCCTCCGACATCCGCTCCGCGACGGAGGGTCGCGCGTCCTGGAACACTGAGAACGCCGGCTTCGAGGTCATGGCCGACTCGCTCCAGCGCGAGAAGATCATGGAGATCCGCGAGCGCAAGGGCATGAAGCTCGAACTGCCGCCGTCGATCGACTACATCTAACGACCTTTTTTCTCTCGGGTCAGCCTTCGGCTGACCACTCGAGCAAAAAAGACCGTTCGCGTCTTCGACGCTCGCGGATGCAAACGGTGTATGTCACCGTATTTCTCACCGCCAATACCCGTAACCGCTGCCAGTCCGTCACTCGATCGGTTCTCGCCGCTCCATCATCCCCAGCGCGCGGTAGGAGATGACGGGTTCGTCGCGCTGGTTTCGCCCGATCGTCTCCAGCGTCACGTTCCCGATCGCGGGGTACGTCTCGTTCGGCTCTTTCGCGACGAATTCGGTCTCGACGGAGAGCGTATCGCCCGGTCGAAGCGGCCGGATCCACCGGAGGTCGTCGACGCCGCGCGCGCCGGCGAACCGCCGATCGCGCATGTGGTCGACGTTCTGTCGCATGCAGAGGCAGGCGGTCTGCCAGCCGCTGGCGACGAGTCCGCCCAGAAAGGAGTCCTTCGCGGCCTCCTCGTCCAGGTGAAACGGCTGGGGGTCGTACTTCTCGGCGAATTCGACGATCTCCTCCTTCGTGACCTCGTAGCTCCCGCAGTCGATCGTCTCTCCGACTTCGACGTCCTCGTAGTAGCGGGTCATAGTCGATGAGGGTCGCGGCTTCGTATAACCTCTTGCGGGTTCGGCGTCGACCGCACGTTTCTAACTCGCGAGGGCCGGATCGAACGATCGCCCCGTCGACCGCGGATCGGCTGCCGATCGCCGGCGGCCGCCGCTTGCATGCCGCCCCGACCGCGAGCGGCTCAGGCCGCGAGCACCCTGGTGAAAAACGGAATCATCGCTCCGAACGCGACCAGCGCGAGCCAATACGGAAACAGATGCAGGACGCCGATAGCGAACAGCAGTCCGATGCTCGAGGCGGTTAGTTTCTGCCGGATACTGAGATACATGATCGAGGTACAGAGTAAGAATACGTAACGCTTTCGGCGGATTCTACGAGGGGACGCTCTTGCGGTTCGGCCGGTGTCCGACGCGCGGTTCGATTCCGGCGATCGCTCGACCAGGCGCGTTCCGAAGACCCCGCTTCGAGTCCGCGATCGCGGGGCCGTTAGTCCCGATCGCCCGATCCGAGCGCGGCCTCGCCGACCTTCTCGTGGCCCTCGATGACTTCTTGGCCGCTCATGTACGGCCGCAGGGCCTCGGGGATCGTGATCGTGCCGTCTTCGTTCTGGTAGTACTCGAGGATGGCCACCATCACGCGCGGCAGCGCGAGCCCCGACGCATTCAGCGTGTGGAGGTATTCGGCGCTCTCGTGGCGTTCGGGACGGTAGCGCAGGCCGGCGCGGCGGGCCTGGAAGTCCTCGAAGTTCGAGGCCGACGAGACCTCGAGCCAGCGGCCGCCCTCCTCGGGGCCGTCGTCCATGTCGTCGGCGGGCGCCCAGACTTCGATGTCGTAGGTCTTCGCCGCCGTAAAGCCGAGATCGCCGGTACAGAGTTCGAGGATGCGGTAGGGAAGGCCGAGCCGGCGCAGGACCACCTCGGCTTCGTCGAGGAGTCCTTCGAGTCGATCGTAGCTCTCCTCGGGTTCGACGAAGTTGACGAGTTCGACCTTGTTGAACTGGTGGACGCGGACGATGCCCCGGGTTTCGGTGCCGTGCTCGCCGGCCTCGCGCCGGAAGTTCGGAGTGTAGGCCTGGTGTTTCAGCGGGAGATCCTCCTTGAGGAGGATGTCGTCGGCGTACATGTTGGTGACGGGCACCTCGGCGGTGGGACAGAGCCAGAGGTCGTCGTCCTCGTACTCCTCGTCGTTGCTCCCGCCCAGGCGGTAGGCGTCGTCGGTGAATTTCGGGAACTGCCCCGTGCCCCGCATGGCTTCGCTCTTGACGGGCACCGGCGGGAAGAGGTCGACGTAGCCCTGCTCGCGGTGGATGTCCATCATGAACTGGATCAGGGCGTGTTCGAGGCGCGCACCGTCGCCTTTCAGGAAGTAGAAGCCGGCTCCGGTCGTCTTCGCGCCGCGGGCCTCGTCGATGATGTCTAGTTCTTCCCCCAGATCGTAGTGCGGGGTGACCGCCGCCGGCAGCTCCCGCAGGTCGTCGAAGCCCCAGCGGCGATCCTCGACGTTGTGGCGTTCGTCGATCCCCAGCGGAACGCTTTCGTGAGGGATCTGGGGGATCTCGAGCATGCGCTGATCCAGTTCCGCCTTCAGTTCGGCGGCCTCGCTCTCGACGTCCTCGATCTCCGATTTCAGGTCCTTCGATCGCTCGATTGCCTCCTGGCGCTCCTCGTCTTTCCCCGCGGCGACCAGTTTTCCGATCCGCTTGGTGACCTGGTTGCGATCGTGGCGCAGTTCGTCGCCGCGGGCTTTCAGTTCCCGCCAGCGCTCGTCCAGATCGATGAGTTCGTCGAGGTCGACGTCGGCACCTCGGTTCTCGAGGGCGTCTCGAAGTACCTCGGTGTTCTCGCGCAGATAGGTCCGATCGATCATTGCTCGTGCGTTCTTTGCGCCCGTCCAAAACCGTGTCGGAAGCTATCGTCGCAGTAAATCGGCGCCCGTCGGTCGGTTGATCGCGAGTGAGGGGGTCCGTGTCTCTTGCGAGCGTTACGAACACCGCTCGCTATCCGCCGATCGTCTCTGAACGAGATCGAACCGGCGGTCCCACGTCCTGCTACTTGCAATCAGGGCGGGAAACGCTTTTTTGCCGAGCATGGCTCTGTTAGGGTATGGACCCGCTCGAGGGCGAGGCGTCGGTACCGATCGAGTACGAGCCCGTCAACGTCAAGGACGTGCTCGTCGAGATGAAGGACACGGCGGAGCTGCTGATCGACCTCTCCTACTCGGCTGTGCTCCACTCGAGCGAGGACATCGCCGCGGAGGTGCTCCGGCTCGAAGAGCAGATGGACGTCCTCGAGATGCGAGCGCGGATGGGACTGATGATGGCGACTCGGAGCCCGGACGACGCCGAACGGCTCGCGCCGGTACTCGGCATCGTCGCCGCCGCGGACGGAATCAGCGACGCCGCCGGCGACATCGCGAAGGTCGTCCTCGAAGACATCGGTCTGCCGGAGGCGATGCGGGCGGCGCTGCCGGACGCCGTCGAAACGCTCGTTCGCGGCGTCGTCGCCGCCGACTCGCCGTACGCCGATCGGACGCTCCAGGATATCGACCTCGAATCGGAGACCGGGGTGCGCGTGATCGCGCTCCGCCGGGGCGACGACTGGCTGTTGAACCCCGGTCCGAAGACTGTCATCCGATCGGAGGACGTGGCGCTGCTTCGGGGGCCCGACGTTTCGATACCGGACGTCTACGAGACGCTGACGGGTTCGGAGTACGAACCGCCGACCGCGGCCGCGCCCGACATCGAGGACCTGGAACGAGCGGTGGACACGATCGTCCACATGAAGAACCTCTCGGAGCTGGCGGTCGACCTGGCCTACAGCGCCGTCCTGTTCGACAGCGAGGCGCTCGCCGAGGAGGTCCGCAATCTGGAGGTCGAGGTCGACGCGCTCGAATCGCGGTTCGAGGCGTGGACGCTCCGGGCGGCCGCCGACGCCGCGGATCCGGTTACCCTCCGCGGGCTGATCCACCTCGGCAGTTCGACGGAGGTCATCAGCGACGCGGCGGTCGACATCAGCGAGGGGGTCCTCCGGGACATCGAGGTCCACCCCGTCGTCGGGATGGCCGTCGAGGAGAGCGACGAGATCATCACCCGCGTCGCGGTCGAGTCGGGCAGCGACTTAGACGGCGTCGCGATCGTCGACGGCCTGCCGGATACCGACACGACGATGTCGGTGATCGCGATCCGTCGACCGGAGGACGGCTGGCTGTTGGTCGGCGACGCCGACGCGGAGATCCAGGGCGGCGACGTGCTGATCTCCAAGGGGACGAGGACGGCGGCCGCGGCGTTCGAGGAACTGGCGCAGGTCTGAGGCTCCGGAACACCGTCTTCGATGGGCACACCGACGCCCGATTCCGATCGCCCCGGCCGATCGGTTGGCACCTGTGAGATGCCGCGCCCGGCGACGTTTCTGCCGGACCAGTTCAGACAGAAAACACTTGTACGTGGCCGATCACGTGCGGTCTATCAAATGGGGCCGTCGCTACGACGAAGACAGGTGCTCGGCGGCGTTGCCGCCGTCGTTTCTGCAACGCTGGCCGGTTGCGGGTGGCACGGCCCGTCGCTGGAGATGCGGGAGGCGACCGATTCCGACCTGCTCTCCGGAACGGTCAGGTCGATCCCGTCCGGCGCCACGTCCGACAGGTTTCGACCGATCGTCGAGACGATCGAAAACGGGACGGCAGACTTCCACAGTCGTTTTCCGCGCCCGGTCGTGGAACCTGCACAGCCGGTCGTCGCCCCGCTGGTCGGACCGCCGATCGAGTACGAGGGAACCTACTATAAGCTCCTGCTGACGAAGACCGTCGAACGGACGCTGACGGCGGTCGAGGTCCTGATCGGATCGGCGGAGACGTCGTCCAACGATAGCGCCAACGCGGTCGAATACGACGGACTTCCCGCGGTAGACGGAGCGAACCTCGCCGACGAACTCCCGACGGAGACCGGGGAGCGGGATAACGTGTCGGTTCACATCCTCTACGACGAACGAGAGGCGAACGCGTCGATGCTCGTTTCGGAACCCGACTACGACGCGATCGTTCGAAACGGCCGACGGTACTCGATCGACGTCACCGGTGTCACGGACCGACGGGGGTACACCTACCACTACGAGGCCGACCGCGTCGCATCGACGGACGACGAATTCTTGCGGTGGCTCCGAGACCGGTACCGATACGAGTTGCGCGGACTGTCGGAGACTGAGCGGGACGTCGTCGACGAGGCGATCGCGGAACACAGGTACGCCGGGAGCGAGAGCGACGACGCATTCGTATCGTTGTGCGAACGACTTCTCTCGGAACCCGCGATCGACCGGGAGGACGGATACGGGGAGTGGGTCGTCCGATACGACGGTAGCGAGTACGTGGCGGAACTCAACGCACCGCCGTCGTTTCACTGACGGCGTCGCGTTGAGGGAGGGCTGGCTGCTGGTCGGCGACGCCGACGCCGAGATTCAAGGCGGCGACGCGCTCATCTCGAAGGGGAACCCGGACGGCCGCCGCGTCGTTCGAGGAACTGGCCAGGCCTGACCGGGTATCGAAGTCGAACTCGACGATCGTCTCGCGGCGACGATTTCTGCCGACGCTTTCGCGGTGCTTTCTCGCTTCCGAGCCACGCGCATACAGGCGTCGAACGCAAGCCCGTCGTGGTCGTAGCGAGGTGACGAACCATGACCGACGAACTGAAGCCCCTCGACGAACAGGTGATCGTGATTACCGGCGCGTCGTCGGGCATCGGACTGGCGACCGCGCGGATGGCCGCCGATCGCGGCGCGACGGTGGTCGCCGCCGCTCGGAGCGAGGACGCGTTGCGGAAGTTGACCGACGAACTCGCCGCCGAGGGCGGCGAAGCGACGCACGTGGTCGCCGACGTTCGGGATCGCGACGACGTACGCGAGATCGCGCGGGTCGCCGAGGAGGAGTTCGGCGGCTTCGACACGTGGGTTAACGGGGCGGCCGTCTCCATCTACGGCAGGCTCGACGACGTTCCGATCGAGGAGATGCGCGATCAGTTCGACGTCAACGTGTGGGGTCTGCTGTACGGGTCGCTGGAGGCCGCCGAGCACCTGCGTGACCGCGACCGAGAGCCGGACCGCGGCGGAGCCATCATCAACATCGGGAGCATCGTCTCCGAGCGCGCGATCCTCCTGCAGGGGAGCTACTCGGCGTCGAAACACGCCGTCAAGGGCTTCACCGAGGCCCTCAGGATGGAACTCGAGCGGGAGGACGCGCCGGTGTCGGTGACGCTCGTCAAACCGAGCGCGATCGACACGCCGTTCCCGGAGCACGCCAAAAACCACATGGACGAGGCGGCGACCCTTCCGGCGCCGGTCTACGCGCCGGAGACGGTCGCCCGGGCGATTCTCCACGCCGCGGAACACCCCCAGCGCGAGGTGACCGTCGGCGCCGGCGGGAAGCAGATGACGGTCCTCGGCGAGGCCGCCTCGCGGCTGATGGACAAACTCATGGAGACCGTCTTCTACCGCGAGCAGCGAAAGGACGAGCCGCCGCGCGATATCGCCGATCGAAGCGGCCTCGACGAACCGGCCGGCGAACTTCGGGAACGCGGCGGCTACGACGGCCGCGTCGCCGAGTCGAGCCTCTACACCAGCCTTCGACAGCGCCGGGAGGTGCCGCGATCGGTCGCCCTCGGCGTGGGGCTCGCGGCGACGGCGGCGTACGCGGGATACAGGATGCTCAGGAACGGCGACGAAGCGGACGATGCAGATTCCCGGTCGGACGATCGACGGATCGCCCGGCAGATCCGGACGTAACCGGTCTCGGCGGGGCGCGAACCGTTCGGGGGACGTGCTGTCGGGAGCTCCGCGGATCCGGGCCATCGACGCCCCGAACCCGAACGGAATCAGACTGGTCGCACGCCGGGCGGTGACGGAACGCCTGTTGAGACGCATAACCAACTTCTTTTATCGGTATCACGTCGCTGGGTGTAGTATGGAACTCGACGACGTCGATCGGGGAATTCTCCATATGCTCCAGGACGACGCTCGGAACAACAGCGCCGCGGTTATCGCCGACGAGGTGGGGGTCGCGCCGAACACCGTCCGGAATCGCATCGAACGCCTCGAAGAACGCGGCGTGATAGACGGCTACTACCCGCACATCGACTACGAACGGGCGGGCTATCAACTCCACGTCATCTTCGTGTGCTCGGTCCCGATCTCCGATCGGCGCGAGTTCGCCGACGCCGCGCTCGATACCGAAGGGGTCATCCGAGTGAACGAAATCCTTTCAGGACGCGAAAACCTGGCCGTCGAGGTCGTCGGTAGCGATAGCGAGGCTATCACGGCCATCGCGAGCGAACTCGAAGCGACCGGGTGTGACATCAGCGACGAGTGGTTCCTCAGAAACACCTCCGTAAAACCGTTCAATCACTTCGGGGCCGAGGAAGTCGACGGACAATAAATTGTCTCCCGTTCTGAAGATATTTCATCGAGTTACTTGCGGTAATGTTCACTCCATAGGATGAAGAATGGCGCAATATTGTCTCGATTCAGTGAGTGTATACTAGATGATTAGGGTGATATCTTATATGGGACGCAGCCTTTCACAACAGCGTCTTAATGAAGAGACACATGAGAAGGGGCGGGGATAGTTGGACAGTATCCCTGGTGACTGTGGTCGATCCGGAAGTCGGTACCCGATCGACGGCCCCTCCGCCGCTGTCCGATGGAATCGAGCCCGTCTTCCCGCACCGGGCGATCGGAGTACCCGTCGGATCGTCGGTCCCCTCGTTTTGGTTCCGAACCTGTCGAGCGCTCGGTGTCGGTGGTGGGGACGGCGCAGCGGCAGATCACATCGCCGACAATCGCACGGTTGATACCTGAAATGTCCCACCTACAGCGTTCCGCTGACCCGGTCCACGTCCTCATCGCCGAAGACAATCCTGGCGACGTCCGCCTCATCGAAGAGTCCTTCGAGATGATCGACTGCGAGGCCGTGCTCCACACGGTCGCCGACGGGTACGAGGCCCTCTACTTCTTGAAGCGTCGAAGTACGGTGGAGTCGCCGCCCCTTCCTGACCTCGCCCTCGTCGATCTGGATCTGCCGGGGAAAGACGGGTGCGACGTCCTCGAAGCGATCAGGGACGATCCGCAACTGCGGCGGCTTCCCGTGATCATGCTCACGGGCTCGGACGACGAGCGGGATATCGCCCGCTGTTACGACGCGCACGCGAACGCCTATGTCACGAAACCGACAGACCCGGGCGAGTTCGTCTCGCTGGTTGAGGGGATCGAACAGTTCTGGTTCCATTCGGTGCAGCTTCCCTCGATTCCGCGATGAGGGTCCGTTCTTCTGCGAGCGATCGCTCGCCCGGAAGCCGCTCCTGACGCACGTCGCGGTGCGGCCCGCAGCCTCCGGGAACATTCCCGCGAACGTACCGGAAGCGTACCGGCGTACGGGCGGTCGGCTCCCTTCGCAGCGGCTGCGGACGGCCCGACTCGTCAGTACCCGTCGGGGATCGGGCTCCCGCCGTCCAACTGCTGGGGGACCTGATCGGCGTTTTCGTGAATGGACTCGAAGACGAACGCGACCTCGGTGAATCGGGGACCGCGGTACGCGCGCAGCGGCGCCGACTCCCAGCGGACGTACTTCGCGTCGGCTAATAGCGGCAGGTGGTGGTGGTGCAACTGGATCCACAGCGCGTCGGGGTCGACGGGTCGGATCGGACTGACTGCGGCCTCCGGCAGGCGAACCGGTTCGTCGGGTGCCACCTCGAGCAGTGCGTCGACGAGCCGTCGTCGGGGCTCGGCTCGTAGCGCGTCGAACACAGTATCCCATCTATCGACGGCCTGTTCTGGCGTTGAGGGGGCACGATCTGCCATGGGTCGTCATACAATATCGAAGATTTAATATTTGGGGCAAGGTAGCACGGAACGTCCGCGCCGATCGTCGGGCGCGGGTCAGGACCCAATCGCGATCCACGCGACTCCGATCGCCGCGAGCGACAGGCAGAGATTGCCCGCCGCATTCAGGATCGCGAGGCGCCGATCGCCGCGTTCGTACAACTGGACGGTTTCGACCGAAAACGACGAGAACGTCGTGAACGAGCCGCAGGCGCCGACGCCGAGCAACTGGAGCGACGAGCCGCTCAGGCCGGCGAAGATCGCAGCGCTCAGGACGAAACTGCCGATCGCGTTTACCGCGAGCGTCGGCCACGGATACCCCTCGCTCGAGAACTGCCGGTAGACCCAGTGGCGGCAGACGGCGCCGATCGCGCCGCCGGTGCCGACCACGTGGGCCGGCTCGGGGTCGAACGCGGCGGTTTCGGCGACAATCGCGAGCACCGCCGCAGCCGGAGCGATCACGCCGTCTCACCTCCGGTCGGCGTCGGCCCCCAACCGCTGACCCGTCTGGCCAGCCCGCGGCTCGCGACGACGCCCGCGAACCCGAGGCCGTAGTTCCCGACGACGATCGCGACGAGCAACAGCGGCTCCGCCGCCAGCGCGGTCTGGACCGCGAACGTGCTGTAGGTCGTCAGCGAGGAGAGGAAACCAGTTGTGAGGACGAGCCGGGACTTTCGATCGACGATCCCGGTGTACTGGGCCTCGTAGACGAGAAAGCCCAGGACGACGCTCCCGAGGACGTTGACGAGCAGTACCGCCGGCACGTCGGCGAGGACGCCGGTCGCGAAGTAGCGCAGATTCGACCCGGCGAAGCCGCCGATGCCGATCAGTGCGAGCGTTTCCAGTCGAACGAGGGGGTGGTCGGCTGCCATGGCTGTCTCAGGACAGGGACCGTCAGCCGGCCGCGGCGCCGACGGTTGGGTCGGGCGGGCCCCATCGCCCGGATATCGTCGCCTTCGCAACCGATCCCAATGAGGGTTGCGAAGCGTTCGCCATCCCGTGCTATCGTTTCGGATCGATCCGATGTCGTGGCACGACCCTTCGCGTTGCCGATCGGCGCACGATCGAAAAAGGAAAAGACCCAAGGTTAGACTCCATCTAAACCTGGCAATGGCGGGCACCGCGGCCGGGGGAGCGGGCCGAGACGGGTTCACGAGAGCCTCGTGGGTCAACGTCGTCGGGAACGTCGCCAAAATCGTCGTCGAGGGCGTCGCGGGCCTCGCGTTCGGGAGCGTCGCCCTCCTCGCGGACGCGGCCCACTCGATCGCGGACCTGATCGCGAGCATCGTCGTCCTCGTTTGGGGCCGGAGTTCCTACGACGAGCCCGACGACACCCATCCTCACGGCCACGAGCGAATCGAGCCCCTGACGGCGCTGTTCGTCGGCGCGGTGATCGCGCTGTTGGGGCTGAATCTCCTGTACGAGTCCGCCAGCGGCATCGTCTACGGCGTTGACGTCGTCTTCAGCCCCCTGTTGCTCGGGGCACTCGCGTTCGCGATCGTCGACATGTACGCGGTCTACCGGTACACGATCCGGGTCAACGAGACGGTCGGATCGACCGCGCTCAAGGCGCTCGCGGCCGACTGCCTGAACGATATCTACACCTCCTTCGCGGCCGTCGTCGGGATCATCGGTGTCCTGCTCGGCCAGCCGCTACTCGACCCGATCGCCGGCGGCCTCGTCAGCCTGCTCGTCGTCTACCAGGGGGTCGAGATCGGCCGCGAGAACGTCGCCTACCTCATCGGC
This sequence comes from Halosolutus gelatinilyticus, assembly GCF_023028105.1. NCBI lineage: Archaea > Methanobacteriati > Methanobacteriota > Halobacteria > Halobacteriales > Natrialbaceae > Halosolutus > Halosolutus gelatinilyticus. The sequence continues at coordinate 1,836,366 of NZ_CP095491.1, forward strand.
GCCGCGCCGCCCGAGCGAAAACGAGCGGAGGTCACGGCGGTCCTCCGCGAGCATCCCCGGGTCCAGGGCGTCCACGATCTGGCGGTCTTCTACGACGGCACCAGCCTGGAGGTCGAGGTGCACGTCGAGGTCGACGGCGACATGCCCTTCCGGCGGGCCCACGACCTCGAGTCCGAACTGGTGAGTCGCCTTCGCGCACTCGACGACGTCGGCGACGCGCACGTTCACCTCGATCCCTCGGGTATCGGCGAGTGGAAGGACCAGTCCGATCGACCCGACGAGCGGTAACGACTCGACCGGCGATAGCAACTCGGCGGACGGCGACGGCGCGATCGCGACGGGAAGTCGACGGCGAGTCACCCCTCGACCGCGAGGGTCGATCCGGAGCGGGCGACCGGACACACCTTTTATCTCGTCGCGCGAGTGCCTACGGGTATGGAACTCGGAGACGTCCGCGAGGTGACGGCCGGTGACTGTTCGGACCTGTACTACGTCGATACCGGGATGTACGACACGGGCGAGTACGGCGCGGCCTACGTGCTCGACGACGATCGACCGGCCGTCGTCGAGACCGGCATCGGGACCAACTATGAATACATTCTCGAGGCGCTGGAGGACCTCGGCATCGATCGGGACGAACTCGAGGTCATCGCGGTCACGCACATCCACCTCGACCACGCCGGCGGCGCGGGCTTCCTCGCCGAGGCGTGTCCGAACGCGGAGATCCACGTCCCGGCGCCGGGTGCGGGCCTGCTGATCGACCCGGAGCGACTGGTCGCAGGGACGAAAGCCGCCGTCGGCGACCAGTGGGCGTTCTACGTGGAACCGAAGCCTCTGCCCGAGGAGCGCGTCGTCGAGATCGAGGACGGCGACGCGATCGACCTGGGGGAGCACGAACTGCGCGTCCACGAGGCGCCGGGTCACGCGTTCCACCAGGTCGTCTTCTACGACCCGGCGAACGACGCCGTCTTCACCGGCGACGCGGCGGGGATCTGGGTTCCCGAGACCGAGGAGATCCGAGAGACGTCACCGCCGTCGAACTTCGACCTCGAGCAGTGTCTGGCGGACCTCGAGACGCTGGGGAAGATCGACCCCGACGTCCTTCTCTACACGCACTTCGGACCCCGGGAGGTTGGCGACGACCTCGATCGCGCCCTCGAGGAGTACGCGACGGTGCTCTCCGAGTGGGTCGACGCGGTCGAAGAAGCGCGAGACGAACTCCAGGACGACGACGCGGTGATCGAGCACTTCGCCGAGAACGCCGACCTGATCGACGTCTGGGGCGAGCGCAAGGCCCGCGCGGAGGCGGTGCTAAACACTCGCGGCGTTCTCGGATATCTCGATCGGGAGCCTCGGAACGCGACGTAACCGGCGCTCGATCCGTCGAGAGGCGCAGTAAACCTGATTATCAATGAAACCAGTTTCATCACGTTTTATCGCACGGGAGCTACTGCCACACGGATATGGACTGGCGGGACGCCGAACGAGAGTACGAGGACGAGGTGATCGGGGAGACGACGCTCGGGCGCATGTTCGAGGACGCGGCCGAGCGTCATCCGAACCGGCCGGCGCAGAAGTACAAGGGCGGCGTCTACGATCGATCGCTGACCGACTCGGTGCTGCCGGCGGCGTCGCCGGGGGAGTTCCGGACGATCTCGTACGCCGAGATGCGCGATATCGCCCGAAGGCTCTCCGCGGGATTTCGCGATCTCGGCGTCGACCGGGGCGAGCGGGTGGGGATCTTCGCCAGCACCCGGATGGAGTGGGCGCAGTGTGACTTCGCGCTGCTCTCGGCTGGCGCCGCCGTGACGACCGTCTACAAGAGTTCCTCGCCGGATCAAGTGCGGTACCTCCTCGACGATCCGGACGCGTCGGGGGTCGTCGTCGAGAACGAGGACCTCCTCGAGCGAGTCCTTGCGGTCGAGGACGACCTCGACCTCGAGTTCGTCGTTTCGATGGACGACCTCGGCGACGAGTACGACGATCGCGAGGGCGTGCTGACGCTCGACGAGGTGTACGATCGGGGCGACGAGACGTTCGACCTCGACGCCTACCTGGAGCGCGTCGACGCCCCCGAGATGGACGATCTGGCGAGTCTGATCTACACGAGCGGGACGACGGGCCAGCCGAAGGGCGTCCGGCTTACCCACCGCAACTTTCGGTCGAACGTCAACCAGATCCGCAAGCGGTACGGCCCGCGACCCGACAAGCCCGAAGACGTGCCGGCGATCGACGAGACCACGCAGACCGTCTCCTACCTGCCGCTGGCGCACGTCTTCGAGCGGACGTCGGGGCACTTCCTGATCTTCGCGAGCGGCGCCTGCGTCGCCTACGCCGAGAACACGGAGACGCTGAAGGAGGACTTCGGCGCGGTCGAACCGAACACGGCAACCAGCGTGCCCCGCGTCTACGAGAAGATCTACGACGCGATCCGCGAGCAGGCGGGCGAATCCGCGATCAAAGAGCGCATCTTCGAGTGGGCGACCGACGTCGGCGTCGAGTACCAGCGGGCCGACGATCCGGGACCGATTCTGGAGGCGAAGCGATCGCTCGCGGACAAACTCGTCTTTTCGACCGTTCGGGAGGCCCTGGGCGGCAACGTCGACCTCCTGATCAGCGGCGGCGGCAGCCTCTCGAAGGAGCTCTGCACGCTCTACCACGCGATGGGGCTGCCGATCTACGAGGGCTACGGCCTCACCGAGACCTCGCCGGTCGTCACCGTCAACCCGCCCGAGGAGCCGACGGTCGGCACGATCGGGCCGGCGCTTCCCGGCGTCGAGGTGCGGATCGACGAGTCCGTCGCCGACCAGGACGCGTTCGACGACCCCGGCAAGGTGGGCGAACTGCTCGTGCGAGGACCGAACGTGACCGAGGGCTACTGGAACAGGCCCGGCGCGACCGAGGGCGCGTTCACGGCGGACGAGTCGGGCCGGTGGTTCCGCACCGGCGACATCGTCCACCTGCGCCCGGACGGCTACGTCGAGTTCCGCGATCGGGCTAAACAGATCCTCGTCCTCTCGACGGGGAAGAACGTCGCGCCCGGTCCGATCGAGGACGCATTCGCCGCGAGCGACGTCGTCGAGCAGGCGATGGTCGTCGGCGACGGCGAGAAGTTCGTCGGCGCCCTGCTGGTCCCGAACACCGAGCGCATCCGTAACTGGGCCGCCGAAAACGGAATCGACGTGCCGACCGACCCCGAGGCGATGTGCGACGACGACACCGTCCGCGAGTACGTCGAGGAGGAGGTCGATCGCGTCAACGAGAACTTCGAGAGCCACGAGACGATCAAGCGGTTCGAACTCGTCCCACAGGAGTTCACCGAGGAGAACGAGATGCTCACGCCGACGATGAAGAAGAAACGCCGGGTCATCCTCGATCGGTTCGAGGACCGCGTCGATCGGATTTACGCGGACGCGTAGGGCTGCGATCGCCGAGGTACAAGAATCGACCGTTGATCGCCGAGGCGCGAAGAAACGGACGCCGTCCGTTTCTTCGCCATCGATCGTGATAGATCCCATCCATTCATAATCCGCGCGTCCCATGGTACGTCAAGCCATGGGATGGGAACAGGCCGAACGGGAGTTCTCGAACGAGGTGCTGCGAATGGAATCGCTCGGACGGATGTTCGCGACGACGGTCGAGCGAAACGCCGAATCGGTCGCCCAACGGTACAAGGGCGGCGTCTACGATCGGACGCTCGCGGGGACGGCGTTCGACCCGGCGCCGGACGGCGCGTACGCGAGCGTGACCTACCGGGAGACGGGTGAGATCGTCCGCGCGCTCTCGGCGGGCTTTCGCGACCTCGGCGTCGACCGGGGCGATCGAGTGGGGGTGTTCGCGGATACCCGGATGGAGTGGGCGCAGTGTGACTTCGCGCTGCTCTCGATTGGTGCCGTCGTGACGACGGTGTACAAGAGTTCCTCGCCCGACCAGGTGCGGTACCTGCTCGACGATCCCGGCGCAACGGGCGTGATCGTCGAAAACGCAGATCTCGTCGAACGCGTACTGGAGGTCGAGGACGACCTCGACCTCGAGTTCGTCGTCTCGATGGACGACCTCGACGGCTACGCCGATCGCGAGGACGTGCTGACGCTCGAGGAGGTCTACGAGCGAGGCGCGGCGGCGTTCGATCCGGAGCGCTACGAGGCGCTACTCGACGAGATCGACGCGGACGACCTCGCGAGCATTATCTACACGAGCGGGACCACGGGCCAGCCGAAGGGCGTCCGGCTCACCCACCGCAACTTCCGGTCGAACGTCAACCAGATCTACCGACGGTACGGGCCGCGGCCGGACAAGGCCGCCGGCGTGCCCTCGATCGACGAGAACACGACGAGCGTCTCGTACCTGCCGCTCGCCCACGTCATGGAGCGCACGTGCGGCCACTTCGTGATGTTCGCCGCGGGGAGCACCGTCGGGTACGCCGAGAGCGTCGACACGCTCCAGGAGGACTTCAGCCTCGTACAGCCGACCACCGCGACGAGCGTGCCCCGCGTCTACGAGAAGATCTACGACGCGATCCGCGAGCAGGCGAGCGAGTCTCCGATCAAGGAGCGCATCTTCGAGTGGGCGACCGACGTCGGCCGGGAGTACCACCGATCGAAGCGACCTGGGGTGGCGCTCGCTGTCAAGCACTCGATCGCGAACGCGCTCGTGTTCAGCACCGTCAAGGATGCGCTCGGCGGCAACGTCGAGTTCCTCGTCAGCGGCGGCGGGACGCTCTCGAAGGAGCTCTGTACGCTCTATCACGGGATGGGGCTGCCGATCTACGAGGGCTACGGCCTCACCGAGACCTCGCCGGTTGTCACGACGAACCCGCCCGAGGAGCCGAAGGTCGGCACGATCGGACCGCCCATCGTCGACTGCGAGATCCGGGTCGACGAGACGGTGGTTCCGGAGGGGTCGACGGTAGATACGCTCGGCGAGACGGGCGAACTCCTCGTGAAGGGGCCGAACGCGACCGACGGGTACTGGGAGAACCCGGAGGCCACGGCCGATGCGTTCACGGAGGACGGATGGTTTCGCACCGGCGACATCGTCACCGTTCGGCCCGACGGCTATCTGACCTTCCACGAGCGATCCAAACAACTGTTGGTCCTCTCGACGGGGAAGAACGTCGCGCCCGCGCCGATCGAGGACGCATTCGCCGCGAGCGACGTCGTCGAGCAGGCGATGGTCGTCGGCGACGGCGAGAAGTTCGTCAGCGCGCTCGTCGTCCCCAACGTCGGGACGCTCCAACGACGAGCCGCCGAGGCGGGGGTCGACTTGCCCGACGATCCGGAAGCCGTCTGCGACCACGAGTGGGCGCGCGATCGAATCGGCGAGGCGGTCGTCGCGGTCAACGACGGCTTCGAAGCTCACGAGACGATCAAGGAGTTTCGCCTCGTCCCCGATGAGTTCACCGAGGAGAACGGCATGCTCACGCCGACGCTGAAGAAGAAGCGGCGGGTCATCCTGGAGGCGTACGCGGACGAGGTCGCGGACGTCTACGACGAGCGATCGGTCGACGAAGCGAGTGCGGACGTCGCGGACTGACGCCCTCGATCGATCGACTGCGCCCCGAGACGGCGGCCGACGCGGCGATTCGCGTCGCCGGGGTTGGACGACGAGGACGGCCGAGGCGGAAGCGGACACCGACGATCGCAAGACGCTTCGCTTCTCGCCCGCACAAAAAGGTGCGCTTAACCGACTGGAGACGATCGTTCAACTAACGGATGCCGCTAGCCGAACTGACGATCGGTCGCCACCGCGCCCGCGAGGGCGAGTCACAAGGGAAGCGCGATGGCTAGTACCGACTTCCTCCTCGTCGTCGCCGCGATTATCGGTCTCGGCGTCAGCGCCCAGTTACTCGCGGCTCGCTTTCGCGTCCCGAGCGTCCTCTTTCTCATCACCGCGGGCATCGTGCTGGGTCCCGAAGGACTGGGCGTGGTTACCCTCGAGAACCTCGGCGGGATCGACGCGCTCTCGACGATCGTCGGCGTGAGCGTCGCGATCATCGTCTTCGAGGGGGCGTTTCACCTCAAAATCGATAAGCTTCGCCAGGCGCCGTCGGCGGTGATCCGGCTGATCACCCTCGGCGCGGCGATCGCGTTCGTCGGGACGGCGGTCGCCACCCACTACCTGATCGGCGCGGACTGGGGCATCTCGCTGTTGATCGGTGCGCTCCTCGTCGCGACGGGACCGACCGTGGTCACGCCGATCCTGGCCGTCGTCCCCGTCAGGGATCGGGTGGCAGCCGCCCTCGAAACGGAAGGGATCGTCAACGACGTCACCGCGGCGATCGCGGCCATCGTCGTGTTCAAGGCGCTGGCGTCGGCAGAGATCCACGTCGATACGTACGTCCAGGACTTCGTCAGTCGCCTGGGTGTCGGGTTATTCGTCGGCGTCGTCGTCGCGGCGATCGTCTGGGCCGTCCTGCAGTACGTGGATATGTCGCCGGACGACGCGCCGCAGAACGCTCGACTGTTGACCCTGGCCGGCGCCGTCGTCGCCTTCGGTGCGGCTGACTGGGTGTACTCGGAAGCGGGGGTGGCCGCGGCCGCGACCGCCGGCCTCGTGCTGGGGAACGCCGGTCTCCCCTACGAGGAGGAGATCGAGGCGTTCAAAGGCGACGTGACGTTGATCGTTCTCTCGTTCGTGTTCATCGCGCTCGCGGCGTTGCTCGATTTCGACCGGCTGTCCGCGCTCGGGTTCGGTGGTCTGGCGCTGGTCGTCGTCGTGATGGGCGTCTTGCGGCCGGCGGTAGTTTTTCTCTCGACGAGCGGTAAGCGGTTCACGGCTCGAGAGAAGCTGTTCATGAGCGCCGTCGGACCGCGGGGGATTATTCCGGCGTCGGTCGCGACCCTATTCGCGATCCGGCTGCAGGACTCCGAGCCGCCGACGAACGTCGCCGGTGCGAAACTGCTCGTCGGAACCGTCTTTCTCGTCATTCTGGTGACTGTCGTCGTCGAGGGCGGATTCGCCCGACAGATCGCGGAACGATTGGACGTGATACCCATGCGTGTACTCATCGTCGGCGGCGGCAAGGTCGGCCGCTCGCTGGCAGAACGACTGGAAGCGCGCGGCGAAAACGTAGTCCTGATCGAAGCGGACGAGACGATCCTCGAACGCGCCCGATCGGAAGGGTTCACCGTCCACGCGGGCGACGGGACGAACACCGAAGTCCTCCTCGCGGCGGGGGCGGAAAACGCCAAGATCGTCGTCGCGGCGACCGGCGACGACGACGCGAACCTCCTGATCGCCCAGCTGGTCAAGTCCAAGTTCGACGTTGACCGGGTGATCGCCCGGGCGAACAATCCCGCCAACGTCGACGCGTTCGAAGAGCTCGACGTGCGGACCATCTCGTCGTCCGAATCGACGGCGTGGGCGATCGACAACTTGATCGAGCGGCCGGCGCTCTCGAACTGGATGACCGAGATCGGTCGATCGGGCGACGTCCAGGAGATCGAGATCACCAGCGAGCACGTCGCCGGTCAGCGGATCGTCGAAATCAGCGACGAACTGCCCAACGGCGTCCTGATCGCGTTGGTGAGTCGGGACGGGGAGAGCGAGGTCCCCGACCCGGAGCTCACGCTCAAACTCGGCGATCACGTCACCCTTCTGGGTCGAACCGAGGCGGTTCACGAAACGCTCGACCGGTGGCATCCACACGACTGATCGACACCGCGCCGGCTGCGACCGCGGCGGTACGCGATCGCGTCCGCGGTGACGGACCGCGCGATCCAAACGGGGGCGGGGCTGTGTTCGGCGCTCAGAGGACGATCGCGACGACGCCGAAGAGGATGAGGACGCCGGTGATGTCACAGATGTTCGTGACGACCGGGATCGTCGTGTCGTCGGGATCGTAGCCGAGCCGGTAGGAGGCGTAGACGGAGGCGGAGCTGACGACGACGACCCAGACGGCCAGCAGCATGCCGCTGACGATCGTGATCACCAGGAGCGTTCCGAGGCCGAGCGTCCCGCCTAACACGTTACCGATCGCCCACGAGGCGAACCCGAGCAGGACGAACACCGTCGCGGCCAGGCCCATGATCGCGCCGACGTTCGCCCGGATGCCGGGGTTTCGCGGGGAGAATTCGAGGGTCCCGAGGTGCAACTGGGTCGAGAGCCGCGCGCACATGATCGAGCCGAGGTTGCCCGCGGTGCCGATCATCACCGGCACGAGGATGAGAAGCGAGGGGTTCTCGAGCAGTTGCTCCTCGTAGCTCTCGAGGACGGTCCCCGAGACCATCTGCAGGATCGACATCGCGACGAGCAGCGGGACGAGCGTCGTCACGATGTTTCGGACCGTCCAGTCGCCGACGAAGTCGTCGTCCAGCTCCTCGCCGCGGAGGACGTCGCCGCCGCTCACAGCACCACCCCGGCGACCCCGATGCCGACCAGCAGGAAGACGACGCCGAAGACGTCGCCGACGGTCGTCACCACCGGCCCGATGACGTTGTCCGGATCGAGTCCCCGCCGGTAGCCCTTAAAGATCACGGTGAGCAACACCCCTAGCATCGCGAACGCGCTCAGTAGCGCGGCGACGAACAGGACGATGAGCAACTCCAGCAGGCTCCCGTTCCGGCCGAGGGCGAGTAAGACGCTCCACGCGAGGACGGCGATGAAGACGGAGACGATCATCCCGTTGAGAAACGACGCGACGATCGCGTTCCTGAGGCGGCCGTTCCACTCGAAGTGCGGGTCGATCAGCCCCTGGTGGAGGCCGCTGGAGAGGCGGGCGCCGAGGGAGCCGTAGACGCCGCCACGAGTCGCGAGAAACGCCGGCAACAACAGCAAGGTACCGGGGACGCTTTCGATCCCCTCGCGCATCGTCTCGGTGCCGAGCAACGTACCCGCGAACAGTCCTGCCACGAGACTGATGATAATGACCGGCAGCGCCTGCCGGTACACACCGAGGGCGGAGTCGTGGCCTGCCATCTATCCGAAGGTGATCCGCCGTCGAGTTAAGTATTGGTTTCCCCGATAGTGTCGGCAGGACCGATCGCGACGGACGCTCGCTCGCGCCGGGACTACCGGATCGCGACCTGTTCTTCGTCGCCGCTGAGATAGATCGTTCCGTCGTCGACCGCGAGGTCGTAGCGGAGATCGCCGTGGCGGTTGGCGAGTTGCGGAACCGCTTCCAGGTGGAGACACCAGCGTTCGCGTCCGCTCTCGAGGTCGAATCCCTTGAGGAACTCCCTGTCACGCTCGTCGAGCGCGACGACGAGCACGGTGTCGCCCGCGATCGTCGGCGTTCCGTACGATTGCGCGTCGTCGCGGACCCAGCGCGTAATCCACCGGTCCTCGGTCGCGTCGACGTCCGTCGCGCGGAGTTCGTTCCCGCCGACGGTCCCGACGAACGTGTCCTGGGCGATAGCGGCCGGGCCGCCGCCCGAAATCGGATTCAGAACGTCACCCGTCGTCGCGTCGACGACCCTCGTCTCGAAGGTCGTCGAGGCGTCGTAGACGAAGACGTAGTTCTCGGTCGCCGCGACGCGAGCGCGCAACGTGCCGTTCGGATGGACCGTCCACAGCGTCTCGCCCGACTCAGGCTCGAGCGCCACGACCTGGCGCTGTTCGGGTGGGGTCCCGACAGTGGCGTAAACCGCGTCGGTCGTGACGGCCAGCGAGTACGCGTGGAACGTATCGTACGACCAGTAGGGGTGATCGCCTTCGTCGATCTCGTCGATGGAGTGGCGTTCCCACCGAACCGAGCCGTCCGCCGGGTCGACCGCGTACAGGCGCTCGTCGTCGGTGGACGCGTAGATCGTTCCGTGCGCGAACTCCGGCTGGTAGACCGTCGGCGAGTCGTCGCCGTCGCCGAACGCCCGCCGCCAGCGAACCTCGCCGGTGTCGGCGTCGAGGGCCGTCAGCGCCTCGCCGCCGACGTAGAGCCAGTCACCCACCACCACCGGCGCGCTGTTCGGCGCGTCGTCGACGCCGAGGTCGTCGCTCGTCCACGCGACCGAGCCGTCCGTCGGATCGAGGGCGCGGATCCTGCCCGTACCGTCGTGACGGTAGACCCGCTCGTCGCCGATCGCGATGCCGTCGCGCGACTCGATGTCGTCGTGTCGCCAGCGAACGGCGTCGGGGGCGTCGGGTTCGTTCGCGGCCGAGACGGCACGGGTGCTTCCGGCGTCGGCTCGGAACGCGTACCAGCCGTCGTGGGGCTCGGCGGTGAACGCAGTGTCGTCGGTCGCTCCGGATCGTTCTTCGTCCGCCTCGGTGTCGTCTCCGCTGCCGGCGCCGATCGTCGCGAACGCACTGCCGGTCAGGAGCGCCGGTCCGGTCGCGATCACTGTCCGTCTGTTTGGGTTCGGCATACGCCGGGTTGCGTGGCCACCCGGTATTGCTATCGTCGTCTTATCACAGTGTTGAATGGAAGCGAACTGTTTTATCTGCGAAACCGTTCGCAATCTATCCGCAACCGTTGCCGCTCGCCGGCGACCCGGGGCCGCTCTACGCCCGTGTGCGCCCTTCGCCGTCGCGTCCGGATTTCGATTCGCGTTCGGAGCTTCCTCGCGACGCGGCGCACCGGCCGAAACCAAACCATTTTTCGATAGCACAACCGCATAATAGACTATGAAACACGTACGCGGCCCGCTCTGTTCGATCGACCTCGGCGACCGCACCGTCGAGACGGAATCGATCGACGACGAACTCGAGTCGTTCATCGGCGGCCGGGCGCTCGGGACGAAGCTGGCGCACGATCGCATCCCGTTCGACGCCGATCCGCTGGGGTCCGAAAACCGGCTCTACCTCGCGACTGGCCCGCTCCAGCACGCGACGATGAGCTTCACCGGACGGATGTCGGCGACGGGCCTCTCGCCGCTGACCGACGGCCTGCTCTCCTCGAATGCCGGTGGCTTCCTGTCGCGGAACTTCACGGCGACGGGCTACAGCGCCGTCGAGATCGCCGGCGAGAGCGACGAGCTCGTGATCGTCCACGTCACGGACGAAGGCGTCGAGTTCGAGGCGGTACCGGAGCTCGAGGGCGCCAAGACGTCCGAGACCTGCGCCTATATCGAGGACGAGCACGGCCTCGGTGACGATCACACGGTCACGATCGGCCCCGCCGGCGAGAACGAGGTGCGCTTCGCCTCGATCATGACCTCGCGCGAGCGGGCGTTCGGCCGCGGCGGCCTCGGCGCGGTCCTCGGGTCGAAGAACGTGAAGGCGATCACGTTCGACGGCGACTCCACCCGCGAGGTCGAGATCCCGCCGCTGCAGATGGACGTCCACCGCGAGGCGGCCCAGTCCGACCACATCATGCGCCGCCAGGGGACCTCGTCGATGACGGAGTTCGCGAACACGGTCGAGGCGCTGCCGACGCGCTATTTCTCGGAGCTCTCCTTCGAGGGCGCCGAGGGGATCAGCGGCGACCGCGTCGAGGAGAAGAAGTACAAGAAAGGGACCTGCTCGGCCTGCGCGTTCGCCTGCAAGCTGCCGACCCGCGACGAGGAGTCGGGTCTCGAGACCGAAGGCCCCGAGTACGAGACCGTGATGGCGTTCGGCTCGAACTCGGGGGTCGACGACATCGTCGACGTGATGCAGTCGAACAAGCGCTGCGACGAACTCGGGCTGGACACCATTTCCTGCGGCGACGTCGTCGCCGCCTACCTCGCCAGCGAGGACGAGTTCGGCAACGTCGAGCTGATCCACGAGACCGTCGAGAAAATCGCCCGCCGCGAGGGGATCGGCGACACGCTCGCCGAGGGCGTCGATCGGTTCCACGACGAACTGGACGTCGAGAACTGGTCCGTCAAGGGCCTCGAGTTCCCCGCCCACGACGGTCGGACGCTCAACGGCCAGGGGCTCGCGTTCGCCACCTCGAACCGCGGCGCCGACCACATGTACGCCGAGTTCTACTCGCTCGAGTACCCCCTCGTCGACGAGTCGAAGGCGGTGAGCAAGAACGGCCTCGAGGGCAAGCCCCCGAAGGTCGTCGAGAAGGAGAACGAGAACGTCATCAAGGACAGCGCCGTCCTCTGTAAGTTCTCGCGGGACTTCGTCTCGCCCGACCGCCTCTCGACGCTGCTCGACGCCGACTACGAGGACCTGCTCGCGGTCGGCGGCCGCGTCGTCGCCCTGGAACGGCACTTCAACAACCAGCGCGGCTTCGACCGCGCGGACGATCGGCTGCCCTACGAGCTGCCGGACTTCGAGGACGCCCTCGACGAGTACTACGCCGAGCGCGGCTGGGACGACGACGGCACGGTTCCCGACAGTCGGTTCGAGGACGCCGGCGGCGTTCCGGCCGACGACTGAGAGGACTGGTTCGTCCGGCGGAGTTAATCGGCGGTCGTCTCCGCCGTCGGCGCGTCCGGCGTGCCGGTCCACAGCCACGTCGCCGCGATCGTCGCCGTGAGCGCGCCCGCGATGGCGACCGCGAGCCACAGCGCCCGATCGAGGCCGTACAGTTCGGCCAGGACGCCCACGACGGCGGGGGCGATCGCGATGCCCGCGTAGGTCGCGCCGGCGGTGAGCGCGGCGAGCGGGCCGCTGTACTCCGGCGCGGCCTCGACCGCGTACGCCGACAGCGTCGGGAAGACGCTGCAGAGCCCGACGCCGGCGACGAAGACGGCCAGGAACAGCGGGGGACCGGCGATCCCGGAGAACGCGATCGCGAGCGCGGGGACCGTCGGGAGGGTCGCGACGAGCAGCAGCGCGAGGTGGGGCACGCGATCGACGAGGACGGTGTAGCCGGCCCGCGCGGGAACGTACGCGAGGAGGTACGTCGACAGGAGCAGGTTCGCCGTCGCGGTCTCGTAGAGGCCGCTCGCGTAGTAGGCGAGCCAGGTGAAGAGGATTCCCTCCACCGAACCAACGAACAGCATTCCGGCGCAGGCGCCGACGACGGCGGGTCGCCGGAGGAGTTCGCGCAGCGCGTCCGTCGACAGCGATCGCTCGGCCGACATCGCAGGGAGGTCGACCCTGCTCGCGACGATCGCGATCGGGACGAAACAGAGCCCGATCGCGAGGAAGACGGCCCGCCAGTCGGCGACGGCCAGCACGGCGCTGACCAGTTGCGGGCCGATGACGGCGCCGACGGCCCACGCGAGCGCGTAGGCGGTGAACACCCGGCCGCGCCGATCGGCGTGGAGATGGCTGAGCACGACCCGATCGAGGCCGCGAAACACGCCCGCGGCGGTTCCCTGGGCCACGAGCGCGAGCAGGAAGAGGGCGTACACCGGCGCGCCCGCCATCAGAATCAACGCGGCGCAGACGCCGACGACGCCGATCAGGAGCGCCCGCCGGATCCGGAGCCGACCGGCGAGCAACCCCGTGGCGATGATGGCCACGACGAACCCGGCCGTCCCCGCCGGCGCGACCAGGCCGAGCGCGGCCTCGGACACGCCGAACGCCGATTCGAGGCTGGTGAGAATCGGTCCTCGCGCCTGCATCGCGATCGCATCGCCGATGACGAACAGAAAGATGGCGAGGGTCCAGATGCGCGCCCGGTCCATAGTGGGGCTGGCGGGTCCCGGAGGAAAACGATGTCTATGTCGGACGGAGTGTATCGGCTACTCAAGCAGTCCGCGGATTCAGCTCGCAAACTGGTTCGAGAACGGGCCGCGGTACTCGGCTGCTCGACCGTGAACGAGGGTCAGTCTGCGCGTCTTCCGAATTCCCGCCCCGAGTAGAACAGCAGGCCGATTCCGAGCGCATATAGCGTCGGCCCGAGCAAGGCGATGGCCACACCTTTGGTCGAGTGCGACCGTCTCGAAAACCTCGTGACGACGTAATACTCCCCGTCGTGCTCGACGATCTCGTTGCGCTCGAACGCCTCGATCTGATCGCCGTAGACGGTGATCGATCCCGTTTCGACGGCCTCGCGAACCTCCGGAGGCAGATCCGCTGCGGGGACGGCCGCGCGTTCGACCGCTTCCGCTGAACTGAGTTCGGTGAGGGTTAGCACCGTTCCGTTCTCCTCGTACTCGTGTTCCGGCAGGTATGGTGTCCCCTCGATTCTGACGACCGGGTACCAGCCGGGGTCCTCGTAGCGTTCGGAGCGTTCGTCGAACGACTGGACGTGCCCGTCGTACTCGACGGCACCGTCCTCGAGAACTCGCTCTTCCGCCGCGCAGAGCCGGACGCCCGGACAGTTCACCACGCGTTCCGACAGCGCGATCGCCCCATCGGCCATCGCCTCGTTTTCGACCCTGTCCACGTGATACGTTCGTTCGCCGCCGCCGCCGGCGTCGGGATAGAGGTAGACCGGGTTCAGGACGAACACGACGCCGAGGAGCGCGAGGACGAGTATCCGGTACCGGCTGTCCATACGGACCATCAGTCAAACGGCAATAAATTCGTTCCTGTTTTAGAGTGGACGAAATGAAGCCGTCGATCGACCGCGGCACCGACTCGCGGCGCTTCGGGTTGATCTGGACGATCCAGATCTCGTCGGGCTTCTCTCGCCCGCGGTCGGGCATCGTCAGGAAGTCCCGGATCGGGGATTCTGCGAAAAGAGGCCGTCCCAGTAGTAGTCGCTGTCGTCATCGGACGATGTCCGATCGCTCGAGGAGCTCCGCTCCTCGCTGATCTCGACGGCCTCAAACAGCGTCGGAATCGCCGTCGACGCGAGCACCGCCTTCGGGGTCACCCCCTCGTTGTGGATGGTGTCGAACTCGCCCGCGGTGAAGGCGGTGTGGCTGCCGCCGCCCTGGCAGGCGATCGCGACGCGGGTGGGATCGTCGGTGTCGGCACCTTCTATGTCCCCTACTCCACCACGGACGACGACTTAATGTCCGGGGCGCCCCGGTCGTGCGCTCGCCGCCGGCCTCGAGTCCAGCTACACTTTCAGTACGACAACTGCGCTTTGATAACGTATGGCAAACCATCAAGCACGTTCCCGCCGTAGTGGCGCGCATCCGTCCCATGTCGATCCAGACCACGAACGAGGCGGCCGGGGACCGATTCGACTCGATCGTCGAGGTGTTGGCGAAGGCCAACGAGCCGAAGACCGGCGACGAGCTGGCGGGGATCGCAGCCGAGTCCGACGCCGAGCGGGTCGCCGCGAAGCGCGCCCTCGCCGGGATGCGCCTCGAGACGCTCCGCGAGAACCCGGTCGTTCCGCCCGACGGGGACGAGGTGTCGCGCGTCATCCAGGATGCGGTGCGGGAACCCGTCTACGACGAGATCAAAGACTGGACGGTCGCGGACCTCCGGGAGTTCCTCGTCGACAGCGCGACGGGCGAGCGCGAGATCGCGGCGATCCGACCCGGATTGACGAGCGAGATGATCGCCGCGGTGACGAAGCTCATGTCGAACATGGACCTCGTGCTCGTCACGTCGAAGATGGAGGTGACGGCCCGCTGCAACACGACGATCGGCGAGGAGGGAACCCTCTCGTTTCGACTGCAGCCGAACGATCCCGCCGACGACGTGGACAACATCGTCGACGCGACTCGGGAGGGGCTGGCCTACGGCGTCGGCGACGCGGTGATCGGCGTCAACCCGGTGACGGACAGTGTCGAGACCACGACGCGGATCCTGGAGGCGACGCACGAATTCATCCGGGAGTGGGACGTCCCGACGCAGAACTGCTGTCTCTCCCACGTCACCACCCAGATGGACGCCCTCCGCGAGGGCGCGCCGGCGGACCTCGTCTTCCAGAGTCTGGCCGGCACCGAGGCCGGCAACGACGAGTTCGGCGTCGACGTCGAGTTGCTGGACGAGGCGCACGACCTGGCGCAGCGCCGCTGTACCTCTTCGGGGCCGAACGTGCTGTACTTCGAGACGGGACAGGGCGCGGAGCTCTCGGGCGACGCCCACCACGGCGTCGACCAGCTCACGCTCGAGGCGCGCTGTTACGGCCTCGCGAAGCGGTACGATCCGTTCCTCGTCAACACCGTCGTCGGCTTCATCGGCCCGGAGTACCTCTACGACGGCCAGCAGGTCATTCGCGCGGGCTTAGAGGACGTGTTCATGGGGCAGTTGCACGGCATCTCGATGGGCATCGACGCCTGCTACACGAACCACATCCAGGCCGACCAGAACGACATCGAGAACCTCGCCGTCCTGCTCGCGGCCGCGGGAACGAACTACTTCATCACGGTCCCGATGGGCGACGACGTGATGCTGAACTACCAGTCGAACAGCTACCACGACGCCGCCGCGCTCTGGGAGATCTTCGATCTTGAACCCGCGCCCGCCTTCGCGGAGTGGCTCGCCGAGCAGGGCCTCTGGCGCGACGGCCGACTGACCGATCGCGCGGGCGACCCCACGATCTTCACCTGACCACCATCTTCGCTGTCCACCGAATTCAGACCATGTCATCCGATACGAACCCACCCACCGAGACCGACCTCGAAGACCGCGCCGACGAGGAGGCGCTCCGCCGCATCGTCGATCGAACGCCGACGCGACTCGGCGTCGGCCGCGCCGGCCCGCGCCCGACGACGGACGCGTTGCTCGAGTTCCGGGCGGATCACGGTACCGCCCGCGACGCCGTCCTCTCGCACGTCGACGACGGCGTCATCGACGACCTCGGGCTGGTGCGACTTCGGACGCGAGTTGCCGACAAGGACCAGTACCTGGCCCGCCCCGACCTCGGCCGTGAACTCGCGCCGGAGAGCGTCGAGACCCTCCGCGAGGAGTGTGCGTCCGCGCCCGAGGTCCAGATCGTCGTCAGCGACGGCCTCTCCTCGACCGCAGTCGAGACGAACGTTCCCGAACTGCTCCCGGTTCTGCAAGCCGGCCTCGCGGACCGCGACGTCCAGGTCGGCACGCCGGTCTTCGTCGAGTACGGCCGCGTCGACGTGATGGACGCGATCGGCGAGGAACTCGACGCCGACTGCTGCGTGAACCTCGTCGGCGAACGCCCGGGCCTCAGATCGGCCGAGAGCCTGAGCGCGTACCTCGTCTACGGGCCGGAACGGGGCGCGCCGACCGCGAAGAAGTCCGTGATCTCGAACGTCCACGACGGCGGCCTGCCGCCGATCGAGGCCGGCGCCGAACTCGTCGACCTCCTCGTCGAGATGCTCGAGAGGGAGGCCAGCGGGATCGACCTCCAGGAGGCCGACCGCGAGTTCAAACCGGAGTAACCTGGGGTGATCGTCGTGACGGATCCTCCGCGGACGTTGACGAGCATCGGCGTCGACGTCGGGACGACGACCACGCACGCGATCGTCAGCCGTCTGCGCGTCGAGACGCCGCCCGGCGGCGGCGCGAGTCCGACGATCGCCGATCGCGAGATCGTCCACCGCGGCTCGGTACGCGAGACGCCGCTGCTCGACGCCGAAACGATCGACGTCGAGCGGGTGGCCGAACTCGTCGAGGACGAACTCGACGCGGCGGGCGTGGCGCCCGCGGCGATCGACACGGGGGCGGTCATCATCACCGGCGAGACCGCTCGTCGGGAGAACGCCGAACCCCTCGCACACCGGCTGGCGGACGACGCGGGTCAGTTCGTCGCGGCGACGGCCGGCGCCTCGCTCGAGGCGATCCTCGCGGGGCGGGGCTCCGGCGCGGCAGCGCGGGCCGCCCGTTTCGGCGGCCTCGTCGCCAACGTGGACGTCGGCGGCGGGACGACGAACGTGGCGATCTTCGACGGCGACGATTCGAGTCGCGGTGCGTCGGGCTCGCCCGGCGACCCCGTCGCCGTCCGGGAGACCCGCTGTCTCGACGTCGGCGGCCGCCTCGTCGCGTTCGACGACGCGGGCCGGATCGCGTCGATCTCGCCGCCCGCCCGGACTCTCGTCGAGGCGATCGACGCGCCGATCGCCGAGGGCGAGTCGCCCGACGAGGCCGCGCTCGAGGCCCTCGCGGCCGCGATGGCCGATCGGATCGTCGATCTGGTTGCGGGACCGCCGTTCGACGAGCGAACGCGCGCGCTCGCGATCGGGAACCTCCCCGAGGACCCGATCGACCTTTCGGGCGTCGTCTTCAGCGGCGGCGTCGGTCGACTCGTCGCGTCCCCGCCCGAGGACCCCTTCGCCTACGGCGACCTCGGCGGGCCGCTCGCGGCCGCGCTCGCCGACCACAAGCGGGTTCGATCGTGGCCGGTTCGCGACCCCGCGGAGGACATCCGGGCGACGGTCGTCGGCGCGGGCACGGAGACGACGACGCTCAGCGGCCGAACCGTCTCGCTCGATCCGTCGGCGCTCCCCCTGCGAAACGTGCCGGTCGTCCCGGTTTCGAACCTCGCTGACTGCGATGGCGATTCGCTCGCGTCCCGATTCGACGCCGCCGTCGCGGAGCACGCCGAGCGTCGAGAGTTCGACGCGGTGGACGCGATCGCGCTCTCGATCGACGACGTGGGGCCGCTCTCGTACGATCGACTCGTCGCCGTCGCCGACGCGCTCGCCGGCGCGCTCGGGTCGCTCCCGCCGTCGCTCCCGGTGGTCGTCGTCACGCGACAAAACTGCGCGAAGGCCCTCGGACAGGCGCTTCGCCGGAAGCGCGATCGCCCCCTGGTGGTCCTCGACGAACTCGCCCCCGCGGGCGGGGACTACCTCGACGTCGGCGAGCCGATGACCGGCGGCGAGAGCGTTCCCGTCGTGGTAAAAACGTTAGCGTTCGGCACCTAATGCGCCGTCGGTCCGTCACGGTCCCGGGGCGACGGCGTCACTCCGTTCGTTCGGACTCCCGGTCCGCGTCGTCGTCCGGCGAGCGCCGATCGTCACCTCGTGACGGCAACGGCGCGTCGTCGGCGCGCGAGGGGTGGATGTTGAAGTTGTTCCCGCGGTACGGATCGCTCTCCGGGTCGTAGGAGAGCTCGCTCCGCTCGAAAAGGTAGGCGAAGAAGCCGAACACCGGTACGCAGAAGGTGATCGCCGCCCACTTCTCCCGGGGCTTCAGCCCGACCCGGGCGGCGTCATAATAGGTGAACGCCGTAAGCCCGAGGTGCCAGGCGAGCGGAACCCCCACGACCGCGGCCAGCAGCAGGGTGCGCATAGGCGACGTACGGGCCGAAGGTACAAAATCACCCTCCGGGTCGGATGACGGTCGGAACGCGCCCGCGACCGACGCCGATCGGTGCGGGGAGTCGTCGAGTCTCTCCGCCAAACGAGTCGGCGTTCCGGCTCGTTCGACGCGGTCGTTCGACTCGATACACGAATGCGGGCCGCTGAACCCAGTTAACCACACGCTACGTCGGCGAAACGAGCCGCGGTTCGCGTTCAATCGTTCTGACAGGACGGGGATCCCGCACGGCGCTTTCCGGACTCCTTCGCAGGTTTGGGTTCGCTTTCAGCGGCGAAACCCGTTATTCCAGCGTCGAACGGTTTGGTCGATTTATTCCGGTCGTCGGTGACGCTGCCGTTGCCCTGCGGGGCAAATCACCTTATGACTCGGATAGGACGCGGTACGGCGAGACGAACGGTGCTCATCGTCGCGATCGCAGTCGGCCTCCTCGCGATGACCCTCGGTGCCGGAACGGCGGCCGCACAGACGGACGGTATCGAACAGGTTAGCAACGAGTCGGACGAGACTACCGAAGTCGTCGAAGACGACTCGAACAACGAAGTCGACGAGCAGGAGGACGCCGAGGTCGACGAGGAGACGGAGGAGATCACGGCTCCCGACGACCTCCCGATCGATGACACGGTCGCACCGGAGGTGCCCGAGATCGAAGAACCCGAAGTCGAAGAGCCTGAAGTCGAAGAGCCCGAAGTCGAGGAACCAAACGTAACGGTTCCCGATCTCAACTCTAGCGAGTTGCTCTAGGCGCGCTGCCGCTGCGTGATTTTTTCTCCGGCGGGAGGCCGAGGGTCCGATAGTAGATCGTCGATCGATCGCCTCAGTTAACCTCGAACTCGATCGCTGCACCCTGGCGCGACCACCTTTTGTCTCGGCCGACTCACTCACTTCGTTCGTGAGCGCCCTCGCAAAATCTGGTCCAAAAGGCTCAGATCGATCGCCTCAGTTAACCTCGAACTCGATCGCTGCACCCTGACCGAAGCCGACGCAGAGCGTCGCGAGGCCGAGTCCGCCGTCCCGGCGTCGCAGTTCGTGGATCAGCGTCACGGGCAGGCGCGCGCCGGAGGCGCCCAGCGGGTGGCCGAGCGCGATCGCGCCGCCGTTGACGTTGAACCGCTCGGGATCGGCGCCGAGTTCGTCCCGAGAGTAGACGGCCTGGCTGGCGAACGCCTCGTTGAGTTCCACGAGATCGTACTCCTCGATATCGCGGCCGTTGCGCTCGAGCAAGCCGCGGGTGGCGGGCACCGGGCCGATCCCCATCACGGTCGGGTCGACGCCGGCGACGTTGTTCATGCCGACCTCGGCGAGGATTTCGAGGTCGTGCTCCTCGGCGAACGCCTCGCTCGTCACCAGCAGGGCCGACGCCCCGTCGGAGATCTGGGAGGCGTTGCCGGGCGTGACGGTCCCGTCGGACTTGAAGACCGTCGGCAGTTCGGCCAACTTCTCCTTCGTGGTCCCCGGTCGGATGCCCTCGTCCTCGGAGACGGTACCGTCCTCGGTCTCGATCGGGACGATCTCGCCGTCGAACCGACCCTCCTCGGTCGCCTCGGCGGCGCGCTGTTGGCTCCGGGCGGCGTACTCGTCCTGTTTCTCGCGGCTGACGTCGTACTCCTCGGCGACCTTCTCGGCGGTCATCCCCATCTGGAGCTCGCCGATGTTGTAGAGTTCGGCCAGTCGCGGGTGGACGTTATGGGTGTTCTCGCCCATTGGAACCCGGCTCATCGACTCCACGCCGCCGGCGATGACGGCGTCGCGGTTCCCCGCGGCGATCGCGTCCGACGCGGAGATGACCGCCTGCATCGAGGAGGCGCACCAGCGGTTGATCGTCGTCGCGGGGACGTTCTCACCCAGTTCGGACAGGAGGGCGATGACGCGGGCCAGGTTGTTGCCCTGCTCGCCGCGCTGCTGCGCGCAGCCCCACATGAGGTCGTCGATCTCCTCGCCCGAGAGCCCCGTCTCCGCGAGAATCTCGTCGATCAGCGGCACCGAGAGGTCTTCGCTGCGAACGTCGGCGAAGACGCCGTCTTCTTTCCCCTGCGGCGTTCGAACTGCCTCGACGATGACCGGTGTCTGTGTCATACCGTACCGGATGTCCTTCACGAACTTAAATCCGGTACAACTCTACGGGACGGGCTCGCGGTTTACGCGCTCTACTTGGTGAAATCGGCGTTTCACCTACCGCTGTTTGTTTATCACAGTGATACGATAGCTCGTACATGGCAGATAGAACGACGGTACTCGCGATCGCGCTCGCCGCGTTGCTCGTCGGGTCGGCGATCGGTGCCGGACTCGCGGGCGTGTTCGACGGAACGCCGACCGCAAGCGCGGAGCGAGAGGAACCGGAATCCGACCGAACCCCGCTTGACGGCTCGGATGCCCCCGAACTCTCGACGTTCGAGTCCGACGAGGCGTTCGCCGCGTACTTCCAGAACGATCGATCGGGCGCCTACATCATGGGCGGGTCGACGAACACGAGCGGCGGTGCTGACGACGCAGCGGTCGAAACAGACGCCGCTGAAGCGGCTGACGACGGCGGCGGCGCGAACGGTGCCGACGGTGACGCTGCCGCCGCCCGCTCTTCGTCAGGCGACGAGGCCGCCGGCGATCGTCGCCACTCCGAAACGAACGTCCAGGAGGCGGCGCTCGACGAGCCGGACGTCCTGAAGACCGACGGCGAGTCGGTCTACTACGCGAACGTCCGGTACGTCTCGCGCTGGGACGAGACGTCCGTCGTCGACGTGCGCGATCCCGCGAATCCGGAGACCGTCGGCTCGATCCCGATCTCGGGCCAGCTACTGCTCGCCAACGACACGCTCGTCGTCCTCGGCCACGACCAGGTCGCCGGCTACGACGTGAGCGACCCGGCGAACCCCGAGGAACTGTGGCGCAAGACCCTCGACGCGCGGATCGAGACCGCGCGCCTCTACGACGGCGACCTCTACCTCGTCCTCGTCGATCGGCCGGGTAGCAACCCGTGTCCGATCGAACCGCTCGAGGGCGAGCCCATCGACTGCACCGACATCGTCCGACCGAACGCGCCGTCCGACGCCGACGTCGTCTACACCGCGATGCGCGTCGAGCCGGCGTCTGGAGACGTCGAGAGCGAGGAGAGCGTCGTCGGCTCCCAGCGCCACGCGGCGACGTACGTCTCCGAGAACGCGATCTACCTCTCGTACACCCGCTCGACCCCCGAGTACGACCTCATGCAGTCGTACCTGGCGAGCGGCGACGCCGCCGACCTGTTCGACCGGGAGACCCGCGATCGCCTCCGGACGCTCGACGAGCTCGACATCTCCCACCGCGCGAAGACCGTCGAGCTCCGCGAGATCCTCGACGACTGGTTCCAGGGGATGGACGACGACGAACGCAGGGACGCCCGACAACGCTTGGACGAGGGTCTGAAGTCGTACGTCGAAGAAAACCACCGGAACCTCACCCGAACCGGGATCGTCAGGATCGATATCACCGCCGACAACCTGACCGCCGACGGCAGCGGCGAGGTACCGGGTTATCCGCTCAACCAGTTCTCGATGGACGAACACGACGACCACGTCCGCATCGCGACGACGATCCCCGGAAGCCACGGCGTCGACTCCGAAAACGACGTCTACGTCCTCGATTCGAACATGGAGGTCGTCGGCGAGGTGACGGGCCTCGGCGTCGACGAGCGGATCTACTCCGTCCGCTTCGAGGGCGACGAGGGGTACGTCGTCACCTTCCGAGAGATCGATCCGTTTTACACGCTCAACCTCTCCGATCCGACGAACCCGACCGTCGACGGCGAACTCAAACTGCCGGGCTTCTCCGAGTACCTCCATCCGCTCGAAGAGGACCTCGTACTCGGCGTCGGCCAGGAGGAGCGCCAGCCCAAACTCTCGCTGTTCGACGTGACCGATCCCGCGGACCCGATCGAACGCGACTCAGTGATCCTCGACGACGAGCACTACAGCGACGTCAGCCGAACGCACACCGCCTTCCTGCAGGACGAAGAGCACGGCGTCTTCTTCGTCCCCGGCAGCGAACACAGCTACGTGTTCAGCTACGAGGGCGGCGAACTCGAAGAGGTCGCCCGCGTCGACGTCGGCGGCCACGGCACCCGCGCGATGTACGTCGACGACTACCTCTACGTCTTCGGCGAGAGCGAGGTCGTCGTCCTCGACGAGACGACCTGGGAGGAAGTCGAACGGCTCGAACTCTAAGGGTCGGTTTCCCCGCTATCTCGGGCGATCGGCTCCGTTCACATTCGAATGGTGCTCCGAGCAGCCGCATTCGAGAACACCACGAAAGCCCCTGCCGGTTTCCGGTCGAGGGCCTCGCTGCGCGCTTCCCTCACTTCGTTCGGTCAGTGCTTACTTCGTCCGTCTTCCCGGAAACCGGCAGGGGCTTTCATTCCCACCCGTGTCGGCTTGCCGGTCAGCCACTGTGGGTGGGAATGAAAGGGGCTGGGCCGCTCGGCGATCCCGGACGAAGTAAGCACCGCAGCGAAGTGAGGAGCGCAGCGAGTCCTGGGAGTCGAGCGGCCCAGGGGCTTTCGTGGTGTTCAAGGCGGTCGCATATCCATTCCACTACGGTCTGATCGACGGCGAGAATCGAAGGGAACCCTTTTGCGTTCCGTTTCGGAATGCCACTCTATGGACGGCAACGAGACAGTCGATCGGTCCGGGCCCGATCGGCCGGACCGCGACGGCGATCGATCGGTCGGAACGGCTGCGGATGCCGAGACTCCGACGGAGGCCCGCGACGACGGTGACGACGGCACTGCCGTCGACGAAACCGACGCGACGGCCGCCGAGACGGACGCGACCGAGCGCGACGCCGCCGCCGACGCGGAGAGCGCGGCGATGCCGGGCGTTCCGGACCCCGAGCCGGAGGGATCCGACGTCCCTGAGGACGTCCGAAAGTACGCCCGCTTCAAGAAGATGGACGGCGCCCAGTACGATCGGGTCAACGAGTTCCTCCGCGATCGAACGTACGTCACGGCCCGCGAATGGGCGATCGCCCGGCTCTGCTCGGACTTTCGGACGGAGACGGGCGTCGAGATGACCAAGATCGGGGAAAACCTGCCCGAACTCGTCCCCTTCATGACCGACACGTACACACCCCAGGCGGTCAACCAGGCGCGATCTTCGTTCGAGGAGAAGGTGCGCAAGGCCGGCGCGACCTTTCTGTACGGCGCGATGTGCGACTTCTTCACCGCCGAAGAGCTCGACGACGTGATGTACGAGGCGACGGAGGTCGCGAAGTTCCTCCTCGAGGTCGAGGGCGTCGATCTCTCCGTCGAGGAGGAACTCGAGGCCGAAGAGCGCATCTCGTCGGTGATGCGGGAGGTCCGGGCGGCGAGCGAAGAATTGCGGGAACAGGACGAGGAGTAGCGACCCTCCGCCGGACGGGCCGCGGGACAGGGCGACGAGTGTTCGTCCGGTCGTGCGGATAATGTGGATGGATCCTGATGGCTACACGTCCTCGAAAAAGGCGGGAGACACGCGACAGCCACAGGGGGCCGCGATCCCGTCCGTCGGGCCGATGACGGTGACGATCGAGATCGGCGTCGAACAGTAGGGGCAATTGACGAACGGCCACGCCTGGTTGCCCGCCTCGAGATCGTCGCTCATCGTGATCGCGCCTCGTCTCGCGGCCGGCGACGGCGCGGGGCTGCGGGCGGTCGCGGCGAGCGATTCGGCGGTTTCGGTCGACAGGCTTCCCCCGGCGAAACGTGTGCAACCATGGCTTCGATCGGTAACTCGGAAGCTGCGTCGCGGCGGTGCGCCGGAGACGGTTCGCTGTCCGTCCCGAGCGGCGACCGCGTACGGCTTCCATGTGACGAATCGTGCCACACTCACTTATGTCTATGTGTGATTACCAAAAACCATGTCTCCGATGCTACCGAGTAACGCGTGTCGACCTCGGTACCGATCGGTTTCGGAGCGGCGCTCGATCGCGTCGCGGATCGCCGATCGGCGGACGCTCGGCTCCAGGTCGCTGCGGAGGCATCCGGAGAACGCTCGTCCCGCGGTGACGCCGCGTGCGAGGCGAGAACCGCTCCGCTCGCACGATCCGTGTCCCTGTTCCCTGTCGAGACCGCACCGGGCCGTCCGACCCGGCGGGACGCCACCGGCGTTCAGACGTGTTCCGGCGCAGGCCATATATTTTCCGACCATTTTCAAGAACGAAGTATCGCAAGACGGAGCGGTGATACGGTTCCCGACTCGACGGCCCACGAGACCGCTCGAATCGCCGCCAGACGGAGCAACGGGCCGGATCCGTCGCTCCTCGGACGAACCCGTCGTCGCGGCAGCTCGTAGACGCAGTGGTTGTGGACGCCGGACGATCGGCTGGGCGTAAACCGGATCAGGAGTCCCGCGGACCGCCCCGCTCGCCGGTCTCGTCGACGCGCTCGAGGACGATCGACTCGGCGTCGGGATCCGCGTCGACGAGCGCGTCCTCGACCGCCCGTCGAAGTCGGTCGGGGTCGGTCGATTCGCCGCCGTCCCGAACGCTTCCGACGGACGACGGATCGAACGGGACTCCGAGCGCGTCGTAGACGGCGTCGAGGACGGCCGCGAGTTCGTCGCGGTTGGCGACGAGCACGATGCCGGCGACGAGCGCGGCGTCGCGCCGAACGCGCTGGGCGATCCCGACGACTTTCCGCCGGGTTCCGGCGGCGCCGATCGTCGACAGCGAGTGCGTGCCGGGACAGAAGGAGTCGGCCGGTTCGCCCCGCTCGACGTCGAGTCCGGACTCACTGAGAACCGTCTCCAGCGCGGCCGTAAGCGCCTCGTACCGCTCCGACGTCCCCTGGCGGAAGTCCGCGATCGGTTCGGCTCGCGCGAACGCGATCGTCGTCTCCCCGTCGTAGGCGACCGCTCGCCCGCCGACGTCGCGCTCGACCGGCGGGAATCCGTGCGTCCGCGCGGCCTCGCCGGCTCGCTCGTAGCCATCGCGACGGGTGTCTCGGCGGCCGAAGGCGACCTGCCGGTGCGGGCGCCAGACGCGAACCGCGCGCTCGCCGCCGGTCGCGACCGAGAGGAGCCGTCGGCTCAGATCGCGATCGGCGTCGATCGTCGGCGCCCGCCCGCGGAACACGCGCATGGGGGCCGTTCGTCCCGGTGCACCTAAACGCTCCCGGCGCCCACGTGCGACCCACCGGTGTCTCGATGGTCGTCACGTTACCCCCGTCGCTGCTGAGCCAGTACGAACGATTCTCGCTGTACAACTCGCCGTACCGCGCCCACGACGAGGGTCGTGCGATCGACCTGTACCCCGGCACCCTTCGCGACGGCAGAACCAGCGCCGCGCCGAGTCCGGTCTCCGGAACGGTGATCGAGACCCGGACCGTGAGGGCGCCGCCGAAACCCTACGCGCCCGAGCACGACCACCTGATCCTGCTCGAGTGCGACGGGCCGGGCGACGTAGCGGGGATGACGGCCCGCGTGCTGCACGTCGAGCCGTCGGTTGACGCGGGCGATCGCGTCGATCGCGGCGATTCTCTCGGCGCCCTCGTCCGCGCCGGCTTCTTCGCGCCGTGGGTCGACAACCACCTTCACGTCGGCTTCCGGGCGCCCGATCGGGACCCCTACCGGGCGTCGGGATCGCTCCCGATCGATCTCGGAATCGACGTTCGCCCGCTCGCGTGGAACGGGACCGGAACCGTCGTCGAGACCGGCGACACCTACGCCGTCCTCGACGCGCCCGCCCACCCGGACCCCGACGAGACGTTCGTCGGCGTTCGCGCGGACGTCGGTGCACCGAGCGGCGAGGAACGACGCTTCGACGCAGGCGGGGTTCTCGACGGCGGCCTCCCCCACTACGACGGCGGCGGCCTGCTCGGCCGCGGGCGTTCTGTCGCGGACGGCGATTCGGTCTCGCTGAACGGCGATCGTCTCGGCGTCGTCGACGGTCGGGCGATCGCCTGGGACGACGTGACCGTCACTGCGAACGGCGAGCCGATCACCGGACTGTCGCTGTTCTGCGCTCGCGATGCCGACTTCGGCGCCAAGCTGATCTGTCCGGATCGATCGTTCGCGGTGGGCGATCGAGTCGACGTGGCGGTTCGCGGCGGGCCATCGTGCGGGCGATGACGGTCGTCGTGGCTATCGTTCACGGCCCGCCGACTGTTTCGTTCTCGGTCATACGGTACTAACACCGTGAACCGCATAGACGGTGTCGAGGAATGGTTGTCATCCTCCGCTTCCGTACGCCGGTCGTTCACTCCGAATTCGGCATGGCGCTTCACATCGAGGACGAGAGTACCGTGGAACTCGAAACGCTCGTTCCGAGCGGCGAACGGCCGATCCCGTTCTTCTGGATCTACGCCGAGACGCCCGATCGGGTCGTCGAGTCGCTCCGCGATCACGGCGCCGTCGAAACCGTCGAAATCGTCGATCGGCTCGACGACGCGACGCTGGTCGCGATCGAGTGGCAGCCCGATTCGGACACCGTCTTCCACGATATCGAGGCTTACGGCGGACAGATTCTCCGGGCCGTCTGTCGAGACCAACACTGGGAGTTCGTCGTCCGGTTCGCCGAACACGAGTACCTCTCCGGATTCAGACGCCGGTGCGATCGCGACGACGTCAACATCCACGTCGAGCGGATATTTCACGGCGCCGAACCGGGGGACGACCCGTGGTTCGGGCTGACCGACGCGCAACGCGAGGCGCTGTCGCTCGCGGTCGACCGGGGATACTACGACATTCCGCGGCAGTGTTCCACGGCCGACCTGGCCGACGAACTCGATATTTCGAGTCAAGCGATGACCGAGCGCCTCAGGCGCGCGGTCGCAAACCTCGCCCGACACACGGTCCTCACCTCGGAACCAACGACCCAGCGGTGACCGATCGTCCGTGGAGCGAGGTCGTACCCACTCACCGCAGGATCGACGAATCGTGGCGTGTTCGAGGACCTTGGTACACCAAGCGTCGAGGTCATCTCGATCGCCGGTGTATAGTACCGAGTGGAAGATCGATGACCATTTCGAACGCCGACGATACGCCGCGCGAGAGCGAACGGATGTCCGGACCGGAGGCCATCCCCGGTGACGAACTTTACATGATCACGGGCCGCGTATTCATCCTGTGTAGCGTCACGCATCCGTCGACGCGGTGGATCTCGGCAGCCGCGGTCGCCGAACTGGACGACTGGCAGTAGCAGTCTCTCCTCGATCGGCCGCGTTTTCGATTCGAACTGGCTGTAGACACGAGTGCGACGGTGGTCGCCGACGATCGGTGCCACCGTCGCGCCCGAAGCGTCGGCCCGTCTGCGACCCGACTCGAATGAACCGTCGACAACGGGAAACCCGCGAAGCGCAGGGGTCAAAAGGGCCGCGAGCGGACGAGGGGGCATGGGCCCGGAACCACCGGATTCGATCGAGGATTACGACGACCTGGAGGCGCTGCTGCAGGGATACATCGAGGAGTACCAGGAGTTCCTCTCGTGGATCGGGACGACCGTCGACGACATCGGCCCTGGCACGATGACGCTCTCGATTCCCTATGACGACAAACTGACCAACGTCCGCCCCTACGCCGACGAGGACGCCCGGCCGGACATCCACGGCGGTATCGCGGCGACGCTCATCGACACCGCGGGCGGGTTCGTCCTCCGGACCGACCTCGAGAACCCGATCGCCGCGAACATCGCGACGATCAACCTGAACGTCAACTACCTCCGACCCGCGACGGGCGATCTCACGGCGACGGCGGACGTGATCCGGGTCGGCAGCACCGTCGGCGTCAGCGAGGTGACGGTCGAGAGCACCACGCCGGACGGGGAGACGCGCGAGGTCGCGACCGGCCAGGGGGCATACCGGATCTTCCGGGAGGAGTGATCGAGACGGGGATCCGCGATCGATCGCCACCGGAACCGTCGACGGAGATGGCTGCGCTCCGAGGAGCGGCGAGTTACGCTCGCCCCTCCGCTCGGACCCGTTCGGTCGATCGCGCGTCCCGCCAGAGCCAGTGATACAGGTAGCAACCGAGGACGGCCACGAGGCCGAAGTAGCAGTAGATGGCCGCTTCGACGTAGGCGGGGACCGAATCGAGCATCGGGAGACCGATCGATCCTCCGCCCGATAGGACTAGGGCTGAACGGATACACGCTCTTTACGTCGGCGAGCGAGACGACCGTCCGCGAACGGGCCCGACTCAGGCGAACGTCGTCAGGAACCGATCGATGTTCGGGTCGGTGCCGGCGACCACGAGTTCGTCCCCCGGCTCGACGACGAAATCGCCGTGGAGGTCCGTGACCGCCTCGTCGACCCGTTCGACGACGACCACGGTACACCCGGTCCGGTTCCGGATGCGCAGGTCCGCGAGCGATCGCGGCTCGTCGATCGCGATCGGCGTTCGGACGAGTTTGATCTGCGTGCTCGGCGAGATGATCCGCTCGTCGAGGACGATCGACGCGAGCATACGGCCGCTGACCGTCGCGAGCGAGAGGGCGTAGTCCGCCCCGGCGCTGTACAGCTTGGAGACGCTCTCGACGTTGTCCGCCCGGGCGATGAGTTCGACGGCGGGATTCAGTTCGCGAACGACGAACGCGGCGAAGATGGTCGCCGCGTCGTCCGGGAGCGCGAGGACGACAGTCGCCGCCTCGTCGGCGCCCGCGGCCTCCAGGACGTCCCGATCGGTCGCCTCGCCGACGACGTCGACGTCCGGCCCGCTCGCGAGATCGACCGTCGCGTACGAGAGCCCGGCGGCGTCGAGTTCGGCGGCGATCGTCCGCCCGACGACGCCCATCCCGACGACCACGACGTGTCCTTGGTGCGGTCGCCGCTCCGTGAGGGTCATCTCTTTCAGCCGATCGAGTTCGGGCTCGGTGCCGGCCGCGAGGATGATACTTCGGGCGTCGAACCGCGCGTCGGCCGGCGGCGGACTCTCGAACGTCCCGCGGTACCACGCGCCGATGACGGCCGCGCCCGTCTGCTCGCGGATGCCGCTGTCGACGATCGTCCGACCGATCAGCTCGCTCCCGCTCTGAAGCGGGAATTCGGCGACTTCGAACTCCTCGTCGATCGAGATGGCCTCGACCGCCTCCGGGGAGAACGCGCCGATAGCCTTGTCCGCGAGGTTCTCGCCGAGCGCTTCCCGCGGCGCGAAGACGTGATCCGCGCCGGCGTACCGGTGGTAGTCGGCGCGCTCGGGCTCCTCGACGATGCTGATCGCCCGAGCGTCGGGATCGACCTCCCAGCCGGCGAGCAGGACGCTCGGATTCGTCTCGTCGTCGATGTCGACGATCAACGTCCTCGCGTGCTCGAGGCGGGCGCGTTCGAGCGTCTCGTCCTGCTCGGGGTTCCCGTAGATCACCGAGTAGCCGTCGGTGTACAGGTCCGTCGCGACGTCCCGATCGGCGTGGACGATCACGTAGTCGACGTCGCGGCGGAGGAGTTCCTCGATCAGGACCTCCTCCCGGGGGCCGTAGTTGCAGATGACGATGTGATCCTCGAGACCGCTGACGGCCGTCGGCGCGGTCGTCCGGAAGGCGTCCTCGAACAGGGGCACGACGAGCACCGGCAGCGCCGCGAAGATGAGCACGAGACTTGAAAGCTGGACGATCGAGAGGAAGTAGTTCATCTGCGGGCTGGTGTGCGGGGCGTCACCGCCGTAGCCGACGGTCGTCACCGTCTGCACGATCCCCTGAACCGATCGGTGGATCGGCTGCGGATTCCCCTCCCAGACGGCCATCCCGTAGTTGTAGATGGCGATGTAGGCGGCCAGGACGGCGACGACGAGACCGACGTAGCCGACGACGAGCCGTCGCTGACGATCCATGACTCGCCGTCTAACCCGGAGGAGTATTAGCCTGTGGTTCGGTGCCTCGTCTTTCCGAGAGTGGGCCGATCGGCGACGTTCGAGTCGCGCGAGTCCGATCGGTTCCGTCGGCGCCGAACTCCGTCGGAACCGGTCAGTCCCGGCCGATCATCCAGTACCGGAGGCCGAGGTAGACGACGACGAGGCCGAACGTCACCGCGAACAGCGGCGAGCCGTCCATCGCCGCGTACACCAGCGCGATCACGTTCAGGCCGATCCCCAGCGCGTAGATCGATCGGAGCCGCCGCGCGTTCATCGCTCGTCCCCTGTCCGGATGCGCGTGCCGAACACCGTCGCCGTTCGATCGATTCGCCCCGCTTCCTGTCGGTCTCGACCGATCCGAACTCCTGTCATCGGTGGGCGTTAGAACGCGAGGGTGAAAACAGTCTCAGTTCCGCGCCGACGCGATCGTCGAGGGAGGCCGATCGACGGCCGTCGCGCCCCTCGCCGGGACTCAGTCGACGAAGTCGAGATCGTCGAGCGAGACGATCTCGCCGAACAGCCAGTCGGCGTGATCGAGTGCGTACTCGTGGTGCTCGTCCTCGATCGCGCCGATGCAGTCCTCGACCAGGATCGGCCGGAAATCGCGCAGGCCGGCGCTGCCGGCGGTGTGGAGGACGCAGACGTTCGCGAGGGTTCCGGCGAAGACCAGGTCCGTGACGCCGCGGGCGCGGAGCCACCCTTCCAACTCCGTCTTCTGGAACGCGTCGTAGGTGTGCTTCTCGACGACGTGGTCGGCCTCCTCGACCGGTAGGTCCTCGACGACCTCGGCCTCCCAGGACCCTTCGAGGACGTGCTCGCCCCAGCGCTCGAACTCGTCGTAGTAATGGTTGTCGTCGAACTGGTCGGGCGGGTGGACGTCCCGCGTGAAGACGATTCGCGCCCCCGCCTCGCGAGCTCGCGAGGCGAGGTCGGCGATCGGTTCGATGACCTCCTCGCTGCCCGGCGCGTACAGCGACCCGTCCGGGTGACAGAACCCGTTTTGCATGTCGACGACGACGATCGCGGTGGTGTCGGGTTCGAGGCGCATGTGTGAACGTAGGAACAGCATCGTCAAACCTTCTGCGATCGATTCGATAGATATCTACACAGTGTGCGGTTTCGTTTTCTGGACCGGTGCGATCGAGAACACCGCGAAAGCCCCTGGCGTTGAGCGGAAGCGAAGCTTCCGCGATGTTCGGGAGAGCAGCTCTCCCGTTGGTCTCCGGTCGAGGGGCTTGCTGCGCGCTTCCCTCACTGCGTTCGGTCAGTGCTTACTCAGCGAGACGCTTCGCGTCTCGCAGAGCCCTCGCTCCGCTCGCAAGGACTGCGCCCGTCTTCCCGGATGCCGGCAGCCCCTTTCAGTCCCACCCGCAGTGGCAGCCCGATCAGCCGTCACGGGTG
Organism: Halosolutus gelatinilyticus; assembly: GCF_023028105.1. Taxonomy (NCBI): domain Archaea; kingdom Methanobacteriati; phylum Methanobacteriota; class Halobacteria; order Halobacteriales; family Natrialbaceae; genus Halosolutus; species Halosolutus gelatinilyticus. Next base: position 1,868,459 of record NZ_CP095491.1, read on the forward strand.
GGGTTTTCGTGGCGTTTCAAGCGACGACTTGGCGGTTACCGGGAATTATCGCACACTGGTACTCGAACACGCCGCCCCGATCGGATCACCGGGCTTTTTGCAGTCGCCTCCGTACCGATCGCTATCCCCGTCCATGAGATCGACGCGCCCACCGCTGCTCGCCCTCCTCGTCGTCCTGTCACTGTTCGCGGTTCCGCTTTCGGCGGTCGGCACCGCTCCGGTCTCCGACGGCCCGCAGTCGTCGTCGGTCGATACGGCCCGGCAGGCCGGGTCCTCGGCCGACTTGGCCGCCGCTGGCGCCGTCCAGGAGCAGGAACAGGAGCGAGATCCCGATCCCTCGACCGAAGAGACGATCGGCTACGTCGAGGGCTACTGGTACGACGACGAGTTGCCCGTCGACGACCGCGACAACGCCAGCCTTGACGACGACGAGCTCGAGGCGGTCGTCTACCGGTCCATGGCCCGGGTCGAGGTGATCCGGGGGTTGACCTTCCAAGACGACGTGCCGGTCGAGGTCGTCTCCCGCGACGAGTTCGAGTCCGAGCACGACGTCGTCGCCAACCTGAGCGGGGCCGAACGCCTTCAGGAGAACGTCAACTACGAGGCGCTGTTTATGGTCAACCGCTCTTCGAGCGCGATCGGCGGCATGGAGACGCTGTACGGCGGCGCGGTCGACGGCTACTACGAACCCGAGACCGATCGGATCGTTATCGTCTCGAACACCCCGGACGAGCCCGAGCTGAACGAAGTCGTCCTCGGCCACGAGCTGGTCCACGCCCTCCAGGACCAGCACTTCAACCTGACGAGTTTCGACCGCGAGACGATCGATCGCGACGCCGCGACGAACGGGCTCGTCGAGGGTGACGCCGTCACCGTCGAAACCGAGTACCAGAAGCGCTGCGAGGGCGAGTGGGAGTGTACGCTCCCCGAGGGACAGCCGGCGGTTCCCCCCGAGGTCAACTGGGGGATGTACTTCGCGGTCTTTCAGCCGTACGACGACGGCCCCAACTACGTCGAGACCCTTCGCGAGCGGGGCGGCTGGGCGGCCGTCAACGACGCCTACGACGACCCGCCGGCCAGCACGGCCGAAGTGATCCGGCCCGGCGAGGATCGCGACCCGGCCGCGATCGACGTCGAGGACCGATCGAGCGACGGGTGGCGGCAACTCGAGATCGACGGCGAACCCGCGAGCGAGACGGTCGGCGAGGCCGCGATGGTCGCGATGTTCGCCGGGACCGCGATCGATCCGTCCCAGCCATCGGTAATCGATCGCGGCTCGTTCCTCAACCTCGACGCGCAGGGCTACGTCGACGAGATCGACTACGATCAGTCGTACACGGACGGCTGGGCGGGCGACGAACTGGTGACGTACGTCGCCGACGACGTCGACGAGATCGACGATCCGACCGCCGCGGCGGACGACGCCGGCTACGTGTGGCGGACCGAGTGGAACTCGTCCGAGGACGCCGACGAGTTCGTCGACGGCTACCTCCGACTGCTCGCCATCCACGGTGCCGAACCCGTCGACGGCCGCCAGGACACGTTCAAGATCGACGACGACTACCCCGGCGCCTACTACGTCAACGTCGACAACGAGACGGTGACGATCGTCCGCGCGCCGTCCGTGGACGCGCTCGACGGTATCGAGGCGGGCGCCGCACCCGAGGGCGAGGACACGCTCGAATTCTCCGGCGCGGCGAGCGCCGAGGGCGGGGATACGGCGGGTGACGGCGACGGCGGCGCGGAATCCAGCGAGTCGATCCCCGGATTCGGCCTCCCCGTCGCGATCCTCTCGCTCTCGACCGGGACGCTCGCGATCCGATCGCGCCGATTGCGGTCGCGACGGTCATGATCGACGAAGCTTAGGATTCGTCGTTCGAAAGGAGACCGAATGGGCCGGGCCAGACTGTTCGCGGCCGTCGCGCTGGTAGTGCTGTCGGGGTGTGCGCTTCCCGGGAGTTCGGGACAGTTCGATACCGATCGCGAACTGGGCGCCGTCGACGACTACGCGCACGACGACGAGTTCGCGTTCGACGCGAGCGACGGCCTCACCGAACGCCAGCTCGAGGCGGTCAAGTACCGTTCGATGGCCCGAATCGAGGTCCTTCGCGGGCTCAAGTACGAGCGCGACGTGGAGCTCGAGGTGATCGACAGGGCGGAGTACCGCGAGCGCCGCGGCGAGAGCAACCCGGCCTCGCGGTTCGACGACGAGCTGTGGCGCGGCGCGTTCGTCGTCGACGAAGGGGCGGACCCGAACCGCGCGCTGGACGACCTTTACGGCGACGCGGTCCAGGGCTACTACGCGAACGATCGGATCGTCATCGTTACCGACGACCCCGACGAGATACGGATCGATCGCCGGGTGCTGGCCCACGAACTGGCCCACGCCCTCCAGGACCAGCACTTCGGACTCGGCCGCGACGGCGAGACGATCGACGAGCGCCGTGCCGAACTGGGGATCATCGAGGGCGAGGCGGAGTTCCTGGCGCGGCTGTACGACCGGCGCTGCGGCGGGACGTGGCAGTGTCTGCCCGACCGCGACCGCCCGGTGTCGGCGCCCGACGATCGGCGGTTCAACGTCGGGCTCTTCCTCTCGATCTACGCGCCGTACTCCGAGGGGCCGACGTTCGTCTCGCACCTCCGCGAGGCCGACGGCTGGCGCGGGGTCGATCGAGCCCACGACGAGCGGCCCGCGAGTACGGCGCAACTGATCCACCCCGAACGGTACCCCGATACTCGACCGGTCGACGTCGAGATCGAGGACCGATCGACCGACGAGTGGGACCCCATCACGGACGACGGCGGCGAGGTCCAGACCGAGACGATCGGCGAGGCGACCCTGTTCGCGACCCTTGTCGACAACGAGGTCGTCGACCCCGCGTCGATCGTCGGCGGCGAGGCCGACCTCTCGCCGTACAACTACTCCCACTCGTACACGGACGGCTGGGCCGGCGACGCCTTCCAGGCGTACGCGGACGGCGATCGGACGGGCCACGTCTGGCGCCTCCGGTGGGAGAGTACGGCGGACGCGGACGAGTTCGCCGACGCGTACCGCGAGTTACTCGGGAACAACGGCGCGGAGCGAGTCGACGACGGCATCTACCGCATCGCCGAGGACGAGTCCTTCACCGGCGCCTACCGCGTAACCGTCGCGGGCGATACCGTCACGATCGTCGGCGCCCCGACGGTGGACGATCTCGACGAGATCCGCGCCGAAGCCGACGCCGACGCGTCCATTTCGTCGACGCCAGCGGTCGCGTCCCCCGCGACTGTCGCCTCGTCGTCACCCGGACCGGCGCCCATCGGCGCCTGATCGCCACCGGCTGGCGAGACGACCGCCGAGCAGCCCCTCAATGATCACTCACGTGCGAACCGAAAGAAACACGTCTCGGTCCCGAGATGGAGCGGTATGCCGGCGTTCCGCCCGAACTCCACCGGATCGACCGTTCGACTCGCGACCTGGCTGTCTGTTCGGATCGTCGCGGCGGTCGTCCTCGTAACGTTCGCTTCATTCGCTCTCTCGAGCGTGCTGTTTCCCGGGCCGCCCTGGTTCGCCGTTACCCAGGCCATCGCGCTCCTGATCGCGCTCTGGCTGAGCCTGGTGTTGCTGTTCGAGGCGCTCGACGCCTTCCTCGACGCGAAACTCGAATCCGCCCACGGAGACGGCGAGTTCGAGGACGGAGGATAGCGGTCAGCTCAGGTCCACAGACTCGAACCGCCAGTAGCCGATCGCTAGCGGGATTCCGCCGGGTAGCTCGGTATCCCCGAAAACCGGATCGACGGCACCGGCCGCCGCAGACGGGCAGCTTTTTTGCCTCCGATCGGAAACTGCTGGTATGTCGAACCCGTTCGGAACCGTTCCGCCAGACGCTATTCTCGAGGGATCCGCGACCGACGCTTACTTCGAACGCACCCGATCGACGCTCGAACACGCGGGGAAGAACCCGCACGTTGTCGCCGAGGTAACGTCGGATCAGTTCCCGACCGGCGACTTTCAGGTCCTGACCGGCGTCGAGGACGTCGCGACGCTGTTCGAGGGTCGCGACGTCGACGTCGACGCGCTTCCGGACGGCCAACTGTTCGACGGCGGTCCCGTGGTGCGGATCGAGGGCCCGTACCTCGAGTTCGCCGAACTCGAGACGTCGCTGCTCGGGCTGTTGTCCCAGGCGAGCGGCTTCGCGACCGCCGCGCTGGAGGCCCGGCTGGCCGCGCCCGACTCGCTCGTGCTCTCGTTCGGCGCGCGCCACGTTCACCCGTCGATCTCGTCGATCGTCGAGCGCTCCTCGCTGCTGGCCGGCCTCGACGGCATCTCCCACGTCGCGGCAGGCGAGATCCTCGGTCGTGAGGCGAGCGGGACGATGCCCCACGCGCTCATGTTCTGTTTCGGCGAGGGAAACCAGGCCGACGCGTGGCGGGCGTTCGACGAGGCCGTTCCCGAGGAAACGCCGCGGATCGCCCTCGTCGACACGTTCTGGGACGAGAAAAGCGAGAGCCTGCTCGCCGCCGAGACGCTGGGTGACGATTTAGACGGCGTCCGCATCGACACGACGGGGTCGCGCCGGGGCGACTTCCGGCACATCGTCCGCGAGGTGCGCTGGGAACTCGACGCGCGCGGCTACGAGGACGTCGACATCTTCTGCAGCGGCGGCCTCGACCCCGATCGGCTCCGCGAGCTGCGGGACGTCGCCGACGGCTTCGGCGTCGGCAGTTACGTCACCAACCGCGACCCGATCGACTTCAGCCTCGACATCGTCGAGATCAGCGAGGGATCGTCCGATCCCTCGAGCAGCCGGACGCAGTCCGGCGACGACGGCGAGCCGATCTCGAAGCGCGGCAAGCTCTCGGGCGTCAAGGAGGTCTACCGCACCCCCGACGGCGGCCACCACGTCGCGCTGGCCGATCGGGACGGGCCGGCGGACGGCGAGGCGCTGCTCGAACCGCTCGTCCGCGACGGCGACGTCGTCCGCGAGTTCGATCTCGACGCGGCGAGCGATCGTTGTCTCGCGGACGCGGAGGTAGTCGGGTTCGGCGGTTTCGAGGAGTAATCCTTCCGAAGAGCGGTTTCCAGCCGGGTACGGTTGTTCCGTCCGTTCCCGGAGGAGAACCTAACGGTGTAGCGAACGTTCCGTCGGGGACGTCGTGAGTGGGAGATAACCCGAGCGGCCGATTCGTATCCATCGGCGACTCGTATCGTCGACCGCGACCGTCGTCGCGACGATCGACGGTCATGAAATCGTCCCAGGTGCGCCTCTCGGCCGGTCGCGACGGGTGTAAGCCGACGCTCGCGCCGTCGCGCTAGACCTGTTCGATGCTGCCGTCGCCCGCCCGCTCGCGGAACACCTGCCCCTCGAACAGCGTCACGACGACGTCGTCGTTCTGCCAGGCGGTCGGCGGCAGTCCCGCCTTTCGACAGGTTCGATCGAGGTACTCGTGTGCGCTCCAGTTGTTTTCGACGGGGACGGTCGGGTAGAGCCAGCCGCTCTTGCCGCCGCCGTCGACGGCGACGCCGTGGATGCCGAGTTCGAGATCCACCACCGGATCGTCGGTCAAGAGGACGTTCTTGACCGCACACACGGAGACGGTGAGGTTGGGGAGCTCGGAGGGGCTGACCTCGGAGCCACACGAATCCTCGCTCGCGGCTTCGATCGCCGCGTCGACGATCACGTGACCGAGTTGCTCGCCCGATCGGTAGCCGCCGGCGCAGCCGCGGAGGCTCCCGCGTCCGCGGGTCGATTCCAGTCGAACGAACGCACCGGTTCGCTCGTAGAAGGCCTCGCGCATGCTGCCCGGTTGTTCTCGCTGTCCGTGTCGTACGTAAGATTCGACGGCCTCGCGCGCGAGTTCGACCGCGCGCGCTCCGTCCTCGTAGGAGAGGTCGACGCCCTGTCGCTGGGACATACAGATGTACATGGGAATAGTTCTCCTAAAACGCTTCCATTCGGTTCGAACCCCCGCTACGGTCGCGACCGAGGGACTTATTCGCGTCACGGTCGTACGATATGTGGGAGAGAGAGCCCGGCCGCCGCGACGATCGTACCGGCAACGGTGCGATCGCATACCGTGGACCGTCCCTTCGGGGCGCCCCACGCTCGCGAGGAAAGTCCCCCCACCTGTTCGGGCAGGTGACCGGACGCAAGTCCGGAGCGGGAGACCGCTGGCTCTGGAACAGAAACGACACGTCTCGGCCCGATCGATGACGCGAGCGAACCCGACCGAGAGGAAGGGGAGCTAACCCGCAGAGAGCGTGTGGTCGCAACATGTGGTTCGAACCCACGGGTTACGAGCGCGGTTCGGAGTGCCTTCGGCACGAGAACCGCGGATGTGAGACGGCGCGAGCCGTCGAACGCACTCGGCGTGACCGACCGCACACAGACGGCCGAGGACCGATGGAACGGCGAACCCTCACCGGTGCAAGTCCGCGCCGTGGTAGCCCGAACGCCCCGCGGCCTCGCCGCGGACGGCGCGGACGCTCAGCCGAATGCCGGGACGAACAGAAGGGGGCTTACTCCTCTCACCCAGTTTCAATTGTCCGGAGTGGGGACGCTATGGGCCGTTTTGTCGCCTGTGTACTCGGTTCGATCGACTCGTTGTCCGCGTGAAAAGCGTCCTGACGGAGTCCAACGCGAGCGGATGCGAGCGTTGGGCACGTCAGGACCGAACGACGCAGCGAGCGCTGAACAACGTGAAGCACTCGCAAGGAGTGAGCGTCCTGACGGAGATTTGAACTCCGGTCCCTGGCTCCGCAAGCCAAGAGGATAGTCCACTACCCTATCAGGACTCAACTCAACGTAGCCGGGTGACCATTAAAGCCCTTTCGAAAGCGATCGGGCCGCCGCCTGCGAATTTTCCCCGTGAGAACCGCTCTCGAGCGAGTTCCGTTCTTCGCGACGTTGGAGACGAACCGATATCCCACACGCCGCGATCGCCGGTGCGGAGGACGTCGTCGAGGACCGGACGTCGTCGTATTCGTTCCCCTGCGATCGGGAGCGGATCGGTCGCCGCGGCTCGAGACGCCGAGATTTTATATACGGGCGCGGAGCCAGGAGAAATATGAGTTCGAACGCGAACCGCGTCGTCCCGCCGTCAGGGCGTTTCGGAATCGATCGACAGCGGCTCCAGGCGGGCGGAATGGACAACGCTTATGCGCGGGCTACGCATGCACGAGCATAAGAATGAGCGACATCGAGGGCGTGTACGAAGACCTCGACGCCGACGTTTCTCTCGAGGAGTTTCGCGAGGCGGTCGAGGCCAAAGTCGAGCAGATGGGGGGGCTCGCTGACGAAGAGACGGCCGCGATGCTCGTCGCGCACGAACTCGGCGAGAGCGAGGTCGGCGGGGTCGCCGACGTCGAACCCGGCATGGAGGAAGCGAAGTTCGTCGCCAAAGTGACGAGCATCGGCGAACTCCGGACGTTCGAACGCGACGGCGAGGACGAGGACGGCCGCGTCGTCAACGTCGAGGTCGCGGACGAAACCGGGTCGATTCGAGCGGCGTTCTGGGACGAACACGCCGAGGCCGCGGTCGAAGAACTCGAAGCGGGCGACGTGTTACGAATCAAGGGCCGGCCGAAGGAGGGTTACAGCGGCGTCGAGGTTAGCGTCGACGATGTCGAACCCGACGCGGACACCGAGATCGACGTTCAGCTCTCGGACACCCACACCGTCGAGGACCTCTCGCTGGGACTCTCGAACGTCAACCTCGTCGGACTCGTGCTCGATACCGACGCCGTCCGCACGTTCGATCGCGACGACGGCTCCGAGGGAAAAGTGTCGAACCTCACGCTCGGCGACTCGACCGGCCGCGTGCGCGTCACCCTCTGGGACGAAAAGGCCGATCGAGCCGACGAACTCGACGCGGGTTCGACCGTCGAGGTCGTCGACGGCTACGTCCGCGAGCGCGACGGAACCCTGGAACTCCACGTCGGCAACCGCGGCGCGATCGAAGAGGTCGACGAGGACGTCGAGTACGTTCCCGAGAGCACCCCGATCGAGGCCCTGGAGATCGGTCAGACGGTCGACGTCGCGGGCGTCGTTCGCTCCGCCGATCCCAAGCGCACGTTCGACCGCGACGACGGCTCCGAGGGACAGGTCAGGAACATCCGCGTCCAGGACGCGACGGGCGACATCCGCGTCGCGCTCTGGGGCGAGAAGGCCGACGTCGACGTCGGGCCGGGCGACGAGGTCGCGCTGGCCGACGTCGAGATCCAGGACGGTTGGCAGGACGACCTCGAGGCGTCGGCGGGATGGCGGTCGACGGTCACCGTTCTGGAGGGCGATTCGACCGGCGGCGATAGGACCGAGGGATCCAGCGAGGGCGAGCCGAGCGGCGGGCTCGCCGCGTTCTCCGATAGCGGCGGCGGTTCCGACGGCGACGGGGATCCCAGTGGAACGACGGAGCCGTCGACCAACGCCGACGATGGGGGCGATGGTGGAACGGACGCTCCCGACGACGGCGAGGAGATCGAGTTCACCGGCGTCGTCGTCCAGGCCGGGGACCCGGTCGTCCTGGACGACGGGGAGACGACGATGAGCGTCTCGACCGACACCGACGTCGGCCTCGGCGAGGAAGTGACCGCACGCGGCGTCGTCCGCGACGGTCGCCTCGACGCGAACGACGTGTTCTGAGGCGGCGAGCACCGCGATCGAGCGGTTAGGAAAAGCGTTAAGGGAGTCAGCTTCGCCTATCATGATATGAACGTCGAACTCCCGTTCGCCCCGGTTGACACGATCATCCGGCGGAACGCGGGCGATCTTCGGGTGAGTGCCGACGCGTCGGAGGAGCTCGCGAAACGAATTCAGGACCACGGGAGCGAGCTGGCGATCGGCGCCGCCGATCGAGCGACCGCCGACGGGCGAAAGACGCTGATGGCGGCGGACTTCGAGGTCAAACAGGTCGTCGACAAGGACGATCTCGAGCTACCGGTCGCCCCGGTCGATCGGATCGCGCGCCTCGAGATCGACGACCGGTATCGCGTCTCGATGGATGCCCGCGTCGCCCTCGCCGACATCCTCGAGGATTACGCGGACAACGTCGCCCGGGCGGCGGCGACCCTTGCACACCACGCCGATCGGCGAACGATCACGGACGACGACATCGAGACGTACTTCTCGCTGTTCGAGTGAGATGCAATTCGGCTACAGCGAGGACTGTCTCGCACACGATCCCGGCGCGCGCCACCCCGAGGCACCGGACCGATTGCGGGCGATTCGAGAGGGGTTGAAGCGGAAACACGGCGTCGAGTACATCGACGCCGATCCCTGCGACATCGATCGGCTGGCGACCGTCCACGACCGCGACTACCTCGAGTCGGTGCGGGAGTTTTGTGCCGACGGCGGCGGGAGCTGGGACCCGGACACCAGCGCCGTCGAAGCGACGTGGGACGCGGCCTGCAAGAGTACCGGGCTCGCGTGCTGGGCCGCCGAGGCGGCGCTGGACGGCGCGGACGGCCGAGAAACCCCGTTTTCGATCGGCCGACCGCCGGGCCACCACGCGATCGAGGACGACGCGATGGGCTTTTGCTTCGTCAACAACGTCGCGGTCGCCGCCCAGTACGCCCTGGATCACGACGAGTTCGACGTCGATCGGGTCGCGATCGTCGACTGGGACGTCCACCACGGGAACGGCACACAGGACATCTTCTACGACAGGGGGGACGTGTTCTTCATCTCGATACACGAGCAGGGGCTCTACCCTGGCACCGGCGATATCGACGAGACGGGAACCGGCGAGGGCGAGGGGACGACGATGAACCTCCCGATGCCGGCCGGCAGCGACGACGCGGACTACCTCGCCGCGTTCGAGGGGCCGATCGATAGCGCGCTCCGGGCATACGATCCCGATCTCCTGTTAGTCAGCGCGGGGTTCGATGCGCACAAACACGATCCGATCTCGCGGATTCGACTCTCGACGGAAGCCTACGCGTTGCTGACCGATCGGCTCCGAACCACGGCCGACGAAACGGACGCCGCTCTCGCGATCGTCCTCGAAGGCGGCTATGGGCTGGACGTGCTCGCCGACAGCGTCGCCCTCGTCCACGAGACGTTCGACGGGCGCGAGCCACTCGAACCCGATTCCGCGTCCGACGGGGACGCCAGAGCGACCATCGAGTCGGTCGTCGACGAACACGGGCTTGACGTCGACCTCGACGGGTGACTACGGTTCGGGATCGAAGTACGTCGCGAGGGCCGTCCCGAACTCCGGCAACAACGCGGTCACGTCCTCGCCGATCAGCGCCTCGTATTCCTCCTTCAGTGCGGTTTCGACGTGCGTGCCGAGGGCGACGTCGAACAGTCGATCGCTCTCCAGGAACGCGCGTGCAGTGGTGAATTCGCGTTCGCGCTCGGTGACGTACCGATCGTCGTCGATGAACGGACCGTAAGCGTTCGGATCGTCGGCGTATGCATCGTAGAACCCCTCCGCGTGGCCGCGAACGCGAACCGGCGGCCCCTCGTGGCGTTCGACGGCGGGTCGCTCGGCGACGGCGAGTTCGACGAACAGAACGGCGATGTCGTCTGCGAACGTCGTCGCGCGGAAGACGTCGAAGCCGCGGTCGTCGAGCCCGCCGGTGACGCCGGCGAGCGACTTGCGAAGCTGGGGGTAAAGCTGGTCGTCGACGAGGTCGGGAGCGTCGAACCGGATCGCGACGGGCGTGGTACCCCGGCGCCCCACGTGTTCGAGCAGCGCGGGTTCGTCGAGCGGGTCGGGATCGGCGGGTTCGAAGTACGCGGCGGCGGGCGCTGCGAGGAATTCGCGGGCGTAGTGTTGCAGCCGGGCGACGTTTTCGGCGTCGCAGACTGCCGCGACGTTGCGCTCTGGGTCGGTCGGATCGATGACGACAAGTGGATCGTCGAACGGGAGGTCAGCGTTGCCGACCTCCTCATTCCGAGACGGCTTCGCCGTCTCGCGCGCCCGTCCGTGGTCTTCGGGATCGAGTTCGACCGGCGGGTGCCAGTCGGCCGCCGCCTCGAACAGCGGCCGAAAGCCGCCGTACTCGAGGACGAGCAGCTCCGTCAGGTAGCCGCTAAATCCCCGCGTCCGGAGGTCGCTTCCGTAGGCGCCGATGCCTTTCAGAAACTGTTTCGCGAGTCGCACGTCGGCTGCGAGGTCGTCGTCGAGGCGCCGTTCGAGGTATCGCGCGTGAAACGGCGTCCGATCGACCGCCGATCGGATCTCGGTGGCCGACTCGAGTCGGAAACAGGGGACGACGTCGACGTCGAACCCGTCGACGGTCCCCTTCACGTAGGGATGTTCAGCGTACTCTTCGTGGCCTTCGGGGAGGGTCTCGTGGCCGACCTCGAGCCCGTACCGTTCGAGGGTCTCCCGATCGAGGTCCGGCGGAAACCGGACGAAGACGTCGATGTCGCGGTCGCCGCTGATCCAGGTGTCCCTGGCCGTCGAACCGACCTGGAGCACGTCGGCCTCGGGACAGCGCTCGGTCGCTGCCACCTCCGCGCGGTCGAGCAGTCGATCGGCGACGTCCCGGAGTTCTCGGTGCTCTTCCTCGTCGGGGTCGATTCGATCGCGAACCGCGGCGACGACGTCCTCGAAGTCGGCGTCCGGGGCCTCCGACTCGCCGTCGTCGCGATCGGCGTCCTCGTCACTCATTGGTGAGAAGTATTCGTGCGGCGCGTGAAAGTGTGTCGAACACGGGCACGGGACGGTGAAAACGAAAGCCCTATCAAATACTCCCCACTACGTGAAGATGAGCCGAAGTAGCTCAGATGGTAGAGCACCTCGCTGTTAACGAGGTTGTCCCAGGTTCGAGTCCTGGCTTCGGCGCTTCTTCGTCGTTCGTGTCAATACTGCCGGGTTTGACCGACGAGACCCTCGTCATTTGAGAGGCTGTCGCACACCACAGGTAACTATTTGCACGACCGGTTGGAACGGTGACACATGTTTCCGGAGCGAATCGAAACCGATCGACTTCGACTCGAACGGCTCTGTCACGAGAACGCGGACGTCTTCGAGTTGTACGACTGTTTCGCCGATCGACACGGCGACGGCCTCGACGAGGTGTTCGAGTACGTCCCACAGACCCCGTATCAGACGGTGATGGACGCGCGTGAACAGATCGCGAATGCAGAGGAACGCTGGGCCGAGAGGGAGGGTGCCGAATACGTCGTCCGTCCCAGAGCGGGTGAAGGCGGCGCGGGGGAACTGGCCGGAATAACGGGGTTGACCTGTCAGTGGGAGCGACGGACCGGTCAACTCGGACTGATCCTGCGGAAACCGTTCTGGGGACGCGGCTACTCGGGCGAACGGGCGGCGGCTCTGATGGGACTCGCCTTCGAGCGCCTCGACCTCGAACTCGTCACCGCCGGCCACAACGACGGCAACGAGAAGTCGAAACGGGCGATCGAGACGTACATCGAGGCTCACGGCGGCCAGTACGACGGGGTACTTCGAAACTGGGTGCCGATGGGTGACGCGGTCGCTGATCTCCACCGGTACACGGTCACCCGAGGCCAGTACTACGACGCTGTCGGTGAGCGCAGCGAATAGCCGCCTTCTGACGTATCTCTTCACGGTGGTCCGCCCCTGTAGTTTATATTCGATACCGCGGCGAATCCATGCATGCCCGATCGAACGGCCTGCTACGAAGATCTCGAACAACCACAGAAACGCGGACAGGCGACGGAAGCGATCGTCCAATCGGCGTTTGCCGTCCGCGACGTTCCCGTTCTCGTCCCCACCTACGATACCGAACCGTACGATCTGGTCGTCGAAGTGGGCGGGCGACTTCATAGAATTCAGTGCAAGACCGCCTATCGAAAGAATGAGGGGGCCGTCGCGTTCGAAACGGTGAGTACGCGTCGTCGTGGGAGCGGGTCCGATCGGACGGAGTACGATGGTTGTGCGGAGTACTTCGCGGTGTACGATCCGATCAACGATGACGAGTATCTCGTCCCAGTTTCCGATGCTGCGACCGAAACGATGGCACTCCGGTTTCGAACGCCGAAAACTGAGCAACGAGCGGGGATCAACTGGTGCGAGGAGTACCTCCTCGACGATCGACTCGACGACCTTCGGCGGCCGTAGCTACGTCTCCTGCAGGCGTTCGACGCCGTCTAGTGGAACCAGTGAGTAGTCGACGCGATCGACGTCAGCGATCGATCGACACCGGCTGACGAACGCCGACACGCCCGCCGGGTCGCTCTCTAGGACGAACACCTCTAGGCAGTAGTCGTCGACGTGGCTGTGGTCGTTCGAGACGATTCCCGCGTCGTGATCGTGTCGAAGTTCCGTGAGACGCCGCTCGACGCTCCGCGTGCCAAAGGGGTAGCGAACGCTGACGATCCCCGCGACGGTGCTGTCCTCGAGGGATTCGGCGTCGAACTCGGCGAGCAGCGATCGGGCCGCTTCGCGAACGACCTCGCTGCGACCGGTGTACTCGTACTCCTTCGCGAGCGCGTCGAGTTGCTCGAGGAGGGCGTCGGGCATCGAAACACTGACGACGGCCATATATGAATTCTGAATTGCAAAATAATAGCCATTGTTATTTGAGATCCAATCAAACCGTAATAATTAATATTATTAAAACCTCATATGGGATTCACAACCGAGGTGTGACCGACGATCGAATCCCCGTCACCGTCCTGAGCGGCAGTCTCGGTGCCGGAAAGACTACCGTACTGAATCGCGTGCTGACCGACGACCACGGGCTCGACGTCGCCGTCGTCGTCAACGACATGGGCGAGGTGAACGTCGACGCCGAACACGTCACGCAGCAGTCCGACCTCGGCGGCGAGGAGGAGGTCATCGAGCTATCGAACGGCTGCATCTGCTGTCGCCTGTGCGGCGACATGCTGGAGGAAGTCGGTCGACTCGCCGACAGGCGCGAGTTCGACTACCTGCTGGTCGAATCGTCGGGGATCTCGGAATCGATTCCCGTCGCACAGACCTTCGCGATGGGCTTCGAGGACGCCGACTTCGATCCGACCGACACCTACCGACTGGACACGATGGTGACGGTCGTCAACGCCCACAGCTTCTGGGAGTCGTTCGACTCCGGCGCGGCGTTGACCGGAGACGAGATCTCCGGGGATGCGGAGCGCGTTCCGGAGGCGGTCCTGCTCGACCAGATCGAGTTCTGCGACGTCCTCCTGGTGAACAAGTGCGATCTCGTGCCCGACGACGCGCTCGAGGAGATCGAGGCCGTCCTCGAGCGACTCCAGCCGCGGGCAGAGATCGTCCGAACCGAGTTCGGCGACGTCGGTCCCGAGGCGATCCTCGATACCGATCGCTTCGATTTCTCGCGCGCACAGAATTCCGCCGGCTGGAAACACGAACTCCAGCACGAGCACCACCACGATCCGCAGGAGGAACACGGCGTCGCGTCGTTCGTCTACGAACGGCGCCGTCCGTTTCACCCCGAGCGGATCGCCGCCGTCCTCTCGGATCTCACGGACGAACTGATTCGCGCGAAGGGATTCTTCTGGAGCGCCGGCCGAGAGGACGTCGCGATGGGCGTCGACAAGGCCGGCACGTCCGTCCGGGCGGGATCGTCGGGCAAGTGGCTCGCGACGCTTCCCGAAGCCGAACGGCAGCAGTTCTTCGCCGCCCGCCCCGGTCTCGAGGACGACTGGGACGACGAGTGGGGCGATCGCCTGACCCGACTCGTGTTCATCGGTCGCAAGTTCGACGGCGAGCGATTGATCGACCGGCTCGACGAGTGTCTGCTCGCCGACGCCGAGATGGACGAGGACTGGGACGCCTACGCCGATCCCTTCGAACCGGAAGAGCGACGTGAACTCGCGCTCGCGAACGAGTAATGGCAGTTCCGGTCACGATCCTCTGTGGCGAACTCGGCGCCGGCAAGACGACCCTGCTGTCGGGCCTGCTCGAATCGACCGACCGCGACATCGCGGTCCTGGTCAACGACGTCGGTGCGATCAATGTGGACGCCGACCTCGTGGAAGCTCGAACCGACTTCGACACCGGCGAGGAAGTCGTCGCCCTCGAGAACGGCTGTATCTGCTGTAGCCTCGGGAGCGAACTCTCCCGATCGGTCGTTCGACTGTGGAAGGAACACGACTTCGACGCCCTCGTCGTCGAAGCCTCCGGCGTCGGCGAACCAGAGCCGATCGCCCGGCAGTTCGTCCGCGGACCCGCGGGCGGACCGTACGACCTCGACGCGGTCGTCACGGTCGTCGACGCGCGGCGCTTCTACGACACGTTTGCCGAGGCGGCGGACGCGCCGATCCGCGAGGGGCCGGACGAAACCGGCGCGCGCCCGATCGCGGATCTGCTACTCGAGCAGGTGGAGTTCTGCGATCTGCTGGTCGTGAACAAGTGCGATCTCGTCGACGCAGACGAACGCGATCGCGTCGTCGCCCTGCTCGAGACGCTTCAGCCCCGCGCCGAGATCGCGACGACCGAGTACGGCGCGATCGATCCCGGGACGATCCTGGAGAGCGATCGGTTCGATCTCGAGGCCGCGAGCGAGTCGGCGGGCTGGAAACGGGCGATCGAGGCCGCCGATCGGAGCGGCAGCGAAGACGGTCGTCACGACGATCGCAGCGAGATCGATCGGGACGACAACGAGCACAACCACGGCGCTCACGGACACGATCACCACGATGACCACGATCATCACGGCGATCACGCACACCCCACTCCGCAGGATCGGTACGGGTTCCAGGTCGAAACCTACCACCGCAGGCGTCCGCTCCACCCCGAACGCTTCGAGGAGTTGCTCGCCGACCTCCCGGCCAAACTCGTGCGCGCGAAGGGACTGTGCTGGATCGCCGGCCGCGAGAAACAGGCTATCACGATTAGCTACGCCGGCTCGGAGACGACGCTCGAAGTGACGGGGCGGTGGATCGCCAGCTTCCCCGAACAGCGCCAACAGTTGTACCGTGAGGGACAGCCCGATCTTTCGTGGGACGAGGAGTGGGGCGATCGCGAGGTCCGACTGGCGCTGATCGGCCGGAACCTCGACGTGGCCGCACTGAAATCTCGGCTCGACGGCTGTCTGCTCACCGACGCCGAGATGGACGCCGACTGGTCGACGTTCGCCAATCGAGCGCCGGCGAGAATGGGCGAGACGATCATCGTTTCGACCGATACCGGCGGCTCTGACGGCGGTGCAGACGCCGATCGGAAGTCGTCCTCGTCGGAAGACTGAAACCGCACCCCTGCCGCAAGAACGGGCGGATTCGGGGGAGCTATTATCGCCCTCCGAGGTCGACGTATCCACATGGCAACCGAGGATGACGATCGACGGAGCACCGATCACCACGGCCACGACGTCATCGACCCGCTGTACGTCGGGATCGTGACCGTTTCGAGCTCCCGCGCCGCCGCAGAAGATCCGGACGACCCCGGCGGGGACACGGTTCAGGAGTGTTTCGAGGCCGAGAGCCACGAGGTTCGCGAACGCCTCCTGGTCCGGGACGACTACTCGTCGATCCGGACCGCGGTTCGGGGCCTCGTCGCTCGCCGGAATATCGACGTTGTCGTCACCACGGGCGGAACGGGTGTCACCGCAGACGACGTCTCACCCGAGGCCACCTCGTCGCTGTTCGAACGCGATCTCCCCGGCTTCGGCGAGCTGTTCCGATCGCTTTCGTGGGACGAGATCGGTACTCGCGCGATGGCCTCGCGCGCGACGGCCGGGATCGCGGTCGACACGCCGGTCTTCTGTCTGCCCGGAAGCACGGGCGCCTGTCGGACCGCCTGCGAGGAACTCATCGTCCCCGAGGCGCCGCACCTCGCGGGTCTTGCGACGCGCCACCATGCTGGGTCGAACGACCACACGCTCGCGGATTACGAGGAGGAATAACGAACCCTGCGCTCGGATTTCGGTCCTTGGCGCCGTTCGAGTTCGATCGGCAGGATCGGTACCAGTCGGATCGCCTGAACCAGCCTTTATTGACGGCACGCGCGTAGCGTCGAGTGCTATGTGCCACCACTTCGAATCCGTCACCGACCTCGACGCCGAAGAACGCGAGGAGGTCCTCGAATCCCACAGCGAAGACGAACTGGAGGAGGAACTGAGCGCCGAGGAACTCGAAGCACTTACCGCGTAGCGATCGATCCCAGTTTTCTCCGGCGCGGACCGGACAGCAAACGTTAATTAGGACGCGCGATTCCTCCCGACTGGAGGGCCCTTAGCTCAGTCTGGTTAGAGCGCTCGGCTCATAACCGAGTGGTCGATGGTTCGAATCCGTCAGGGCCCATCCGAATTCTGGATGGTTCAAATCCAAGGGGCGGCGTCGGGGTGTATTTAAACGGCGACCGATGCGCCGTTTAGAGTCCGTTCAATTGGTGAACGGGGGTCGGCGTTGTCGTGCGGTTCGCTAGGAGCTAAATTGTAGTATTAGCGTATAGTCGTTTCGCACAGTCTTGGTAAGGTAAGAATGGAGTCCGGGTTCAAACACCGGTCTGGCTTCCTGCGTTTTGGTTAAACCAGGGTGTATAAAGAACGATACCGGTGGAACCGTCTCTACATCTTCCTTATTTGCGATAGTGACGGTCTGTCAGGAGGTGGGTGCGGGTGCAATTGATCGAGAACGAGAGTGGCCCAGTGCATGCACGCGATGGGACAATTGCCCAACTGGGCCACCTGCTCGAGAACGACCGTACAGGGCGACGCAAACTCGTTCAGTACGACAGCGATGAACATCGAGATCGTCCCGGATACTATCACACGGCGACTCTCGGCCCACGACGTGTCCGTGAGGCGTTTCCATCACACGAGTTACCAAAGGAAGTGAAACACTACTACGCGCAGCAGGCGGTGAGCTTGGACAACAACCGCTCGATCGCGCATCCGAAAGTCGGTGTGTCCTACCAGCGATCGTTCTGGAAGGAGCAACTCGAAACGTACGTTAACAAACTTGGAGTGGAGGACTACTATGCTGAACTCACAGGAGTTTGAGGACGATCAACGCCGGAACACGGAGCAACGGCGTGCGATGATCAAGCGCTGGGCCGAGTACGTTCGAACGCACGACGATGAGGAGTGGTCACGCCAGCAGAATCGCCTTATTGACTCGCAGCTTCAGTCAGCAAACAAGATGGCTGCATCTGGCGACACAGATCCTGTTCGGTTCGCGGCCGCTCGCGATCAACTGCGCGACCGATGACCGACGAAGACACGGTTACCCAAGAGATTGCGGCCGCTTGCTACGATGACGAAATTACCATCGACCAGCTCACAGAGCTCGTCAGCGCCGAAGCGGCGGCAAACCTCCGGGTGTTGAAACAGCAGTTGGACGAGACCTTCATTAACGAAGTGGCTGATGCGTGACCTCTCACAGCGTCGCACCGTTAGTTCCCCTTGCTGATCCTCCTCACAAACTTCCCAGCGCTGTGGAAGGCTGTCTCGCCGCCAGTCGGTAACGACTCTTGCCGTGAGGTCGAAGCCAGAGGAGCGACCGGCGAGGAGTGCGACGGCTCTGTCGACTAGGTTGCTGAATAACAGATTGTATGGATAGTATACTCATAATTAACCGATTAGACGTGATTTCGTGACCGAAATCGTGAAGATCGCGGCGTATCTAGCGTGTAGTTATTCGAGCGTCCCACCTACCTGAACCGCCGTGAAGGTGCCACCGACCAAGACAGGCATCCAGTAGATTGCGGCCCGAAACAGTAGAACACTCGCAGTCACCGTCGGTGCATCAATGCCGGTTGTCGGGACAAGCAGCGCGACGAATGCGGCCTCAATGGCACCAAGACCACCAGGGACGGGGGTAAACCCTGCGAGGTTGGCAAGCGGAATGACGAACAATAGAACAGCAATCGAGATGTCCGGGCCTATGGCCCTGAATGCGGCGGCAAGTGCAACACTTTGGAGAACCCATCCAGACATTGACAACACGAGCGCCACTGCGAGCGTGCTTCGGTCAGCGTTAATATTCTTGAGGTGGTCGAAGAATCCGTCAATCCGAGCAGTGACATCGGTCTTCGTGACGGATGCCGACCCAGGTAGTCTCCCGCCAATACTGGCTACGATCCCTGCGAGCGCGCCCACGACTGGATCCACGAGCCGTGATCGGTATCGCCATACCACCACAAACGTAGCTATGATAACTACAGCGACACCGAGGCCCGTACCGACGATCGAACGTACGCGAGGTACCAGCGTGAACGAACTCGCGTAGACACCGAACCCAAAGAATACAAGCACAAGCGAGGAGACTACGTTCAACACGTCAACAGTCGCAATACCGGCGAGCCCCTTTTCATATTGGGTATCGGTTACGCTTGAGATAGTCAGCGCCGAGACCGGTTCGCCGCCGGCTTGCCCAAACGGGGTTACGTTGTTCGCGAACACAACCGCGCTGTAGACAATCCCTGAATTCCCTATGGAGATTCCCACGTCTAGGGTGCTAAGGACCGTTCTGAGCGTTAATCCCCATGCAAAGATCCATAGGCACGCAAACATGAACAGTACCACCGTCCACAGGGGGTTCGCCTGGCTCAGCGCCGAGAGGACCGCTTCCAAATCAGTTTGCCAGAGCAGTCCCGCGAGGACAATGCCAGCGCCGACAAAGCCCGCGACTATTTGGCGGCGCTGCACGAGACGCATCCACCTCCGAGACCTGTTAGCGAGCGATTTTCGACTCTCTGCAAACACAGATCACTCACGGAAATGACCCCTTCGTTAATGCAGACACTACAGATAGTCAAATTTCGCAAGGCGGTTTTCAACGGGATCCTTGAAGTCAACCGAATCGCGTTCGCAGTTCTCGTCGGTCGGGAACGAGCGCACAAGCGTTCGATCCGGCTTCGTTTCCTCCCCAGTTCCCGACGCACCGCTGAAGTCGCACTAGCAGGCTCTGACTCCGACTTCGCCCTGACCACGCGCCAGAACTCATTGACGACGTAGCGAAACTGTTTGTAGTACCTGTCCCGATGGGTGGCCGGCAGTTGTCTAGTGGCGAGGTCAAGGAATCCATATCCGTCCTTGGCGACGGGGGCGCCCGCGGTGTAACTCTCGAAGTCAGCTGTTATATCGGCCTTCAAGTACTGGAATGTGATCTGACATTCTTCCTGAGAGGCAACATCCGGGGCGTGACGCTGGCGGTATGGATCCGACAGATAGTACGGTTTGTGGATGTCGAGCAGAATTATATAGAGGAAAAACGGGCAAAAACGATTCCTATCTTCGAGGAACGCCTGTACTTGCTCAACGACCCACTTGGATTGAGCCGCGTCGGTATCCTGATACCGGGACCAAGCCTCGAAGAGCGAGTCCGCGAGATCGGTGAGGGTGCCTTTGAGCCGTTCAAAGCGTTGATTTGACCACCATTCGAGAATTCGCGAGCTTGCTACGAACTCCGGAAGAGAGAAGCGTCTTGGCGTAAGGAAATCATCCCAAGTGTCGAACCCGGTTGTAAGGCCAGTAAAGGACGAGACCCACGGATTCGGGGAGAACCCAGTTGTTTGGTACCCTGCGTCGGCGACGCGCCCAACGGGTGTAACGGTGGCCGATTCGAATATTGGTGACTGTTGGGTTGCTCCGTGTTCCCAGGGATACGTTCCGGTGAACATTGACGCGTGAGAAGGAAGGGGCCACGGAGCTTGGGCGACCGCGTCAGTGAAGACCACGCTCTCTGAGCCGAGCGCTTCGAGGTTTTCGGTGAAAGTCACGTCATCGTTGTAGAGCGGAACTCGGTCCCGTTGAAGTGTATTCAGAACCAGAAATACGACGTTTGGATGGTCACTCATAATAGTCCTCGTAGGCGATCGTTTGAGGGACCCGAGCCAGACTCTGTGTTTCGATCAATGCTCATCCGGGTACCCTTCTCTTCTGATGTAAATAAAGCGTGCAGACCTTTGTATCCAATACCACCCTTGTACGGCCATATACAGCTAAATTCTGGTGAATTGATTTTCGGAAGCCAAACCGCTGAGTTCGGAGTAGCTACGTGATATACGGGCGGTATGGGAGATACACCTACATTCCAGATACAGCCCTCAACCGAAAAGAGTAACTCTCTATACCCTGTATCCGTGTAGTATGGCGGGGAAGTCGGCTTCACTACTCACGAAAACCCAGCGAAATAGAATACGGGATGATTTTGCTGATCTCGATGAGGAGAAAAAACGCCGGGACCAACAACGAATTCGAGAACGGGTAAGATCGGGTCTCTTGGATTTCCAACTGCTTGCCGACTATCCAGACCGGCAGTTCGAGATGGCGCTCGACGAACTGTCGGATGACGAACTCTTGACGATACTCGCGTCTACTACCATTGTCGTTGGGCGACTCCGGGAACTCAACGATATCGACCGTGCGGAACTGATCAAGGAGGTTCGCGCCCAGATTGAAGACGACTCCGACACAACGAATGCTGCTACCATCGATCAGATTGAACTTCAGACAACGGCAGAGATTCGCAGTCAGGCAGAAGCCGACGTTGAAGAACGGTTTGAAGAGGGTCCCTGGGATAAACGGGCAAGCAGGCTGGGAAAACTAGCCATTGTTTTTTTCATTCCTTACGCAATCCTTGAATTGTCCGATGAGTATATTGCCGAAGGAGCGGCGATAAATCTCGACCCGCTGTTACCACTATTTGGTATCCCTTTCGTCATATGCACAGTGGGATGGTTTATTATTACGTCATTGAAAATATTGAAATATAACATCATCCCAGTTCTTGTGAGGTTTCGGCGAAATCCGGCAGCAGTAGTGAGAGAGGGATTCAAAAGCCTGATCAGGGATCCGGGAAAGCAAATGCGGAAGGCGTGGGATGATTTGTAGATCTGATATCTGAGGACTTGAGGGCCAAAAGGGTAGGTAATCGCGTTCGAGAACCTACCCATATCCGCGACCGAACCGGTGCGTCGTGGGGTCACAAGTGGGCGTTCCGAACGCTCTACGAATACGTCGAGTACAAAGCCGAAGCCGTCGGTATCTCGGTGATGCAAGTCGAGTCGGCGTACACGTCGAAGCGGTGTTCCAAGTGCGGATTTACGGCAGACGAGAATCGCTCGTCGCGCAACGACTTCCGGTGCGTGAAGTGTGGGTCGGAAGCGAATGCGGACTACAGTGCGGCGAAGAACATCGGTCTGCGGTACGTCCGTCGAGGCCAACAGTCGTCTCGGCGGATGGGTGACAGTCAGCTCGCCCTAAAGTCTGGAACGCTGAAGCCGAGGAGCGGATTTACTGCCTACCCTGATGGATTTGAGGCCGAGTTCACGAACAGGCCCCACCCTCAAAGCATCGAAGGCGCTTATAATAGTATAATTGATACTATTGCACGGATCAAAACCGTATGCGTTCCTCTAGGCGATAGACCCAATTCTGTATCTCCTGTTGTTTAAAATAACCAACGGCCGAAAGCACTACTAAGACGCTGATGAGGACGACACCCACAACAAATCGACCACTTGCCAATTCGCCACCAGCGTAGACGGTAAGAACGTACGCGGGGAAGCGGCCGATGATAATGGCAAATATGAATGTTCGGAGCCGCCACTTGGTGAGACCGGCGAGGAAACACACTGCGTCGTCCGGGAGTCCAGGGATGATAATGAAGGCGATGAAGCCTGGGAGTCCTACTCGATCAATGAACCCGTCAAAACCAGCTATCACATCCTCATGGAGGACTCGTTCGACGAGAGGCCGACCATACCGCTTTGTGAGGAGGAACGCGATACTGCTCCCAACTGTGACACCGAGTAAGCTATAGATTGTGCCATAAACTGGTCCGAAGAGGTACCCGCCAGACAACGCTAGCAACTGGCCGGGAATTGGTGCAAAAATAACTTGAGCAGTCTGGATTAGAACGAATATGACCGGGGCAAAGATGCCGAAGCTATCGATCCATTGGAGGAGTCTTGTTGTGTCTAATAAGCCGGGTAGAAACTGATAGGTGAGCAGATATATTGCGATGGCAGCGACAACAACCCCACCGAGAATTGCAGACTTCTGCGCTCGACTCAGTGTGGAAGCAAATACCTTCATTGCCTCCACCAACCAATAACGGTTGATCTGCTCAGGGAAACGTTGTGGAGCTTGTCGGTCACTGCTGCATATACTGACAAAACGCCGTTCTGAGCCTTGTTCCAGAGCTTGTTCACTTTGGTCGCCGGCTCGGATCCTGTAAACTGAATAGGGACCGTTCCTCGGCTGAATATCGAGGAGTAGAATCGGCGAACACTAGTCAGATATAATACTCCCCGCCATTGGCCATCACTCCGTATAGCTACTGCTTTCCCTTTCCACAGAAGGACCGATAGCTTTCGTTTCACCGTTGAACTGCTTTGCGTGATAAGACGGCCTGCACGTCCGCTATCGGTGGCATTGAGTGGGATCGTTCCAAAATTCTGGGTGATGAGGGAGAGACAAGAGCTGACCAGAACAAACGGATACGTAATGCTACTGAGTGCGATTGGAAGTAGTGAGATGCCGATCTTCTGAACGGAGTAGTGGTCAAATTTTGTTCCTTCTTGTGAGGAATACGAGGATAGCTGGCCAACGGACACTGGACGGTCAGCAATCACGCCGTCAGCACCGGATTTCCGAAGGATTTGTGCCCCAACGTCAGTATTTATCGTCCACACGAACGTTTTCATCTTCTTCTTGTGTGCTCGCTCAATGAGACCCGTGGATAGACAGATAACCCAATGGGGTTGAATGTGAGTGCAACCCAATTCCTCCGCGGTTTTGAGATTTTTCTCTGGATTTATTGCAAAGATGAGTGCGGTTGGGATGTCCGGATCAACCACCCTTACCTCTCGGAGAATCTCCTTATTTGCCGACGAGATCACGATATGGGCTTCTCTGTCCCGAATCGCTTTCACAACATCTTCCGCTAAGCCATATTCTTTAAGCTCAAGGTTGAGACCGACACTCGACGGAATGGTATCAAGAACGCTATCGAGCGTCGGAGGTCCCTGCCCGGATTTAAGGGCGTTGAGATTCGCCAGCTCTGTGGCCGAAAAGCTATCTACTCGGCCACTTGCGTCAGTAACAGCATCCAAAATTCCATCATGGATAACCACAATTTCCCCACTTCGACATCGACGGAGGTCAAATTCGATCATATCAGCGTGCTCGGGTGCGTTTTGAAACGCAGTTTGTGTGTTCTCAGGAAAGATTTCCGCGAATCCACGGTCAGCGATTAATTTCATTGTCGGTCCGAGAATATCCTGCTCCTCTCGACAACGAGTCGATACAATCGAAATACAATGTGCAGTAGGCTACCCTGGGTTAATTTTGGGCCGGCAAAACGCCTGAGACGACTCATATTAAATTTTTTTGAAATATAATAATTCAGGGAATTTTCCATACTGCTTCGTCAGACCGTGCGTTTCGATCATGCTCATTCGAGTGCCTTTCTCTTCTGGGAGCAAATAAACCATAGAGACCTTTGTATCCAATACCGGCTTGATACCGCCATACACCGCCAAATTCGGCGGAATTAGTTTCCACCAATCAAACCGCTGAGTTCGAGAGAGTTGCATGCTTTACAGGCGATATGGACGTACACCCGTTTCCAGATACGGATCTCAATCGAAAAGAGGGCCTGCTAAGACACCAAAGATAACCACTCACTTCGGTAAACTAACTAATTTCACGCAGATTCGGCGTTTTGGAGTTCTAGAAATAATAAATAAGAACGCAGGTCACAGACTCCTATCGAATTCAATGAGTTCACGTGTAGTCGCGTACCGCCGAAATGTCGCCTGCAGTAGTGGCATCAAGCCTGCTGTCTTATTTCAGTAACTCAATAAAAATATCATATATTTAGAAACTCAGGGTCTTCTATACATCGGCTACACTTACAATAAAAGTGAACTCGGCCTACTCAGCGCCGAGATTAATTAGAACTGTTGTTCAACCCCTGAGCGAGATACCCGGCATTCTTGAAGAACTCGGTCTCACACGACTTCCCCATTACACGGTGTTGCGTGATTGGTTCGAGAAAATCCCGATGAAGACCTACCGAGCGTTTCTCGGCTGATGCGCCGAGAAACGCTCTGGTCACGCCGCAATCGACGCAACTGGCTTCGACCGTGATCAGCCTTCACGCCACTACGCTCAGCGATCGCACTACCGCGTTCGGTCGCTAAAGTCACCGCCCTCGTGGACGTGAAAACGCTGTACATCTTCGATGTTCACTGCACGACCACAAAGAAACACGACGCCAAGATGGGTCCGCAGGTCGCTCGGCGCAACGCCGAGGACCTGCGTTCACTAGCTGCTGACCGTGGCTACGACGGGAAACCGTTCCGTGATGAACTCCGCGAAGACGGTGTGCGTCCGCTGATCAAACACCGGATCTACTCATCTCTCGACCTCGCTCACAACGCTCGGATGAGCAGACTCTGGTACAATCGCCGATGGATGGTAGAAACCGTCTTCTCGTCGATCAAGCGCACGCTCGGCTCCGCCGTGCGTGCACGAAGCTGGCACCTTGAGTTCCGAGAGATGGTACTCAAGTGCGCCGTCTACAATCTTCGCCGAACGGTTAGATATCTGTAGAATCAACCGCAGTGTGTCGGTTTTCGGCCGGCGGTGGAGTTAGTGAAAACGCCGAAATTGAGCCTCGTCTACCGATCCTACGAAGCAACCCGGTCAGCATCGCCTTCCACGCGTGCGACGATCCATTCGGCCGCGAAGACGGATCCGACCGCGAGCACGACGCCCGCCACGACATCGAGTAACCAGTGAATGCCGAGGTACATCGTCGAGAAGACGACACAGGTGACCACCAACGATGCAATCGGGAACCACCGTGGGGACTCCCGGCGCGACCGCCAAGCAAACAGCAAGACGACGATCGACAGCGACGTGTGAAGCGACGGGAACACGTCCGTGTTCGCAGAGACCGCCGACGTGAGTTCCTGGGTCTCCGGATAGAAGGAGTACATCAAGCCATCGACGGTCGACAGGTGGTTGCGGGGTCCGTACGCGATAAACAACGTGTAACAGATCGAACCGAGCAGGTAATTGAAGAGGTACGCGATGAGCAACTCCTTGAGGTGGCGCTGGGACGACCACAGGAAATAGAGGATCGGTGCGGTCACCAGGAGGAACGGGAACCCGAACATGTACATCGCCGAGAAGAAACCTAGCGTAGCCTCGGGGACGATGTCCTGAAGGGAGGCGACGAGCTCGCCTTCGACGGCGTAGAGTTCGTCGGTAATGTCCCAGTCAAGCGCATACGAGATCTCCAGACTGTACTTATGCGTTGCTCGCTTCAGCAGGAAGAACAGCGCCGCAGCGCCGAGATAAGGCGCGACATCCAGAAGTCGACGATCGAGTTCACCGATGGTTCGTCGAAACTGTCGGGGCTGGACACAGAGAGCACACGTCATCGTCAGTCCGGTACAGACGGCGAGGGCGGTCACGATCACAACAGATGCTAATGCCGTATCTGTTTTCATTGTCTATCTGATAAAATAATAATCTTCTCGACAACGATTCGATGCAACCTATATGCCTCTCCCTGCACTGTGGCGAGATTCGCATAATGCTTCGTCAAAGCGCGTGTCTCGTTCATTCTCATCCGATTGCCCTCATCCATCGGGGATAAATAAACTCTAGAGACCTTCCAATCCAATTCTGGCGTGATATGGCCGTACAACGCCGAATTCTGGATAATTGGGTTGTGATTTTCAGGCCACTGAGTTCGAAATAGTTGCGTCTTCTATGGCCGATATGGCCATACACCATTCTCCATTATGGCTGTTACACTGGGGGAACGGTGCTTTATCTTCGGCTCTGTTGAAATCAATGGAGAGGTACGATTCAGTCGATAGTGTGAGTGAATGCAGACCCTCCCAAAATCGCAGTTACTTCGGTTTGTCGAGGAAGCATTTCACCTTGCTCAACGAGCGGTCTCACGATATTCTTTAAAGTATTCGAAACAACGCTACACGCTTCATCAGCACGCCGTTCTGCTCTGTCTCAAAGTTCGGAAGAACACGACCTATCGAACACTCCTCGACGAACTCATTGAAATGCCTCGTATTCGGAGTGCGATCAACCTCACCGAACTTCCTGCCCCGTTAACGCTGTGCAAAGCGTTTGATAGACTCGATATGGCTGTCTGGCGGGTACTTCTCAATCTCTCTGTTGCACTGCTCCCGACTAACGGTGTTGCAGGGATCAACGCTTCGGGGTTCGACCGAATCCATGCCTCAAAGTACTATACGAACGGGCGAAGCTGACGATTCAGCAGCTGAAAGTCACGCTCTTAGTCGATACGAGAGCAAACGCGATCCTCGATCTCCACGTCACAACGACCCGAAAACACGATACGCAGATCGCACCGTCACTCATCAACCGCAACGTGTCTGAAATCGGAGTTTTGCTTGGAGACAAGGGGTACGACGATCAGCAGATTCGAGCGATGGCCCGCGAGAACGGGGTTCGTCCACTTATCAAACACCGTGAATTTTCCTCACTTCAGAAAGCGTGGAACGCTCGGTTGGATACTGAACTCTACGGCCAACGGAGCCAGAGCGAAACGGTGAACTCTCGACTCAAACGAAGATACGGTGCGTTCGTCCGTTCACGACGCTGGTGGAAGCAGTTCCGTGAACTCGCCCTTGCGTGTATCGTCCATAATCTTGACCGAGCAATCTAACGATCAGTACAGATGAAAGAGGTATCGGAACCGAAAGTGATCCCACTGATAGCTGCCAAGAACGACGTGCTGTAACAGAGCGTGAGATCTGCACGAGCGTTTTCCTCCGGATGAACTGACGGGCCCACGAAACGTCGAGTAAGTCTACCGACCTTCCGACTGCTCGACAAATCGGTTACCAATCAGCGGTGCACCAACGACACCGCCGACGGCAATAGTAGCCCCGAAAAACGTGATTGGCAGCGACGGTTTGAGGGAATTCAAGAGCGCGAAGAAGCCGCCAGCGAGTCCGAAGACGGCGAAACCGACAACAACCTCTCGGCGATTCAATGGGTGGGCTGGCGTCAAATCACCGACGGCACGCCAAGTGAGCCACGCACCAACAGCGCTCCCGACAGCAGCTACGCTATCGAAGGTAACTCCGTGAATCAATCCCAGCACTCCAATGCCCGCGGCGAACACGAGTACCCGGCCAGGGGTAGTGCCGTGATCACTGATCGTGTAGAGTCCTCCCAGAACGACTATCCCGATGACGGTTCCGACTACGACGTCAACGAGGTAGTGAACCCCCAAGACGACTCTCGAAAGCGAGACGATGAGGATTACGACGCCCGCGAGCGCGAGCCACACATGCGAACGTTTGTCTTTTCGGACAGCGAGAGCGAACCCACCCCACACCAGCGTACTCCCGAGGGCGTGGCCGCTCGGAAACCCATACCCCGTACCCGTCGAAATACTAGCGAACACCCCTTGCAGGGCGGACGGAATCCACTGAACGTCCGGTGGAGTCTCCGCCCCCGGCGGTCGGGGAACCATGAAGGACTGCTTGAGCACTCCGACGAGAGCAACGTAGGTCAGTAAGAGTCCGAGAACGAACAGACCACGTCGTCGGTCGATCCCCCACTTCGGGAACCTGTCGCCGGCGACGTAGTGTACGCCGCCCAGCAAAAAGAGAAACCAGACATCGCCAAGCTGGGTTAACAGCGCAAAGAAAACGAGAACCGGGTCCTGTGCCAACCCGTGAAGTGCCTCGCTGATTCCGATTCCGCGGTCATCACTGAGCATCTCTATGTGGGAGATAAGGCGCGACATCCAGAAGTCGACGATCGAGTTCATTCTCATCCGATTGCCCTCATCCATCGGGGATAAATAAACTCTAGAGACCTTCCAATCCAATTCTGGCGTGATATGGCCGTACAACGCCGAATTCTGGATAATTGGGTTGTGATTTTCAGGCCACTGAGTTCGAAATAGTTGCGTCTTCTATGGCCGATATGGCCATACACCATTCTCCATTATGGCTGTTACACTGGGGGAACGGTGCTTTATCTTCGGCTCTGTTGAAATCAATGGAGAGGTACGATTCAGTCGATAGTGTGAGTGAATGCAGACCCTCCCAAAATCGCAGTTACTTCGGTTTGTCGAGGAAGCATTTCACCTTGCTCAACGAGCAGTCTCACGATATTCTTTAAAGTATTCGGCTTTGTTGAAACCCTCTTCACGTCTGGCGGTTTTATCTGAGGCCGCTTTTCGAACGCATCGGCCGAGAGCCAATTTGAGGGCTGCTCTATTTAGTGTCAACGAAAAATGGTTTCAACAGAGCCAAGTATTCGAAACAACGCTGCGAAACCGTATTTGCGTACGCGCCTTTGTGTTCTTCGCCCCCCGTAGCCCTGATAGACCGAGAAAAACCGCATTCCGGCGAGCGTCAACTCGTTGTAGAAGTCGTTGTAGTGCTCCGCGTACCGCTCTCTCCCGAGCATCGACGCGTCGTACCCCGTCGCGGCTTCGATATCAACGTCTTCGGCCGTCGGCGTCGTCCGGCTCCCGTAGACCGACGACGACGCGTAGACGATCGTCCGGCAGCCGTCCGCCAGCGCCTGTTCGACGACGTTTACGAAGCCCTCGATATTGACTCGAGCGCCCTCCCGTGGATTTTCCTCGAGCATCTGCCGACTCGAGATCGCCGACGAGTGGGATGCGACCATTTCCCTGCTCTACGTCGCGGATACGAACGAGTCCAGTCAGACTCGTCTCGGTACCGAGGTCGTCGACGTTCTGGAACAGGAGGGCGAAGAGATCGTTTCGAACGCTCGCGAACGAGTCGCGGAACGCGGCGTCTCCGTCACCACGGATATCGTCCAGGGGATTCCCCACGAAGCTATCGTCCAATACGCCGCGACGCACGACGCCGACCTCGTGGTGATGGGAACCCACGGCCGGGACGGACTCGAGCGATACGTTCTCGGAAGTGTCGCGGAGCGCGTCGTCAACAGAGCGACGATACCGGTTCTGACGGTCCGCGCGGCCGACGATGTGACGACGAACTATCCGTATACCGCCGTCCTCGTCCCGACGGTCGGAAGCGATCACGCGATGGCCGCCCTGCAGCGAGGCGCGGACGTGGCGAATCGCAACAACGCCACGGTTCACCTCCTCTCCGTCCTCGAGGAGCCGATACTCGGATTAGGGAACGACCGATCCGATCGCGACGAACGGGTCCGAGAACTACTCGAGGAAGCCACGTCGACGGTACAGAACGCGGGTGTCGACGACGTCGTTACCGCCGTCAAGTCGGGATCGGTGCCGCGGGAAATCGCCTCCTACGCGGACTCGGAGGGAATCGATCTCATCGTGATGGGAACGCACGGTCGAACGGGAATCGATCAGCACCTCCTCGGGAGCATCACCGAACGGGTACTCCGAACCGCGTCGGTCCCCGTCCTGACGACGAATCGAAAAAACCCCTCGTGATCGACGGCTCTCCGCGCCGCGAGCCACCGTGCGATCAATCGAGAGAGCCCGGTGAGTCGTCGGAAAACCCCCAGTTATCGTCAGCCACGGTCGGCGTCTCGCCAGTCGACGTCTGGTTCCGGTACAGGTGCTCGAGGTGATCTAGGGTGCGACGGACATCGTACTTCTCGACGGCCGCCCTGGTGTCGCGATCCGTTCGGAGACAGCGCTCGATGGTGTCGGCCATCGCCTCGAGATCGCCGTACTCGAATCGGTCGCCGTTGTCGGGACCGATCGTCTGATCGAACGGCGCGACGTCCGCCGCGATAACGGGCGTGCCACAGGCGTTGGCCTCGAGCGTCGAGAGCCCGAGCGTGTCCGCAGTCGAGGCGGTCACGAACGCGTCGATCGAGGAGTAAAACGTCGGCAGCTCCTCTCGAGGGAGAAAATCTCGGAGTTCGACGTTCTCCGGCGCGTTCCGCTCGAGGCTGGCGCGATAGGGACCCTCGCCGACGACGACGAACTCGTACTCCGGCACCTCCTTTGCGACCTCGAGAATATCGTTGACGTTTTTTTCCATACTGAGCCGGCCGCTGTACCCGATTACCGGTTTGTCGGCGTCGGCGTACCAGTCCTCGGCGGTCGGCTGGAAGAACTCCATGTCGATTCCCACCGGGAGCGGGACGTGGGTGACGTCCCGTTCGATCCGCTCCGTGGAGGCGGTCACGATATCGAAGCTTTCGAGGAACGCGTTCTCCAGCGGAACGTACAGTTTCGACATGGCGCTGGCGACCGACTCGAGTTTGACGTTCTGGTGGAAGTACTCCTCGAGCGGCGTGTGGTGGGTGTAAATCGTCGGCAGTTCGTGTTTTCGCGCGTAGTACCGCCCGAGGATGCCGACCGACGCGGGACCGTGACAGTGAACGACGTCGAGTTCCGGAAGCGTCGACGGCCGCCTGAAGAGCGGAATCCGGTAGCCGGCGTAGAAGGGATTCGGGAGCGATCTGACCGGAAATTCGCGATCACCGGGTTCGTAGTCGCCGTCCGGATAGACGACGTAGACCTCGTGGCCCTTCCGTTCGAGTTCTTCTCGCCAGAGTTTGATCGTGTACGTTACGCCGTCGATCTCGGGGAAGTAGCTGTCCGTGAAGAATCCGATTTTCATTCAGGTGACCTCTTCGTACAGCGATTGATACTGGTTCGCGACCGTCTCGAGCGAGAACTGCTCGCTCCGGTCGGCCGCGTTCGATCCGAGTCGACGCCGAAGGTCGGGGTCCTCGAGTCGCTCGAGGGCGTCCACGAACGCGTCGATTCCCGATTCGGACCCCGATTCCGACGCTTTCAGACAGTCCTCGCCGTCCTCGAGCCACGAGAACGTCTCGATGTCGCGAACGAGAACCGGTTTGCCCGCGGTCATCGCTTCCAGCAGTGCGATCCCCTCGTTTTCCTCGTACGTCGGGAAACAGAAGATATCACCGGCTGCATACACACCGCGAATGTCGTCGATGTATCCGGGGAACGTACAGTTCTCCGGTGATTCCTCGATCAACCGTGTTGTCTCGCGCCCCTTCAACGAGAGATCCAACGGGCCGAACCACGCGAAATCCATGTCGGGCATCCGGCGAGCCAGTTCGACGAACGTCTCGAGGCCCTTGCGTTTGATGACGTGGCCGACGAGAAAGACGACGGGCGATTCGAGGTCGTAGCGTTCGCGGTACTCCGACTCGAGCGGTTCAAAGCCCTCGAGCTTCTCGCCGTCGACGCCGTTCGAGATGACGGTCGTCGGGGTGTCCGTGTAGGTCTCGATCAGCCGCCGGTTGTACTCCGAGGGACAGACCAGGGCGTCGGCCAGTCCGTAGGCCCACTCGAGGTACGGTTTCAGCGGTTTGGCGAGAACGTTCGTAAACCGAAAGCTGTCCCCGAAGTCCTCGGCCGTCACGTGCGTGTGGGCGACGATCGGGATGTTGCGCGACCGTGCCCGTTTCGCACACCAGACCGAGCGAGGGCCCATAAGGTTGCAGTGGAACGCATCGGCATCGAGGGTCGGATCGGTCGTATACTGTAGATTCAGTCGGTCGAGTATCTTCCGCTGGTGGACGACGGACTCGCGGATCCCGCCGGTAACGTGCTTCTCGAATTCGAAGTAGTGGTTGATTTTCATTCGGCTAAGTTTTGGGTATTCGGCCCGGGTGTTGCAGTTTTGTGCCGATTCATCACGGTGCTTTTGAATATCATTCGTAACGAAGGGCCTCGATGGGGTCGATTCGAGCGCCGTTCCAAGCGGGGTACAGACCAGCAACGACACCGACGAGCACCCCGACGGCGACGGCAATCCCTGCCCATTCTATCGGGAAGGTGAACGGAAGAGCGAGTAACGTCGTCGTACCGTACCCAGCAAGTGCTCCGAGGATGATCCCGAACACGGATCCGAACAGCCCCAGGATAACTGCCTCAACGAGGAACAACTCAAGGATATCACGGTTCTGGAACCCAACGGCTTTCATGATTCCTATCTCGCGTGTCCGTTCGGTGACGCTCACGAGCATGATGTTAGCGATACCGATCGCGCCGACAATGAGCGAGATGACCGCAATGCCCGTGACGAAGCTGGTGAAGGTACTCACCAAGCTCTGCATTTCATTGACGACCTCCTTGTCTGTCTGGACACTCACTTCGTACGACGATGGGAGAAGACCCTGCGCATCCGAGTCAGCAGTGAAGTAATCTGTGACACGTGTAGCGACCTGGTCAACTTGGTCGTAATTAACTGCTACGACAGTCAACTGCGAGTAGACGTGCTGATTTTTCCCCGTTGCTGGACTATCAAGTCGGGTCTGGTGGAACGGGTCCGTCGGACCGTAGATTTCGGGTTGACTACCATCATCAGAATCGAATCCACTGCTACTGCCGGAATCACCTTCGAGAATGCCGACGACTGTTGCGTTAATCGTCTTACCACCGCTCCGAGTGACTGTGATCGAGTCACCAACAGTGACGTTCTGCTCGAAGATAGTCGCCGCAGCTTCGTTCAGGACGACTTCCCGTTCACCAGGTGAGAAGGGGCCACCAGCTGAGAAATTTCCCGCCTCCGTATGGCTGAAGTAGGCCGGCGTCGTCGCCGTCATTGCTGATTTTGCAATCGACTGTCCGCTATATGTGACGCCTGAGAGTGATACGCTCCCCTCTGGAACGACCGTTTCCACGCCTTTTGTCTCCTGGAGTTGTTGGATGTCGTACTCGGTGAAGACGGCCTGACCGCCGCCCTCTACCGGTCCATCATCGCCGACGCCCTCCGGTCCGCCATCGGCGCCTTGCGGTTGATTCGTAACTGTTATCGTCGGAGAACCTGCAACTCCAGCCAGGTCGCCAATTATCGCGCCTTGAAGGCTCGCACCTAATGTGACAAACGTGATAACCGATCCAATGCCGATGACGACGCCGAGTGTGGTCAGCGTCGAACGAAGACGGTGCCCGCGAATCGTCCGCCATGCCATCCGTAGATTCTCAAAGAGGTCCATTACTTACCACCTCCAACTGTTGGCCGTACAGGCGAGTCAACGATCTCTTCGCGTTCGATGACACCGTCCAGTAGGTGGATGATCTTATCGGCGTGCTCGGCGATATCGCGCTCATGTGTCACCATGAGAATCGTGTTGCCACCCTCGTGGAGTTCACTGAGTAGCTCCATGATATTGGCACCAGTTTCCGAGTCCAGATTCCCCGTCGGTTCATCGGCGAGAATCAGTGCTGGGTCGTTGGCGAGGGCGCGAGCGATGGAGACCCGCTGGCGCTGACCCCCTGATAGTTCGTTTGGACGATGATCTGCCCGGTCTCCGAGTCCAACACGTTCTAAGAGTTGCTTCGCACGTTCATTTCGCTCACTTCGTGAAACTTTCTGGGCGACCATTGGCTGCACGATGTTCTCTTGGGCGGTCAGTCGAGGCATTAGGTTGAAGGTCTGAAAGACGAACCCAATCTCGCTGCCCCGTAGCCGTGTTCGTTCTCTACTGGAGAGTTGAGTCACGTCCTTCCCGTTGACGATAACTCGCCCCTCCGTCGGAGTGTCTAAACACCCGATGAGATTCATCAGCGTGCTCTTCCCTGAACCGCTCGGACCCATGACGGCAGTATATGAACCACGCTTCAACTTGAGAGACACTCCGTCGAGAGCATGGACGGGTTCTCCCACCTGGTATGTTTTCCGGACATCCTGAACCGCGACTGCTGCCTGATTCGTGCGTTCGTTTTTCCCTACACCAAGTTTATCAGAAGACGACATTTCTGACACCTCTTTGTACCGGGCTCTGTTCTGTTTGTGCACTGGACTGAGAGAATCTGAGTATTAGATCGGTGGTAATTGATTTACCAGCGCGCTTGCGTCCGAGGAACCTATCGATCCCTCCTTGCTCGCCAGACGGGTTAATCGCCTGTAATGCTGTGGCATCTCTAAATTGCTCCAAACCGTGCCTTTCGATTACGCTCATTCGAGTGTCCTTCTCTTCTGGGAGCAAATAAACCATGGAGACCTTTGTATCCAATACCGGCTTGATACCGCCATACACCGCCAAATTCGGCGGAATTAGTTTCCACCAATCAAACCGCTGAGTTCGAGAGAGTTGCATGCTTTACAGGCGATATGGACGTACACCCGTTTCCAGATACGGATCTCAATCGAAAAGAGGGCCTGCTAAGACACCAAAGATAACCACTCACTTCGGTAAACTAACTAATTTCACGCAGATTCGGCGTTTTGGAGTTCTAGAAATAATAAATAAGAACGCAGGTCACAGACTTCTATCGAATTCAATGAGTTCACGTGTAGTCGCGTACCGCCGAAATGTCGCCTGCAGACGAGGTCGAACGGGCGGACGCTGCGCTTACGGCCCTTGCTGCCCAGGAGCTCAGCGCGGGGACAGCGACGGAGGTGTACATCTACACGACCGATATCGCGGCCGGCGAAGGGGCTGAAACCGTGCTTGCCAGCGAGGGGTACGGTGACTCGGTGACGTTCGTGAACGGCTTCCGGTTCATCGAGGACCTAGTTGCGAGTCGTAGCTGAGGGAAGGGGACAGAAGGAGACGCATCTTACGAGGGTTTGTGGTCGCTCAGCATCCCTCTTATTCGATTCCCAGTACCATCGCTACAAGAGCGACCAGAAATAGACTAGCGACGACCGTCGCTTCGAACCCCGAAAACGCAGACGATGCAGCTAACCCCGCCTGAAGGTCACTTGCAGCACCAACGAGTGCGCCGCCGATGAGCACGAGCACAAAGAGGCCAACCACGAGGCGAACATCGATCTGACCACGTTGGCTGGATGCTGCAGCGTCGTTTTCTTTCCATGTACGTAGTGATTCTCCAGTCAACCGCCAATAGACGACGTATTCAGTAACAATCGTAGCAAGCTGTGTTCCACCTCCGACGAACCACGCTGCTCCACCACCACCCGCGATGGCGTATCCCCACACGAGCAGTACGTCCGCAAAGGGGTCGACTGGCGTTGCCGCGAGTGCTGTGCTCAAGCTGGTGAAGATGAGGGCAAACCCGGTAAGGAGGATATACATTCCTAGTCGGCGGGTCATTGCAAACTGGTCTCGTATTAGGTCAAAGGCGTGAACAAGGCGGTCAATTTCAGGCGGAACTACGTCTCGCCGTTCATCTGGATGCAGATCCCAAACCAGAACGTTCCCGATTTTCTGTGATTGGACTCGATTCTCGAGTTCGAGCTCGTCTAATCGGTTCTCGACGCCCTGTCGAGACATATCTACTGCATCGGCGATATCCTGCGTCCCCATCGAAATACGGTCGTTCTCACGAAGAACGTTCAGAATCTGCTCATCTGGAACATCCTTCCGGTCATTCGTCGACACGAGGTCAACGAGAAGCGAGCGTAGTGTCATACAACCTCCGAGATGACAGCACCGGCTGCAGCTGCGGCGGCCGTTACGAGAACAACGACACCGACGAGGACGTAGACGATCCCCCAGAAACTGAGATCGATCAGCCCCGCCGTCCCCAGCGCGCTTCCAAACAGGAGGAAAATGAATCCCCCGCACACAAGCGCGATAGCGCCCTCGGCGGCTTCAAGCAGATCACTCATCTGTACATCACCGCGTTCTGATTCGAGTACGTTAGTCGCATCGTTCAGTAACACGTTACATTCCGGGGGTACAAAGGTCATATCGACCGTTTTCGTGGTTTCACGCTCTCATTAGGACTGGGGATAGACGAAGTGGCTCTTCGCCCCTGCAAACACCGTGTTGGTCCGGAGCAAATCGCACGATAGCGTTAGGATTGCACATTCAACAATCATCGATGAAAGCCCTCGGCCGCTCGACGTCCCGCGACCGCCGCTGCGCTCCTCGTCCCTGCGGTGCTTGCGGGGTCGGGGGACGGCCGAGACGGCCTCGCCCTTTCTGAGTCCGCCAGGAGTGTCAATGGTCTACCGAGCGACGTGGTCGGCTGGACAGGTGTGTACGTACCGGCCCGCACCGCTCGCCGTGCCGCCCTCCGCGTCGCTCGCGACCGACCATTCCGGGCGTGCGGGCGCTCTCCGCACCGCCCGCGCCCGTTCCGGGCTAACATGGATGTGCCCTCGGCGCCAGCGGGTAAGCGCGAGGGGTTGCGCGGCGTGGCTGCTCACCCCCCACGCTTACTCCGCTGGCCGCTCGCTCCGGGCGGGTCGGCGCGCGGTGCTGGTTGGGGCCACCTCATGCAGGCGCGCTCTCGCTCGCGCCCGGTAGGGCGCTCGCGAAGGCGCGAGCGAGAGCGCGCAGATGGTTCTGTCGGTCGTTGTCGTCGGAAAACCGCGATGTAGGAGTATCGCGGTGTCGGCGCGTGAGCGCCTTCGGAATCTGGTGAGATTCCAATGTCTAGTAACAACGCTAGCGGAAAGGTCGTTTCGGTCGATGAACAGGCATTCGAGAAAGCGGGCGAGCAGGCGGTCGATGAGGACGGCTTCCCGGTCGTCGACGAGACGCCGGAGTTCGAGGCGACAGTCGAGCAGGAGACGCAGGCGAAGGTGGATGCGAACCACCCGGACGGGATCGCGGACACGAGCGAGGACCGGATTCACGGCGTCACCCTCGAACAGGAGGAGCGCATTCAGGCGCGGGAAGCCGAACTGGAGCGCATCAGTGCCCAGGCCGAACTCGGGACGCAGGACGGTCGTGAGCAGCGCACGCGTGAGGTCGTCAGCGAGCTGTGTGGCCGTGACGAGCCGGCGTCGATGGAGCGCACGGATCCCCGGGAGGAACTGACGCAAGACGAACTCGCGGAGGTGAACACGCAAGCGATGCGGATCAGTGACGAAGTGCAGGGCGGCTGGTCGAGAGCGGTCGTCGCGAAGCAGCTGGCCGAGAAGGTGGCGTGCGGCCGGGACGTCACGAAGGCGGTGCTGGAGACGCTCGAGGAGGTGAAGGCGGTGCCGGGGGCAATCGTGCCCATCGCGGATGTGCCGGACGTCCCGGTCGGTGAGGTGACGGTCCAGGTGAAATCACGCAACTCTGGGATCCAAGCGACACGTCGATCTCTCAGGTCGGGCTGATCGAGGACGACAGTGGGAAAATCAAGTTCACCATCTGGGAAGCATCCCGGAAGACGGTGGTGAGCGAGGGTGAGACGGTCCGGTTCCGGGCCGTCAAGAAGAACTGGTACCAGAGGCGGTGCAGCATCGCCATCACGGGCTGGAGCAGGATCGAATTCCCAGAGCGCGGTCGGTGGTGGGAAGAATAGGCGAGCGCGGCGCCGTTCTTTTTTGCTGTGGGCCGGACCGACCCAGGCCCCACCACCCCACCCACCGCTCCGTGCTCGCTTCGCTGCGCGCGCAGCCACGACCTTACTCGCTGAAGGGTATCCTATGCGAGAGTGTGATGAGGTGTTCGATATCGCCCAAGATGTAGTCCGAAAGCATCCGCTCCGTATGCTCGAGATTACACGGACCAATATCGTCGTGGCTGTCCGAACGAGCGTGGAGCCACGTTTCCATGATTCCAGGGATGTCGCCGCTATCAACGTAGTCAGTGTCTGCATCAGCCGGGCGAATCCTCTGGAGATCTAATTCATGGGCGTAGTCGTCGAAGAACGTCCGCCGAAGACCGACCTCCTGATGCTGGATGAGATCGTCCAGTCCAGTCCCATACCCGTATGCCTCAGCTGCGAAGTCGCCCAAATCCACAGATTTGGCACTTTCGATGATGGTCTTCAGATCGCCAGCGAGCCCATCACCGGCAGGGCCGTCAGCAGCATATACGGGTCGCTTTTTCAGCATCGGAAGATCGAAGAAATCGCCCGCATACGTTACGATCTCGTCCGGTTGGTAGGCCCACAGCTCAGCATTGATCCGTCGTAGTAGATCCAGTTCGGACTCAAGTCCTGGAGCGCGCCGACCACCAATACCCGGTCGTCCTTCCCGCTCACGAGTTCCTCCTCTTCGTAGAGGAACCGGACCAACTCCCGAAGGAGAAACGCCTCCCGTTCCGTCGGAACGGCGAGCGACTGTTCCGTGCTACTCGGGTCCCGAGCCAGGAGCGACTCCACGGCGTCGACGACGTCGTCGAAACTCGCCCACACAACACGGTCGTCGTCAAACGCATACAATTCTGAAGGTTCCTCGTGATCGGGAGTCAGAACGACGAGACGCTCGGTGTCCGCACCTTCTTCGTCGAGATAGGCGAGGTGCTCCCGTAATTGGTCCAATTCCACCTCGTTCTGCCTCGTTTTCGTCTCGAACAACAACGACGTCGAACTCCGGATCCCGGCGTCGGGTACCGAGCCGTCACCGACGAGCTGGTTCTCGAACGTGACTAACGAAAGATCGGACTCGTCGAGCATCGCCTCGAGAAGATCCTCCGTCAGCTGGTTGTTGATGTTCTCGAAGACGGCCATCAACGTGGATGTAACTCGGTTCTCGCCTTGCGTGTACATCGAGAAGAGCGGATTCGCCATGTTACACCCCTGTGACATGCCATTGGCAAGTAATTTGCCCTGATCCGGAGTCGACTATGAGCCCGGTAGGTGAGCTCGACTCTGGGCCCGAGACGACATCGGTCTAGTATCTGGATACCTCAATCGCTCTCAGTATCCAGATTTCTCCCTTTCGACCGACGCGAACGCCGATTTTACCGATGAAATGCCAGCCGGCCTCGTGCCAATACCGGCGCGTAGTATAGTGAATTCACGGACATTGTGGGAGGAGATCTATATCGTCAAAAGACGACCCTCAACCGACCAATAGAACCGGGGGAGGCGACCGACCCTTTGACGTTCCGGCCTTCCCGGCAGGGACATAATCAAATTACGGCGGTTCGACCGATGAGTATGCCCGAAATACGCAGATTCGGTGTAGACATGTCCGGTCGACAAACCCGGCGACTGAGTCCGATCGTTGGGACCGTTATTCGGACCGGACCCTATATCCGATCCAAGGACCGGTGAATAGGCCGACTGTTGGTGCCGGTGGTCGCACCTGACATGGGTACCCAAATCGGGGTGTAACTTCCCCATCGCGTCGATCGAGTATCGGCATCAATGATGGACCGGCTGGTCTGCAGAGCGGGCCGACGTCTTACTCGTGATCACATGGGCGCGGAATCGCACTGATCGATCGTAACTTCGGGACAACAACTAGCTAGCCGCTCCACTGGAGGGATCACAGAAACCCCCAAACCGGCAATTTTCACCAATTGATTGGCAGAATTCCGCCAATGCTTGGTGTATCCCTGGAAATTTTGGCCTCTTGATCGCGCGCGAGCCGGCGAATCACCGCGGGGCAGATTATACGTTGAAATTTGGCTCGAAATAATATGGGTTCACCGGTTCATTCAATTTCGCGGTCACCATTTCTTCCACCAATTATCGACTGCTATCTAGCGGTTTCATCCCATCTACCAATTAATTAGTCCGCTTATATGTCACGAGGTGAACGGTAAGAGCATGGGTGAGACCCACAGCAAGCCGGTCTCGGGCCGGGTTCCGGTCGACATCGCCGAGCGACTCGATCGGGCCGCCGACGAGACCGACCTCACGAGATCGAAACTCGTCGCCCGTGCAGTCGAGTACTACGTCGACGAAAATCCGGACCGGATCCGCGAGTTCTACCCGGACGATTCGTTCGCCGCATTCGTCGAGGAGCTATGCCGATGAGCCGGACCAACCACGTCCCCGAAATCGCCGACGAGACGGACGCCGAGAAGCTTCTCCGCCAACTCCAACAGGCGACGGAAGCAACCCTCGAGCCGACCAAGCCCCAAGAGGCGCTCGAGCTCTACCTCGAGGACAAGGCTCGCGAGTGTCGAAAGTCGACAATCGACTCCCACAGGTCCCGACTCGGGTTCTTCGTCGAGTGGTGCGCCGAGCGGGGGATCG
Source organism: Halosolutus gelatinilyticus (assembly GCF_023028105.1). Classification (NCBI taxonomy): domain Archaea; kingdom Methanobacteriati; phylum Methanobacteriota; class Halobacteria; order Halobacteriales; family Natrialbaceae; genus Halosolutus; species Halosolutus gelatinilyticus. The sequence goes on from NZ_CP095491.1 coordinate 1,909,111, forward strand.
ACGACCTCAACAACCTCTCCGCGCGCGACCTCCACGAGTATCGGGTCTGGCGACGCGACGACGGTGACCTCACCGTCAACAGTGAGAAGACGCAGATGGACACCCTCCGGGTCTTCGTCGAGTGGTGCGAGACGATCGACGCGGTGCAACCCGGCCTATTCAAGAAAGTCAAGTCGCCGTCCATTCCAGACGAGGAGGCCGCTCGCGAGACGACGCTCCACGTGAGCCGAGGGAAGGAGATCGTCGCGCACCTCGAGCGGTTCGAATACGCGTCGGTCGAGCACGTCGGCTGGCTTCTCCTGACCGAGACCGGCGTCCGGGTGGGGACGACCCGCGCTCTCGACGTCGAAGACTACCGGCCGGATGCCGAGCAGCCCCACATAGACGTTGTCCACCGGCCGGAGACCGATACGCCGATCAAGAACGGACCGAGAGGCGAGCGTCGGATCGGTATCTCCGCCGAGGTCTGCGCGGTCGTCGACGACTACCTCGAGCACCAGCGGCCGGACGTGACGGACGAGCACGATCGGGAGCCGCTGCTCGCGACGAGTCAGGGACGCGTAGCGACCACGACGATCCGGCGGTACGTCTACAAGTGGTCCCGGCCGTGCGCCATCGGACAGGAGTGTCCACACGACCGAGATCCGGACGAGTGCGAAGCTGCCGTCGATCTCGATCGGGCGTCGGGCTGTCCCTCGAGCGTGACTCCTCACCCGATCCGCCGCGGGTACATCACCCACCTGCTGCAGGCCGGCGTGCCGGTCGACGTCGTGAGCGATCGGTGTAACGTCTCGCCGAAGGTCATCGATCGGCACTACGACGTGCGGACGGAGGAGGACAAGATGCGACAGCGTCGGGAGGTGCTCGATGAGATTTTACCCGACGGTTCGGGCGACCGTTGATCGATTCGTCGAGCTGATCCGCATCCGATCGGTTCTCACTCGTCGGTCGACCGCTCGGTCTCGTACTCGCACGCCGCTTCGAACGGACACGACTCGCAGTTCGGATTCCTCGCCGTGCAGACCGCCGCGCCAAAGTCGATGAGCGCGTGGAGGAAGTCGTCGCACCGACCCGAAGGAGCCAATCGATCCGAGAGATCCCACATCTCGGGCGATTCGGGTTCCGTCGATTCGTTCCCGAAAACGCGGGCCAGTACACGCGCCACGTTCGTGTCTACCGCCGAGACGTCGCGTCCGTGCGCGTGAGCGAGCACCGAAGCGGCGGTGTACTCGCCGACTCCGTGCAAATCGAGGAGTTCCGATCGGGAGGCGGGTACCCGACCATCGTGACGCGCGAGGAGCTGGGCGGAAGCACGCCTGAAGTACTCCGTCCGCTTTCGCAACCCCAGCGGTTCGATTGACTTGGCGATGTCCACCTCCGGAGCCGCGAGGACGGTACCGGCCGTCGGATATTGTTCCACGAACTCATCGTAGACGCCGCGGACTTGCTCCGCCGACGTCTGCTGGAGCATCAGCTCGGCGACAAAAATTTCGAACGGCGAGGTGCTCGGATCGCGCCAAGGTAAGTCGTGTCGTCCGTTTTCGGCGTACCACTCGAGCAGGTTATCCACAAACTCGTCGCCGTCATCGGGCATACCGCACCCTGCTCCCCTTTTCGTACTTATGATCTTGTACCGATCTCAGCGAAGCAATCCTCCGTACCGCGACTTCGGACGATTGTGATGCATCGCGATCACGGCAACGGAGCGCGTCCGACACTCAACTATTTTGTCCAATAACGTAATTTCAACCGCGCCTCCATCTCGAGATCACCGGGCCTTTCTGCGTTTACGAGAAGGCCGAGTCGTTTCTTCTTTTAGAACGCCTCTCTCCGAAGCTTGGCGCTCAATTTCTGGGCTCTCGACGAAACACTCTTTCCTAGAACCACGAATAGCGATGCCATCATCACGAGGATAGCCGCCGTCACGAACTCGTTTTCACCGCTCACTATTATCGGGTTGCCGAGCGCTTCATTAGCGGCGCCGAGGAGAATGAGGTGGAAGAACAATACCATCGACGAGTTTACCATCCAATCCAGAGATCCGGGTTCCCGGAGCAGGAACGTATCCCAAAACGACGACTGCTTCGGGAGTTCTACGTCGTGTAGGTCTCCGGGGACGGCGTGGGCTGACCTTTGATCGTTAACGTAGTACAGGTTCTTCCGGTTGAACTGATACCGCTTGACGACGTTCAATTCGACGAGTTCCTTGAGTCGCCTCCTGACCGTTTTATCGGATACGGTGGAGTCGAGAAGTTGCTGGATCTGATAGGCCGAAAACACGGGTTGCTCCTCCTTGAGCATCACCTCGAGGACCTCCCGTTGTCGAAGGTCCTTGCTGAGGTCGTGTTCAAGTCGAACGTCGAGATCGGCGAGGACTTTTCCGGTGTCGATGTCGTCTAACGTCGAGATATCTACCCCTTTCCGAAGTTCGTCTTCATTTCGTTGTGTTTCTGCTCGCATGACGGGTTCGTAGTGAAGAAAACGAGTGCTGACAGGTATAACCAATTGGTGGTGACCTGCGTCTCCCAAGCGATGTCCGAGGTCGGACACGCGATATCGCGAGTCGCTCACCCCCCACCGTCTGCTGGTTTTTCTGTCTCTCCCGATCAGCCCTCTATCGTCCATGACGCTCATCGGAGAAAACGCACGGTTGGTCTTTGCACAGGGTGTAGCGGTCGTTCTGGCAGCACTGTTGCTGAACTGCGTGAAGGGGATGGTATTCGATACGGGCGACACGTATGCGCGAGTGCTGGGAGAATTCGCTTCGAAGAGGGAAACAGCCGCGATTTTGATCGTCTCGATGTTCGCAGGGCCGTACGTCGCTGGTCTCCTACAGGAGTGGTTGGTCGCTTTTTTACTTAGACCCGGGTATCTCGAGATCGGTGCGGGCTTGGGCCTGTGGGCGCTCATCCATCTAACGAATCGGCAGGTAAAAAGTTGGAAGCCGTTCAACGAGGGAGACCCCCTGTTCGTAGTGATGGCCGTCCTCGGGTTCGTTCTGATCTTCTCGGGACTAGCCTACATCGGATGAACTCTTCGAGACGAGTGGATCGACCCGCTCGCCTGTTCAGATGTTACCTAAGTACTCCCGCCGCCGCTCCATCTTTTCCTTCTCGGTGCGCTGGTCGTAGTGCATTTCGAGTACCTTCCGGCTCACGTTCGCCCGGTCACCAACGGCGGTCTCCGGCACGTCGCTATTGAGATGGTGGGTAATGCCTCCCCGGCGGATCGCGTGCGGGCTGACGTTCGACGGACACTTGGAAAACTGGCCGGAGTTGGTCGCTTCACACGTCTCTGGATCGCGGTCGTGCGGACACTCCTGACCGATGGCACACGGTCGCGTGTACTGGTAGCAGTATCGTCGAACGGTCGTTTTGCAGACGCGCCCGTGTGACGTCGCTAGCAGCGGCTCACGGCCGTACTCGTCCGTCACGTCCGGCCGCTGGTCGCGGACCCAGTCGTCGAGCAGCATGCACAGCTCCCCCGACAGCGCAACCAGTCGCTCGCCCTGGGACCCCTTCTTGATCGGCGTCCCAGTCTCGGGACGATGCTCGACGGTCAGGCACTGGTCCTCTGGAGAGTAGTCCCCCAGGTCGAGCGACCGCGCAGCACCAAGCCGCATCATCGTGTGCCAGAGGAGCGCGAGCGTCACGTGCGGGAGCGACGCGTACTCGTACCGCTCTAGGTAGTCCAGAACTGCCCCAGCCTGCTCGCTGTCGAGCATCACCTCTCGGACGTCGTCACCCGGATTGAGATCGGGCGATCGGACCTTTTCGTGAAGGTTGGGATGTACGCCGTCGACGGTGCCGAGGAATCGGATGAACACTCGGAGAGTGTCCATTTGGCACTTCAGGCTCGTCTTCGCGAGGTTGCCGTCGTTCCGTCGCCAGAGGCGGTACTCGTGCAGCGTCCGCCCGGTCAGCTCGTTCAAATTCTCGATGTCGCGCTCGTCACACCAGCGGACGAAGTGGCTCAACCGGGCGCGGTGCGAGCGGATAGTCGAGGCCGCGGCGTCTGCTTCTCTTTCGGCCAGGTACAGTTCGACTGCTGTTTCCGGATCGATTGGTTCGAGGTTCATAGTTCGCTCGGTTGCGAACCACACGAAAACGCGACCCCAGCACCCCGATCGGTGAATCACCAATTATCTCGCCGTCTCGGCTGGACCCGTCAGGGCCCATGAAGCGAGCCGAGCAATTCGCGAGGCTCGCGGAATCGATCGCTGACGGTTCGAACCAGGCCAGTCGCGCGCAGCGAAGCGAGCACGTCTGGACGAGGTTCGAATCCGTCAGGGCCTATCCAGTAACTACTCGAAATGTGGCCGAATCCGATTTGGCCCATTTCAGGCACTTCAACCACCAAAGCGGCCAGTTTTCCAATCCGGAAGGCCCTGGTTCTGAAGTGGATTCGAACCAGCCACTGGTTCCGGGTTGCCGCACTCTTGCGATATTCATAGCCGAAACGGGGTGGTCGACGTGACGATCGCGCCCTAGCCGGCAGTCGACGACTCTCCGACCTGCCGTCACTGCGGTGCGCACGTCACCGATCCCGATGGGCCTACGATGACAATCGCGACTGCGTCCCCGCTATATCCTGTGTCCCAAAGTCCGAAAGCACGCGACCTACCGAACACGCCTCGACGAACGTATCGAGATGCCGCATTCGGAGCGCAGTTGGCCTGTCCACACTCCCCACCCCGTCAACGCTATGCAAAGCGTTCGATCGACTCGATATGGTGGTCCGGCGGGTACTTCTCAATCCGAACGTGTGGCATCGTCTAGCCTTCGATCTGGACAGGTAGAAGGTCAACAAAGCCGGTGAAATGTCTATATACCCACGAGTTGGACCTAACTTTGGTCATTATGGCTCGAATAGTCGTTGAAGAGGATGTGGAACTGTTCGTTCGGGACTGGGGGTCGGGTACTCCGTTTGTGTTTATTCACGGGTGGCCACTGAGCCACAGGATGTACGAATATCAATTCATCCAACTCCCGAGAGAGGGCATCCGGTGTATCGGTATCGATCTTCGTGGCTATGGACAATCGAGTAAACCGTGGGGCACATATGATATCGACGTTTTCGCAGACGATATTAAGTCGGTTCTCGATGAACTTGCTGTCGATGATGTTACGCTCGTGGGCTTTTCAATGGGCGGTGGGGTCGCCACTCGATATATGAGTCGACATAACGAAGAACACGTGGGGCAACTGGCCCTGCTTGGTGCTGCGAGTCCCGTTCTGGCCGAAAAACCTGACTTTCCGGAAGGCATCGATAAAGCTGCATTCACGGACCTTGCTACGGGATGCTACCGCGACCGAGCAACGGTAAGCAGTGAGTTCACCGATTCGATGTTTCATTCTGAACCGAGCCCTGAGCTGAAAGATTGGTTCCAGGGTATGAGCATGGAATCATCGCCGCAGGCGATGGCCGATTCGATCGAATCGGTCGGCGAGATGGATCTTCGTCCTGACCTCGAGGACATCTCTGTTCCCACGCTCATCTGTCATGGCGTCCACGATCAGGCCTGTCCATTCGAGCTGACGGCGGAGAAACTCCACGAGGGAATTGCAAACACGGAGCTCGTTCGCTTTGATGAGAGTAGCCATGCGCTCTTTTACGAGGAAAAAGAGAAACTCAACCAGGAGTTGATCGAATTCAGTAAATAACTCCAACTGAGGGGTGATCTCGTTGGAATCTGCCTCATCGTATTGTAACATCGACGTAAGTCGTCGGCCGAACACCGTCTCCGCTCTTCCGGCGACATCTACAGCCGACCAGCGAAGAGTCGGCTTCAGATCCTGAGAACTCCACGAGAAGCGAGGGGGTGAACGATGAGCCGCATCGTCGATTCCGACATCGAATCTGTGCGCAGATCTTCGCCGATCAACGCGGGCAGCCAGAAATCGGCCCCGATTTCGCCGTGACTGTTGTTTTACTTGAAAACAAATTGAAAAACGGGAAAGTATATATCATAGACCATTGTCAGTATGGCCGCCGCCTACTGATGAACGACGAAAACGCCGACTCTGAGCGGTCCGAAACGGACGCTTCGCTCTCGGAAGCCTCTCAAGACGAAGTCAACGAGGCGATCGAGCGAGTCGACCCGAAACAGGATGACTGACCGTCAGTACGATTTCCCTGCAGAACGAGTCGGAAAACCCGTTGGCTAGGTGTGGATGTCTGTCGAACGGACATCGGTAACGAAGCTGTTCGATCGTTCTACACGATCATGTGTGTTTTCCACAAAGAGGTTTGTATGAACCGTCGAACGTGGCTGACCGTCTCTATCGGACCGATCCAAACGCTTAGCGGCTGTGTGGATAGTTGGAGGGGGAGAACTTCGCCGTCAGAAGACCGCACTTGCACTGATCAGCGCTTGCTCTGTACGGGACAAATCTCTACCGGGTTTTTACGCTCGTAAAGCCCGATCGCGGTGAACGCGACGAGTATTCCGGCTACTACTTCCGGCGTTTCGAAATTTCGTTCGAAGATCATAGCGCCCGAATTCCGGCTAATTACTGTAGTAATTTTGGATATCGTAACGCTGCGATCGAAATAAATCGCCGATCAACTCGGTTCGACACTGACCGTAGGGGTGTCAGTTCTCGCTGGCTCGACCCGTCGAATTCGACGAGCGCGACGGTAGACGTGTTCGGAGTAGCTGCGTCCGGCAGTGCGCTTAGCTCCGCAGTCGTCGGTCGTCGAATTTGGAAGCGGCGTTCTAGAAAATATTTTAAAATTGGTATATTTGCCTTCTTGCCTCGTAGATAGAACGTTCGATGTGGAATCGATCTTTGTAGTTCTTGTATCGAAATCGGCGGCCGCGCCGATCGAGTGTCGGCTGTACCCACAGCGCCGACGTGACGGGATACCTGTCGTCCTCGACGTTGCGTTTCTCGCTGGAGCGCTCCCGGAACGAACTCCGTTTGTGCTCGCCTGGCGACGAATAGGGGCCGAAGAAGGGGGGTTGGCGGTTTCCGGATCGATCTCAGCGAACAGTTGAATGCGTTGAATCGTCGGGTGTCGGCGCGAACAATGTGAACTCGTGCCGCTCGATCGGAATCCCGCTGTTTGGACCCGCGTACGGACGATCGAGCGTGCGCGGTCGAACCCGGCTGCCTTCGAGATAGAACCGATAGCGGGGAGCGAGAAAACGAACGCGGAGCGCCGGATGCCGGTCTACAGAAGCTTGGATGTCGCTTCGAATGCCGCGACGACCGACGACTTCCGATGCTGGATCCGTCGGACGATCGGAGTCCGGCAGAATTCCGCGAACGCCGCTGCCTCGCACCGTTGCGCTCCGATTCGAACAGTGTCGATCAAGCCAGTTTGGCGTCGTTATATTGGTATTTCGAGTAGTATTTGAAAACGATAATTATGTGGCTGAGTTCGAATACTACGTCCATCACTCTCCGACGATCCGCTTCTCGCCCGACGAGCGCTGCGGTGCATCGACGACACGAGGATCATGAAACGGGCGCTACGAGATACTGCTGGCCGACCTCAAACGATCGTTCGGTTTGACTGTGAGTGAATGTTGTTCTATTATCAAGAACAACATTCTGTACACCTGGGCCCTCGGGCGGTACGAACGGCGAGTCGTTCCAAGGACGATTCGACGTCGCTCTTCGGACCCGAGACGGCTCCGTAACGGCTTCTGCGATCGCTGTGGGCGAATCTCCTCGCGTAATCGATCCGCGTTCCCCGGAGATTTTGACGACCATACTGTTGTAAAATTTGGGTCGTTCGAAGCCGATGACTGCTGTAATTCGGCTGCTCTGTGCCCGATATCGCGCGTTCTGCTGTTGGAATGTTCTGTATTATAGAACGCTATCCAGTTATAGTCAACGAATCCGCCGTCGGCAACTCGTTCTCGACGACGGCACCCAGAACGACGCTCGGCGGCCTCGAGCATGCCGAGCAGGCCGTCGATTGCGATCGAGCGTTCGAGAGAGCTCTCACCGGTGAACCTGCGTCTCCGTTTTCGACACGTCCCGCTTCGGGATCGAGTCGACGCGGTGATCGTGTACGCCGCCAGACGGAAGTTTTAGTATCGGGTATCGTAATTCTCGAATGTCAATGGACTACAGACAGCTGTCGGACCCGAACGCAGAGTACACGATGCGCAACCTCTCCGCGGAGACGATGGGACTTTCCAACTCCCGCGGGCCGCGCGACGTCGAGATCACCGACGTCCAGACGACGATCGTCGACGGAAACTATCCGTGGACGCTGGTCCGCGTCTACACTGACGCCGGTATCGTCGGGAACGGCGAATCCTACTGGGGCGCCGGCGAGCAGGAGATCATCGAGCGGATGGCGCCGTTCATCGAGGGGGAGAACCCGCTGGATATCGACCGGATCTACGAACACCTCGTCCAGAAGCTCTCGGGCGAGGGGTCGATCTCCGGGAAGGCGATCTCCGCGATCTCCGGAATCGAACTCGCCCTGCACGACGTCGCCGGCAAGATCCTCGAAGTCCCGGCGTACCAGCTTCTGGGCGGCAAGTACCGCGACGAGATGCGGATCTACTGCGACTGCCACACCGAAGACGAGGCCGACCCCGACGCCTGCGCGGACGAAGCCGAGCGCGTCGTAGAAGAGCTGGGATACGACGCCCTCAAGTTCGACCTCGACGTTCCCTCGGGCCACGAGAAGGACCGCGCGAACCGCCACCTGCGGAACCCGGAGATCGAACACAAAGCCGAAATCGTCGAGAAGGTCACCGAGCGCATCGGCGATCGCGCCGACGTCGCCTTCGACTGTCACTGGTCGTTCAGCGCCGGGAGCGCACACCGCCTCGCGAAGCGCCTCGAGGAGTACGACGTCTGGTGGCTCGAGGACCCGATCCCGCCGGAGAACCACGACGTCCAGGCGGAGGTCACGAGGCGGACGACGACGCCGATCACCGTCGGCGAGAACGTCTACCGCGACCACGGCAACCGGCGGCTGCTCGAGGAGCAGGCGGTCGACATCGTCGCGCCGGACGTACCCCGCGTCGGCGGGATGCGCCAGACCCGGAAGATCGCCGACCTCGCGGACCTCTACTACGTGCCCGTGGCGATGCACAACGTCTCCTCGCCGATCGGGACGATGGCCAGCATCCACGTCGGCGCGGCGATTCCGAACTCGCTGGCCGTCGAGTACCACTCCTACGAACTGGGTTGGTGGTCGGATCTCGTCGAGGAGGATATCATCGAGGACGGCTACGCCGAGGTGCCGGAGAAGCCGGGACTCGGACTCACGCTCGATCTCGACGCCGTCGAGGAGCACTTGGTCGAAGGCGAGACGTTGTTCGATGAAGTGTAACGTCACCGCGCTCGCAAGTCGGTGATCTGCGGTGTTTGACGGGGCGTGAGCCGACGTCAAACTCGCGGAGCGACGCACCTCGTGGTTCGGGAGGCGCGACCTGGTAGGCGCTCCATCGGTGAACGGATCGCAGCGGGATCACCGGCCAGCGACGACCGTTCCAGTCATGTGATCGGACGAATGCGATGACGTTCGTCCCGGCGGCAGCGAGGCGTCGATACCCCGTTTCGACGGCCGACTCGAGGAATCGATCGCGACTATCATTTCGGATACTCGCTCGGCTCGGATTTCAGCCGAACCCTTGTTCTGGTCTCAGTGGCGACAGCGGCCCGGTCTTCGGCGACCGGCCGGCGGACGTTGCGATCGGCGAGCGGACTGCAGACGACCACCGCGTCACGGTCGAGACGACGGTCGTTGAGTCGAGGAGTACCGCGGTGAACGTCGAACGGCGGAAAAACGAGTTGTCCTCAGGCGAACGGCAGGATCGTCGAAAAGATGAGCGTACTGATCAGACCCGTGATCCCGATGAGGGTCGTCGCGACGGTCCACGTCTTGAGCGTCTCGACCTGCGTGAGGCCGCCGATCTCCTTAACGATCCAGAAGCCGCTGTCGTTGTACCACGAGCAGAACGACGCGCCCGCGCCGATCGCCATCACGAGGTACGCCACGTTGACGTCGAGCCCGCTCGCAAGCGGAGCCATGATCCCCGCGGTGGTGACGATCGCGACCGTCGCCGATCCCTGGACGACGCGGACGCCGGCGGCGATCACCCACGCCGTCACGAGCAGTCCGAGGCCGATCCCTTCGAGCCCGCTCGCGATGTACTCGCCGGCCCCGGCCGCCTGGAGCATCGCGCCGAACGCGCCGCCGGCGGCGGTGATCGCCGCGATGTTCCCGCCGCTTTTGAGCGCGTCCGTGAGTTCGTCGGAGAACACGTCGCTGTCGAGATCGCTCATGCGGTAGTACGTAAGCGCCGCCGACAGCGCGGCTACCGTGAGCGCGAGGTTCGGGTCGCCGAGGAAGCCGGTGATGTTTCTGATCGCCGCGTCCTCCCCGAGGAGCGTCTGCGCGGTTGTATCTGCGGTCACGAGGAGGATCGCGAGCAGAATCGGGAGCAACGACTCGACGAGACCGGGAAGCTGGCTCGTGGGGATCTGGTTTTGCGCCTCGAGTTCCTCGACCGTCGTGCCCATCGAATCGCGGAGCGGAATCTCGAGCCGGCGGTTGATCCAGTACCCGTACCCCAGCCCCGACACGAGCGCGGTCGGAACGCCGACGAGCAGGCCGATCAGGATCGTACTCCCGAGGTTGGCGTCGAACTCTTCGACGGCGAGCAGCGGGCCGGGCGTCGGCGGCACGAACCCGTGCGTGACGACGCCGGCGGCACCGACGGCGACGATGTAGAGGGTGTAGTTCTTCCCGATTCGCGACCGCGCGGACCGCGCGAGCGGCGCGAGCAGGTAGAAGACGTTGTCGAAGAACACGGGGATCGACATCAGGAAACTGCTGCTGAACAGCGACAGCTCCGTGTTCTCGGCGCCGAAGACGCTCGTGAACGCGCGTACGATTCGGTTCGCAGCGCCGCTTTCGACCATCGCCTTGCCGATGATCGCGGCCATGAGAATGGGAATCCCGATCCCGGCCATATCCTCACCGAAGGCCGACGCGAACTCCCCGGGGACGTCGGCTAAGGCGACTTGCGGCGCGACGATTCCGACGGTAAACCCCGCGATGACGAGCGAGATGAACGCTGGCAAATCGAGGACGACCAGTAACAACACGATCGCTAGGATACCCGCGACGAGCGAGATGAGGGGTGCTTGCCCCCCTACCTGTAGTACGGTATTAGTAACCATCACACTCATACCTATATGATCATCATATTTTACGGTTTTTAATCGTTGCAGACGAGTTCAGCGAAAGAACAATATAAACGAGGAAAGGTTCGAATGCGACCGCCTACGACGTCCATCGAACAGGCGCCGTCTAACGGCGTCGAGCGGCGATCGCGCGGTCGTTCGGACGGAAAAATCCGGTCGGGTCGCTCCGCGGGGACGACACATCCCCTGCGATGTCGGCGTTGATCAGACTTCCATGACCGGGTTCGAGAGTTCGCCGATCTCGTCGATCACGATGCGGACCTCGTCGTCCGGCTGGAGCGTGAACCCGTCGTCCGGAACGAGCGAGGTTCCGGTGAGCAAGACGCCAAGTTCGGGAACGGCGTTGTGGTCCAGCCAGTACTCGACCAGTTCGTCGCAGGTGCGGGCCATGTTGCCGGTCGAGGTCTCGCCGTGGTAGAGGACGTCGCCGTCGCGGCTGATCTCCATCGACATCGTCAGTTCGTGCGGGTCGCCGACGGAGTCGACCGACGCGATCGCGGGGCCGATCGAACAGCACCGTTCGTACATCTTCGCCTGGGGGAGGTACAACGGGTTTTCGCCCTCGATCTCGCGGCTGCTCACGTCGTTTCCGATGGTGTAGCCGACGACCTCGCCGTCGTAGAGGACGATCCCCAGTTCCGGCTCGGGGACGTCCCACGTCGAGTCGGCGCGGATTCCGATCGCCTCGCCCGGGCCGACGGTTCGGCTGGGCGTCGCTTTGAAGAAGATCTCCGGGCGCTCGGCCTCGTAGGCCTGAAGGTACATCTCGGGCATGCCGCTTTCGGCCTCGCGGGCCTCCTCGCTGATCTCGTAGGTGACGCCCGCGGCCCACACTTCGTCCGGCCTCAGGGGACGGCGCACCGCCGCCGGGTCGACGTCAACGGCCGGCGCGGTGGCGGTTAGTTCGGACGCGAGCCGGTCGACGCTCTCGTCGGCGATGTCCGCGGCGGCCGCGAGATCGACGAAACTGTCGAGTCGCGGCTTGACGGCCGTGATATCGTACGCTGTCTCATTCTCGACGGCGAGCAGTCGATACTCACCGCCTCTGGAAAGGCGATAGTAGCGCATGAGAGGAGTGAATGCACCGGCCGTGATAAAGGTCACCATTGCGGACAATCGCGGGTGAGGGCACGACCGGATGCCCGACACGGCGAGCCGGGTCCCCGCGCGGGAGACGCGATCGAGACAGGAGACTGAACGGTCACGGGACACAGATTTATTAGCCGGTCCGGGAAAAACGGTGGCATGGCACCGACGATTACGCGGATCGAGAGTCGCGAATTCGAGTATCCGCTGGCGGACATCGGCACGGACGAACACGGGTTCAATCTCGTCTACGAGCCCGGCGAGACGACCTACCGGAAACTGTTCGGGATCCGAATCCACACGGACGAGGGAATCACCGGCGAGTACGTCGGCGGGAACTCCCCGGCCGCGGCTCAATACAACATCATCGCGAAGTACCTGATCGGGAAGAATCCGCTGAAACGCGAGAAACACTGGTCGGAGATCAAGCGCGCCCTCCGCAAGTACGATCGGATGGGGATCGGCCCGATCGACATCGCGCTGTGGGACTTTGCGGGCAAGTACTACGACGCGCCGATCCACGAGCTGCTGGGTACCTACCGCGAGCGCATTCCCGCCTACGCCTCCACCTACCACGGGGACGACGCCGGCGGCCTCGACTCGCCGGAGGCGTTCGCCGACTTCGCCGAGGACTGTCGCGATCGCGGGTTCGGCGGGTTCAAGATCCACGGCTGGGGCGGCGGCGACGAGGCCCGCGACCTGACGCGAGAGATCGAGGCCGTCCACGCCGTCGGCGAGCGGGTCGGCGACGAGATGGACCTGATGCACGATCCGGCCTGTGAACTCGAGACGTTCGCCGACGCCCTCGAACTCGGTCGCGCGCTGGATGCGGAAGGGTTCTTCTGGTACGAGGACCCGTTCCGCGACGGCGGGATTTCCCAGCACGCCCACCGGAAGCTCGCCCGGAAACTCGACACGCCGATCCTCCAGACGGAACACGTGCGCGGACTCGAGAGTAAATCGGACTTCGCCGCCAACGACGCCACGGACTTCCTGCGCGCCGACCCCGAGTACGACGCCGGCATCACGGGAGCGATCAAGGTGGCGCGGATGGCCGAGGCCTTCGGCCTCGACGTGGAGTTCCACGCGCCCGGTCCCGCACAGCGCCACTGCATCGCGGCGTGTCGAAACTCCAACTACTACGAGCTGGCGCTCGTCCATCCGAAGTGTCAGAACACCCAACCGCCCGTCTACCGGGGCGACTACTCCGACATGATGAGTGCCGTCGACGAGGACGGAACTGTCTCGGTCCCCGACGGCCCCGGCCTGGGTGTCGAGTACGACTGGGACTACATCGAGGAGAACACGACCGGAAGCGTCCACGTCTACGAGTAACCGGCGCGACCGCCGACCGGCGATCGACGATCGCGCTGATTTTGCGGACCATCGAAGTGAGCGTCCCCAGTACGGTCCGGGCGAGTTCGGCGACGGCGACCGTTCGATCCGCGGATCGGTTCCGCGACGGAAACTTCGGAACGGCAAGAATTATGGGCGGACGGGACGACGGCTACACTGTATGTCCGACCAGCGGTTGAACTTCATTGGCGGCGAGTGGACCGAATCGCAGACCGGAGAGACGTTCGAGACGATCGACCCCGCGAATCCCGGGGAGGTCATCGCGACCTACCCGCGGTCCAACGCTGAGGACACCGAACGGGCCATCGAGGCGGCCGCCGAGGCCAGCGACGAGTGGGCCGCGACGCCCGGCCCCGAGCGCGGTCGCGTCCTCACGAAGACCGGCTCCCTGCTTGATCAGCGCGCGGACGAGCTGACCGAACTGCTCGTCCGCGAGGAGGGCAAGACCCGAAGCGAGGCCGGCGGCGAGGTACAACGGGCCATCGACATCTTCCACTACTACGGCTCGAAGGCCAGCGACCTCGGCGGCACGGTCAAAAGCTCCAGCGCCCGCGACACGAACCTCTACACGAAAACCGAACCCCTCGGCGTCGCCGGCCTGATCACGCCGTGGAACTACCCGATCGCCATCCCGGCCTGGAAGATCGCACCGGCCCTGGCCGCCGGCAACGCGGTCGTCATCAAGCCCGCCTCGCTCGCGCCCGGCGTCGTCCACGAGATCGCCGACGCGCTCGCGGAGGCCGGCCTCCCCGACGGCGTCTGCAACGTCGTCACAGGTCCCGGCAGCGAGGTCGGCAGCACCATCGCGGGCCACGAGGACGTCGACGCCGTCTCCTTCACCGGCAGCACCGCGGTCGGCAACACCGTCTACGACACCGCGACCGAGGACGGCAAGCGCGTCCAGCTCGAGATGGGCGGGAAGAACCCGACGGTCGTCGGCGCCAGTGCGGACGTCGAGGAGGCGGCCGACATCGTCGCCAACGGCGCCTTCGGCGTGACCGGCCAGGCCTGTACCGCCTGCTCCCGAGCCATCGTCCACGAGGAACTTTACGAGGAGTTCGTCGACGCCGTCGTCGATCGGGCCGCGGCCATCGAGCACGGCCACGGCCTCGACGATCCGGACATGGGCCCCCACGTCAGCGAGTCCGAGCTCGAGAGCACGCTGGAGTACGTCGGAATCGCCGAGGACGAGGGCGCTACCCTCGAACACGGCGGATCCGCGCTCGATCGAGAGGGGTACTTCGTCGAGCCCACGGTCTTCTCGGACGTCGACCCCGAGATGACCCTCGCGCAGGAGGAAGTCTTCGGGCCGGTGCTCGCCGTCATCCCCGTTAGCGACTTCGACGAGGGCGTCCGCGTCGCCAACGACGTCGATTACGGGCTCTCGGCCAGCGTCGTCACGGACGACCACACCGAGGCCAACCGCTTCGTCGAGGAGATCGAAGCCGGCGTCGTGAAGGTCAACGAGAAGACGACCGGGCTCGAACTCCACGTCCCCTTCGGCGGGATGAAGGCCTCCTCGAGCGAGACCTACCGCGAGCAGGGCGACGCGGCCCTCGACTTCTACACGATCAGCAAGACGGTCTACGACAACTACTGACGGCCCGACGGCCCCGGAGACGGGAACCGATCGACGCCGATTTTCGGACGCCGAACCGACCGTGCCCGACGAGCCGCCAGTCCGAATCATTAAGATGTTGGATTGAGAGGGTCACGGTGATGCAAACCAGTCCGGACCGCGGCGTCGTCGGGACGTCCGCCGAGCGCCGCGTCGAGGGGCTCCTCGACGAGATGACGATCGAGGAGAAGGTCGCACAGCTCGGTTCGGTGAACGCCGACAAACTCCTGGACGACGACGGCGAACTCGACGAAGAGGCCGTGAGGGCCCACCTCTCCACGGGGATCGGCCATCTGACCCGGATCGGCGGCGAAGGGGGCCTCTCTCCGCGGGAGGCGGCCGAACGGATCAACGAACTCCAGTCGTTCCTCGCGACGGAGACGCGTCTCGGGATCCCCGCGATCCCGCACGAGGAGTGTCTCAGCGGCTACATGGGTCCGGAGGGGACGACGTTCCCGCAGATGATCGGGATGGCGAGCACGTGGTCGCCCGACCTCCTCGCGGCGGTCACTGGCACCGTTCGCGACCAGCTCGAGGCCATCGGAACCGCGCACGCGCTTTCCCCGGTCCTCGACGTCGCTCGCGACCTCCGGTGGGGACGCGTCGAGGAGACGTTCGGCGAGGACCCCTACCTGGTCGCGGCGATGGCGTGCAGCTACGTCGAGGGGCTCCAGGGGGACGGCGACGGCGTCTCGGCGACGCTCAAGCACTTCGTCGGCCACGGCGCCGGCGAGGGCGGGAAGAACCGCAGTTCCGTCAACCTCGGCCGACGAGAGCTCCGCGAGACTCACATGTTCCCCTTCGAGGCGGCCGTCCGAACGGCGAACGCCGAGTCGGTCATGAACGCCTATCACGACGTCGACGGGGTCCCGTGCGCCAGCGACGAGTGGCTCCTGACCGACGTACTCCGCGGCGAATGGGGGTTCGACGGGACCGTCGTCTCGGACTACTACAGCGTCGAGTTCCTCCGAAGCGAACACGGCGTCGCCGCGGACGAGCGGGAGGCGGGCGTCGCGGCCGTCGAAGCCGGGATCGACGTCGAACTTCCCTCCACCGACTGCTACGGCGACCATCTCGCCGAGGCCGTCGCGGACGGAGAACTCGCCGAGGAGACGATCGACGAGGCGGTTCGCCGCGTCCTCCGCGCGAAGGCCCGGAAGGGCCTCCTCGACGACTCGACGGTCGATCCCGACGCGGCGACGGCCCCGTTCGGAACCGACGAGGCGAGGGAACTCGCTGAACGCGCCGCCCGCGAATCGATGACGCTGCTGAAAAACGACGATGAGCTACTCCCACTCGTCGGCGAGGAGACGGACGTGGTCGCGGTGATCGGTCCGAAAGCCGACGACGCCCAGGAACTCATGGGCGACTACGCCTACCCCGCCCACTACCCCGAGGAGGAGGTCGAACTCGACGCGACGACGCCGCTCGACGCCGTCCGCGAGCGGGCCGACGAGTACGGATTCGACGTGCGCTACGAACGGGGGTGTACGACGACCGGACCCGAGACGGACGGATTCGACGCGGCCGCGGGCGCCGCCGCGGACGCCGACGTCGCGATCGCGTTCGTCGGCGCTCGCTCTGCGGTCGACTTCTCGGATTCCGACAAGGAGCGGATCAACAAGCCGAGCGTCGCCACCAGCGGCGAGGGCTGTGACGTGGTCGACCTCGGTCTCCCCGGCGTCCAGCGCGACCTCGTCGAGCGACTCCACGAGACCGGGACTCCGGTCGCGGTCGTCGTCGTGAGCGGAAAACCCCACTCGATCGAGTGGATCGCGGAGGAAGTCCCGGCCGTCGTGCAGGCGTGGCTCCCCGGCGAACGCGGCGGCGAGGGCGTCGCCGCCGTTCTGTTCGGCGAACACAACCCCGCCGGCCACCTCCCCGTCTCCGTCCCGCGCACCGTCGGCCAGCTTCCGATCCACTACAATCGGAAACCCAACACCGCGAACGAGGAGTACGTCTACACCGAAAGCGACCCGCTCTACCCCTTCGGCCACGGACTGAGCTACACCGAGTTCGAGTACGGCGACCTCTCGCTGTCGACCGAGGAACTTCCCCCCGCCGGCGCGATCGCTGCGACGGTCACCGTCGAAAACGTCGGCGACGTCGCGGGTACCGACGTCGTCCAGCTGTACGCGAGCGCCGAGAATCCCGACCTGGCGCGGCCGGTTCAGGAACTCGTCGGGTTCGAACGCGTCTCCCTCGAGCCGGGCGAGGCGAAGCGCGTCACGTTCGAGGTAGACGCCTCGCAACTGGCCTACCACGACCGGAACGTCGACCTGGTCGTGGAGGAGGGCCCCTACGAGTTTCGGATCGGCCGCTCGGCCGCCGACGTGGTCTCGACCGCGTCCGTCGAGGTGACCGGAACGAAAACGGTGCCGAGCACCGGTCGAACGTACTTCGCGGAGACGGACGTCGAGTATACCGACCCATGACGACGGATTCACCGGAGCCGCTCGACGGAGTCGCCCCCGAGTCGGTGTCGCCCGGCGACGTCGACGACGCGGAGATCCGCGCCGCCCTTTCCTCGTCGAACCCGCTGGTCCGGCAGCGAGGCGCGGCGGTCTGTGAAACGCTCGCCGCGGAGGCCGTCGACGCCGTGCGTCCGTTCTTCGACGACATCGCCTCGCTCGCCGCCGACGACAGCATCGCGGTCGTGTTGCGCGCGATCGCCGTCCTCCAGACCGTCGCCGAGCGCGACCCGGGAGCGCTCGAGGGGCGGCTGGAGGGGCTCGTCGACGCGGTCGAAACCGACATCGCGGACGTGCAACTGACCGGTGCGCGCGCGCTCGGAACGATCGTCGTGGCCCGCCCCGCGCTCGTCGCGCCGCACGCGCGGCGGTTGATCGCGGCGGTTCGAGCCACCGAACTCGATCCGGACGTGTCCGACTTCGGCGACGTGGTGGACGACGAGGTGACCCGGCGCACCCTCCAAGACCACGAGGAAGAAGAGCGCACCCGGTGGATCGCCGGCCGTCGGACGCTGGTCAACGTTGTCGTCGCCGTCGCCGAAGCGGCGCCGCGGTCGACGGCCGACGCCGTCCCGGACCTCGTGGCGCTGCTGGACGACGCGGACCCGATCGTTACCGGCGGTGCCGTCGACGCCCTCGGCGAACTGGCGGCGACGAACCCGGACGCCGTCGCCCCGGCGCGGGATCCCCTGATCGACTGTCTCGACCACGATCAGGTCGTCGTTCGTGCGCGTGCGATTCGTGCGCTCGGCCACCTCGGGGACGACGCGGCCGTGTCGAAACTGCGGGCGGTAGCCGCGGCTGACCCGAACGGGGACGTCCGGGAACTCGCGAGCGACACCGCGGACTTTCTGGCGGACGCGTCGTAGTTCGACGCGCGGCCCCTCGATCGCTTCGTCGCGCGATTCGACGCAGAGAGCGGGGTCAGTCGTCCATCTCGCGTTTCGTGGTGTACCAGTACAGCGCGCTGAACGTGACGAACCCGACGGCCACTAGCACGACGTCGATGACGAGGATCGGAAACGCCTTGTCGCCGGGTTCGACGAACGGGATCGCGAGCGCGAGCATGAGCCCCGACGCGATCAGCAGGGCGAGAACGACCTTCATCTGCTCGCGCTGTGCGGCGACGAGGTCGAGCAGCGCGGACGTTTTCGACATGGTGTGTGGGTGGTGAACGCACCTGAAAAATCTACCGGTGGATCGACTGCCGTGACCGACGACGGTCCCGTCGGCTGCTTTCTCGGCGGTGGACGAGAGGTATCGGATCGGTTCGTCGGGACGGCCGACGCTACTTCTCTTGCACGCGCCCGCGCTCGTCAGGAATGCCGGAGCGGTCTCGGAAGTACGCGGTGAGCACGTCGCGCCACCGCTCGGCCTGCGCGACCTGCTCGTCGAACCGATCGGCGACGTGGCGGTACCGCCGCTCGTCCACGCACCCTTCGAGGCTGCGCCAGCGGTCGCGGAGCCGTTCGACCTCCTCGACGCCCGCGAAGCAGTTGTCGTAGAGCCGCTGGATCACGGTCGTCCCGTCAGCGAGTTCGTGATCCCAGGGGAGGTGGTGGAAGAAGAGGAGGAGTTCCTCGGGACACGTCTCGACGGCGCCGTAGCGCTCGGCGATCGGGTCGGGGTACTGGGCGACGTAGCCGCTCCCGCTCTCGGTCCGATCGACGCCGATCCCGTCCTCGCTCGCGCCGTGGTAGCCGGGCCACTCCTCGGGCGACGGGTAGTAGTGGTTCTCGAGGTACTCCTCGCCGTTGTGCATCATGTGCATCAGGCCGAGGCCGCCGGTCTGGTAGTCGATACAGGCCGTCCACGAGTCGCGGAGGATCTCCACGACCGTCTCGACGACGGTCTCGTCCGCGCCGAACGTCTGCCGGACCCACTCGTCGGTGATCGTCTCGGCCGACAGGTCGGGGTCCCAGGCCGTCCGCCCGAAGGCGTAGAGGTTTGCCTGGGCGAGGTAGTGGCCGGTCCAGTTGTAGTCCTCGCCGACGTTGCCGACGCCGACGACGCCCTGTCCCGGGCCGCGCAGGAGGGACTTCACCGGCGTCCCCTCGCCGTCGGCGCGGGTGTCGAACTCGAGGGTCTCCTTCCACATCGGGAGGTGGTAGGTCGCGTGGACGCCCTGGCCCGTGTACTCCTGGGCGAGCTGGAGCTCGAGTCCGAGGTTCGTCTCCGGCATCGCGCCGAACAGCGTCGACGCGGGCTCGCGGGGCTGGAAGTCGATCGGGCCGTTCTTGATCTGGACGGTGACGTTGTCGGCGAAGTCGCCGTCCAGCGGTTCGAACGTGTCGTAGGCCTGTACCGCCCGGTCCTCGTGGGTGCCGTAGACGAACGCCCGCCACCAGACGCGGCCGCCGTGGGGCTCGAGCGCCGCCGCGATCGCGTTCGCGCCGTCTACGTGATCCCGGTCGTAGTCGTAGGGCCCGGGCTGGCCCTCCGAGTCGGCCTTGACGAGGAAGCCGCCGAAGTCCGGCACGAGGTCGTAGATCTCGTCGGCCTTCCGCCGCCACCACGCTTTGACGCCCTCGTCGAGCGGGTCGGCGGTGTCGAGGTCGCCGACCAGCATCGGCGACGCGAAGTTGACCGAGAGGTACGTCCGGATCCCGTACCGCCGGAACAGCGACGCGAGCCCGGTGAAGTCCTCGAGCCGCCGTGACTCGAGCAGTTGCCACCCCTCGAAGGCGTCGAACGCGCCGTTCGCGCTCTCGCGGGGCGGCTTCGTCGTGTTGACGTTGTTGAGGACGATCCCGTCGATTCCGACCGAGGCCAGCAGCCGGGCGTAAGCCTCGTACCGCGGCCGGAGATCGGGCAGTCGCTCCCAGTCGAAGATCGACTCGCCGCCGTAGCCGCGCTCGACCGATCGGCGGAAGGGCGTATCCCACTGGTTGAGCAGCCGGTTCTCGTACGTCGGCTCCTCGCGGACGTCGAGGTCGTCGATCGGTTCGCCGAGGGCCAGTAGTCGGAGGAGGTGGAACGTCCCGTACACCAGGCCCCGATCGGTGGCGGCGGTCACGACGAGACAGTCCGCGTCGTTCCAGGTGACCGACCGGAGGAGGTAGCCGCCGTCCGCGAGGTCAGCGACGTCGTCGACCGGCACCGACTCGGCGATCATCGCCATGTCGTCCGGCGTGCCGACGGCCAGGAACCCGTCGACCGTCGTCGGCGGGTGCTGCCAGAGGTGCGGGTCCACCCCCAGCAGGCCGGGCAGCGCCCGCCGGAGTTCGTCCCGGACCGCGGCGCACTCGGGGGCCTTCTCGGCCACGTACGCGTGTCTACACCGCCGCCGGTACGAGGCGCGCCGATCGTCGTTCGCAACGCGCTCGTACCGAAGCCAGCAGTCGTCGTACTGATTCATCGAGATTCGATCGAGTCGTCGGCGGCGATCGGTAAAACGATAATGGTCGATCGCGCTCGGATCGGTCGGACCGGGGACCGACCAGGGTGCCGATAGTCGGTATTGTGCCACGTCGTCGCCTGTACCGCGCGTCGGCGGGACATCCGTCACTGAGATCACACATCATAATATTTATTACCAACTATGATTATCTATCCCATGTCATGGTATCTGATAGCAGTCCGTGCGACTACAGCGATGTGCTCAGTCGCCGGGAGATGCTGACGGTGGCGGGTGTGTCCGGTGTCGCGGCCCTGGCCGGCTGTGCCGGCGGCAGCGAATCGGGTGGGGCGACCTACGTCAACGCGTACACCGGGAATCCGGCCGACCTTCACTTCAACACGTCGGCGATCCAGAACTACGCGTGGCCCGCGGGCCGAGCGGTGTTCGCGCCGTTCATGAAGTACTCGTTCACGACGAAGGAGTTCCTGTACGGGGCGCTCGACGATCTTCAGGTCGACGGCGAGGAAGTCACGCTCACCTTCCGCGACGATCTGACGTGGGACGACGGGGACGAGTGGACGACAGATGACTTGGACGTCCAACTTCAACTGGCCGAGATGACCGGCAGTTCGCTGTGGGGGTATCTCGACGACTACGAGATCGTCGACAAGAAGACCGCCCGCCTGCACCTCTCCGGGCCGACGAACTCACAGATCATCAAGTTCGAACTCACGAACTTCTTCGTGGACACGAAGATGGATACCCACGAGCAGTGGCTCGACAAGGACGTATCGGAGTTCCTCCGGTGGGCGTGGGAGGATCCCGTCGCCAGCGGGATGTTCTCGTTCGTGAGCAAGGACCAACAGGCGTTCGAGTTCGAGCCGAACCCGGAGTTCTACAACGCCGACAACGTCAACATAGAGACGCTCCTGATCGAGAGCTACGGGGGGAACACCGCGCAGCACCAGGCGCTGATGACGGGGACGGAAATCGACGCGTCGACGAGCCTGTTCGCACCGCCGGACATCGTCGAACAGTTCCCGGACCACGTCGTCGAGGTCGGGATCCCAGCCAAGTGGGGGTACGGCATCGTGTTCAACCACGACGATCCCCACTTCGGGCAGCGTGAGGTGCGACAGGCGGTCGCACACGTCATCAACCGTCAGAACCTCGTCGACAACGCCGGCAAACGGTCGAAGTTCGTGACCCCGACGCCCTGCGGCATCGCGCCGCACGATCAGGAGTACTGGCTCGACGACTGGATGGACGACTTCGAGACCTACGGCGCCGACGCCAGTCAGACGGAGGAGGCGGCCGAACTGCTCGAGTCGGTCGGCTACTCCAGGGAGAACGGCACCTGGCAGGACGGCGACGGGAACACGATCGGCGGGGAGTACTACTCGCCCGCGGGCTGGACGGACTGGACGACGATGACCAATACCGTTCGCGACCAGCTGAACGAGTTCGGGTTCGACTTCTCGGTCAGCACGAAGCCGACGAACGACTGGTTCAGTCACTACTCCGACAGCAACTTCGCGATGGGGAGTCTCTACTGGTTGCCCGGCGGCTCGCGGTCGTCGTTCCCGTACTTCCCGCTTCGCTACCAGCTGTGGGAGGAAGAGATCGGCGGCGGCCACAATTACCGAGAGAAGGCCCAGTCTGAACAGACGATCCCCGACAGGGACGGTGGGGAGATGACGCTCACCCCGCTCGACGTGGTCGACGAAATCGCGCGCCAACCCGACGACGATGCGGCGCGGCCGTACGTCCAGCAGGCGGCCTGGCACAACCACATCGAACTGCCGTTCCTCGGGCTCGTCTCCAAGTACGAGCAGTCCTGGTTGACGAACGACGAGTGGACGGTCGCCGCCGAGGACAGCCCCAACCGACAGGTGAAGTGGCCGCAGTTCTGGTGGGCCCACGAGGGCGAATTACAGTACGACGGATAGGCTCGCGACACGAGTGTTCCTCCATCACCATACATGAATTATTACCTCAAACGGACGCTACAAATCCCGGCGACTATCTTCGCGGTGGCGACGCTCACCTTCGGCCTGATCCGACTGCTTCCGGGCGGCCCGTTCACGCAGTTGCGACTCGAGCTGCTCCGACAGGGCATCCCGGCCGAGCAGGTCGATGCACGCATCGAAGCGCTGCAGAACATCAGGCCGGACGCGCCGCTCTGGCAGCAGTACATCGACTACATGATCGGCGTCGTCCAGTTGGATTTCGGTCAGTCGATCTCGCTCAACGAACCCGTCATCGACGTGCTGGCTCGAGCGCTCCCCTGGACCGTCTTTCTCGTCGTGACGTCCACGGTGTTGATGTTCGTCATCGGCGTGGCGATCGGCGCGCTTCAGGCGTACTGGGAGGGATCGCGATTCGATCGGATCACCTCGGGCGGCTCGATCTTCCTGATGGCGGTGCCGTACTACATCTTCGCGGTGATCTTCCTGTTCGTGCTGGGGTACAACTGGCTGTTCCCGACCGGCAACGCCGTCGCTCGGGGCGTCGACGCCTCGCTCAGCCTCGCGTACGTCTCGAGCGTGCTCCACCACGCGGCGTTGCCGATCCTGGCGTTCACGCTCGGCGGGATCGGTTCGACGGCGCTCAACATGCGCGGGAACGGGATCCAGGTGCTCGGCGCGGAGTACGTCGAGGTCGCCAGACTACGCGGGCTCTCGAACGGGCGCATCGCCACCCGGTACGTCGCCAAGAACGCCATCCTTCCGATGTACACGGGGTTGCTCCTGTTGATCGGGTTCCGGCTGGGCGGCACCGTCGTGCTCGAGGAGATCTTCTCGTACCCCGGGCTCGGATACTACATGATCAAGGCGGTGCACGCGAACGACTACCCGCTGATGATGGGGTGTTTCCTCGTCATCACGATGACGCTCGTCGTCGGGGTCTACATCGCCGACCTGACGTACGGACTGATCGATCCGCGCATCAGCGCGGGGGGGTCGGATGAGTACTGAACCGGACTCCGCCGAGGGGATCGACTGGCGCTCGGAGACGTCGAACGTCGAGATGAGTCGCCGCGATCGGCTGAACGAACTGTACGAGCAGAAGATCCGCGTTCCCGCCCTCGTCGCGTGGTCGGACGGACGGACCCGTGTGGGTATCCTCATACTGAGCGTCTACCTCTTCATGGCGCTGGTAGACGTACTCGGCCTCTGGCGCGACGCCAGCACGAACCAGGCGGAGGTGGCTCTCCTCCAGCCGTTCGAGAACATGCAGTATCCGCTCGGGACGACCAGGTCGGGCGTCGATCTGCTGGCCCTGATCATCGATTCGACCCCGTTCATCCTGCTGATGGTGCTCGCGGGCGGGGTGTGGGCGACCGCCCTCGCAGTCGCGGTCGGCACCGTCTCGGGATACAAGGGCGGCACGGTCGACGCCGTCATCACGGCGATCTCGGACTTCTTCATGGCGATTCCGGGCCTGCCGCTCGTCATCGTCCTGGCGATCGCGCTCAGCCCGGAGAACCCGATCATGCTCGGCGTCGTCCTGACGATCAACTACTGGGCCGGGCTCGGCCGCTCGATACGGTCGCAGGTCCTCTCGATACGGGAGGCGAGCTACGTCGAGGCGTCCCGAACGATGGGAACGAGCACGCCCCGAATAATCGTCAAGGACGTGCTGCCGAATCTCATGCCGTACGTGATGGTCAACTTCGTGCTCGCCGCACGGTACACGATCTTCGCGTCCGTCGGGCTGTACTTCATCGGCGTCCTGCCGCACTCGGGACAGAACTGGGGCGTCACGCTGAACAACGCGTACAATCAGGGCGGTCTGTTCTCCACGCAGGCGCTCCACTGGCTCCTCGTCCCGATCGTCGCCATCGTCGGGCTGGCCTTCGGACTCATCCTGTTGAGTCAGGGAATGGACCGGATCTTCAACCCGCGGGTTCGAACCCGCCTCACCGGCGAGTCCGAATCGATCGCCGAGGAAGAGGACGCGACGACCACGGAGATGATATAATGGCTACCGATAGCGCACCCAGCGATCGAATCGAATCGCAGGAGACCGTCGAGGACCCCGTCTTCGAGATTCGCAACACGAGCGTCACCTACAACGACGGCGAGACGCGCGTTCTCGAGGACGTCAACGTCAACATCGAGCGCCACGAGGTCCTCGGCATCGTCGGCGAGAGCGGGAGCGGGAAGTCGATGTTCGCCTCCGCGCTGCTCGACGCCGTTCCCGACCCCGGCGTCCTCACCGGAGACATCCGGTACCACCCGCCGGACGGGGCGCCGATCGACCTGCTGGAACTGAGCGACGAGGAGCTCCGCCGGTTCCGCTGGGAGGAGGTGTCGATGGTGTTCCAGGGCGCGATGAGCTCGTTCAACCCGACGATGAAGATCGGTGCCCACTTCGAGGAGACGCTCAAGGCCCACGACAAGCGCGTCTCGGAGGGGCTCGAGTTCGCCCGCGAACTCTTAGAGAACCTCTACCTCGAACCGGAGCGGGTGCTCGACGCGTACCCCCACGAACTGTCGGGCGGGATGCAACAGCGGGCGCTGATCGCGTTGAGCCTGGTCCTGGACCCGGAGGTCCTGGTGATGGACGAACCGACGGCCGCGCTCGACCTGCTGATGCAGCGGTCGATCCTGATGCTGCTCGACGAACTGCAACGCGAGTACGACCTGACGATCGTCTTCATCACCCACGACCTGCCGCTGGTCGCGTCGCTCGCCGATCGGATGGCCATCATCTACGCGTTCCAATTCGCCGAGATCGGGCCGCGCGACGAGATCATCGGGAACTCGGCCCATCCCTACACCCGGAAGCTGTTGAACGCGACGCCGAACGTCGACGCGCCGCTTTCGGAGATGCAGCCGATCGAAGGCGAGGGTCCCGCGCCGGTGAGCGTTCCGACCGGCTGCCGGTTCGAACCGCGGTGTCCGCTCGCGACCGAAGCGTGCCGGACGACCGATCCGCCGCTAGCCGCGGTCGGCCGGGACCGCACCACGCACCGGGCCGCGTGCCACCATTGGGAGACCGCCCGCGAGGAGATCCGGCTCAACTTCGGCGAGACGAGCGACGACGTCGAGCGCGTCTCCCCCGCCGATCCGTCGAATTCGACGGCGGGCACGCGGGTCGAGCGGACGAGCGAGCCGCCGCTTCTGTCGCTCGACGACGTCGAGGTCCACTTCACCGAGGAGCAGGGATTGATCGAACGGTTCACCGCGGACCCGACGGTCGTCCGCGCGGTCGACGGCATCTCGCTCGACATCCACGAGCAGGATCTGGTCTGCCTCCTCGGCGAGAGCGGCTGCGGCAAGACGACGCTCGGGAAGACGCTGATCGGACTCCAGCGGCCGACCGGCGGCTCGATCGAGTATCGTGGCCAGGACATCTGGGAGGCGAAAGACAGCGGCGGCGAAATACCGTACGACGAGATCCGGTCGGCGCTGCAGATCATCCATCAGGATCCAGGGAGCGCGCTCAACCCCAACCGACGCATCGCCGACATCCTCTCGGAGTCGCTCAGGCACACCCACCCGAACATCGGCCAGAACGAGCGCCGGCGGCGGATGCACTCCTTGCTCGAACGGATCGGCATGGCTCCGGCGGAGGAGTTCCTCGATCGGTACCCCCACCAGCTCTCGGGCGGCGAGCAACAGCGCGTCGCGCTCGCCCGCGCCCTGCTGATGAATCCGGACGCGATCCTCGCCGACGAGGCCATCAGCGCGGTCGACGTCTCGTTGCGCATCGAGATCATGGACCTGATGTTGGAACTCCAGTCGGAGTTCGAAACCTCGTTCCTCTTCGTCTCCCACGACCTCTCGAACGCGCGCTACTTCGCCGAGCACGGCGACGGGCGCATCGCCGTCATGTACTTAGGCGAGATCGTGGAGATCGGCTCCGCCGAGCGCCTCATCCACGATCCCCGCCACCCGTACACCGAGGTGCTCCGGTGGGCGACGCCCGATCTGGACCTCGATTCGATGGAGGCAGGCGACCCGCCGCTCAGAGAGGTCGACGTTCCTGACCCGGTCGATCCACCGTCCGGGTGCCGGTTCCACACGCGCTGTCCCGTCGCCCGCGAGGCGTGTCGCGAACAGCACCCGGCGCTCCGGGAGATCGACGGCGGTGACGGGAAAGCCGCGTGCTTCCGCGAGGATCCGGCGCACGAGTACTGGGACAGCGAACCGCTAGAGGGCGCCGTCGAACGGCCCGAAGAGCTCGAACGGAACTGACCCGCACCGTCCGTTTTCGCGGTCGATCGTCGCCCCACGGTTTTCGACCCCGGAATCGACGACAGCGTTATTATCCGAGCGACTGTACTCCGGATCGATGACACGATACACGCCGGAGTGCGCGAACGGGACGCTCGTTCTCGTCGGCGAGGACGATCGGATCGAGATCGGCGCCGTCGACGACGTCGTGGCTGCGATCGGGGACGAGACGCACTCGATCGAGTACGACCGGGACCAGCGGCGGCAGCCGTGGCTGGACGCCGACGACGGGGTGCTCGAGATCGACGTCCGCGAGGCGGTGACGACGCTTCCTCACACCGAAAAGCTGGTTTCGGAGCTTCGCGAGTACGACATGGACACGGATCGGTACGGGCTCCCCAGGCGGACCGTCGAGTTCGCCGATCGGTTCGTCGACATCCTCGAACGGCAGGGGACATCCGCGCCGGCCGACGCCGAGCGGTAGCGATCGCCGTCGCGGTTCGACCGACTCGGCCGGTTCGCCGATCCGATCGGGGATCGCACCGGACCACGCTCGACGATGACGTGGGCCGGCCGCGATCGATCCGAGAACGCCCGCCGACTCGCCCGGACGCCTGCCAGCTGGTATCGTCACGCACGGCTATCGATCACTTTTTATCAGGCGAAGAAATAGTTCGCCGCATGTTCGACTGGATCGATACGTACGACGACAGGACCTGGCAAACCACCGAGGAGGGGACCGTCAGCTACGCCCTGATCGGCCTGGGCTGGTGGACGATCGACGTCGCGCTCCCGGCGATCAACGCCTCGGACCTCGGGGAGGTGACGGTTCTGGTCAGCAGTTCGGCCGAGAAGGCCGAGCGCATAGCCGAGGAACACGGCGTCGCCCGCGGAATCGGCTACGACGAGTTTCACGAGGGCGCCGCGAGTGACCAGTACGACGCCGTCTACATCGGGACGCCGAACGCCTTCCACCTCGAGTACACCGAGACCGCGGCCGAACTGGACAAGGCCGTTCTCTGCGAGAAGCCGATGGAGAGGACCGTCGAACGCGCCGAAACGCTCGTCGAGACGTGCGAAGCGGCCGACGTCCCGTTGATGATCGCTTACCGGATGCACACCGATCCGGCGATCCAGCGAGCGCGCGAGCTGATCGCCGACGGCTTCCTCGGCGAGCCGGTCTCGGTCTACGGGCACAACAGCCAGCCGCTCCTCGAGATGATTCCCGATCCGAACCAGTGGCGTCTCGATCCCGATCGAACCGGCTACGGCACGTCGGTGATGGATCTAGGGATCTACTCGATTAACACGGCGCGGTTCCTCCTCCGGCGCGAACCCGTGACCGTCCACTCGAACATGGTCTCGAACCACGAGGCGTTCGCCGACGTCCCCGACGAGTGTGCGTCTTCGGTGTTCCGCTTCGAGGACGGCGTCCAGATGGTCTCGACATCCAGCCAGAACGCCCACAACGACACGCACCTCAAGATCACGGGCACGGAGGGGCAGATTGATCTCCGGCCGGCGTTCCACGGGGAGTGTTCGCTACACCTGTCGCGGGGCGACGTCTCGGTGACGGTCGAGCACGAGTCGTTCGACGCCGAAGCGGAGATGAGGGAGGAGTTCGACTACTTCGCGGATCGGCTCCTCGGCGGCGGCGAGATCTACCCCGACGGACGCCACGGCATTCGGGACATGCGGATCATCGAAGCCGTTCACGAGTCCGCCGAGCGGGGAGAGCCGGTCTCGATCGAGGAGTGATCGCGACGGCGCCGACAGCGGGTGCATTCCGCCGGAGCACCGTCGCTGCGCCGCCGCTCGGAGCGACGATGTACCAACGGGCCGGTGCGATCATCGTGCACGTACTACACATGGTATTCTGTATTAGAGAACGCCGTTCAGCACTGATCGATGCCATTTCCGAATACGTGACCGGCGTCGGCAGAACGGACTGTTTTCGTTTTCGAACGCGCGCGCGGCGCGAGGTTCCGACGACCCCCTTCTCTCCGGCGATTCTGCCCGCGGATTCGTCGGATCTCGGCCTTACACCCATACAGCTGTAAAGACGATCGGCTGTCAAGTTCCGGTTCCGCCGTCGTCGCGCGCGGAACACGTACGCCTCGGTACGCCGACGGAAAGCGCCCCGTTCGGTTGCGCTGCGGCGTCGAACGCTCGATGGCGTTGTCCTGTGGGCGGCGATCCACACAGGTACCGTTAATCCTGTAACACAGAACAACATTCTGTATAACAGAACAAAGATGCGTCAGTAGTGTCCTTCGCGGTAGCTTCGGTGTTAGATCCCAACCCCGAACCGTCGATCGGTTCTCGCTTTTGCGGCCCGTTTTCGACGGTTTTTGCGAGAAAAGCCGGACGATCGTTCTGCATCGATCGGCGTTATTCTGTCCCAGCGAACGCAATTCCCTCGATCAGAACAAGTTATATGTGACCCCGCGCCAAACGCGGCGTATGGCAGACCCGAAATACCCCGTGCGAACCATCGGCCGGACGTTCGAGATCCTCGAGGTCATCCGGGAACTCGACGGGGCCGGCGTCTCGGAGATCGCGGCCCGCGTCGATATCGGAAAGAGCGCCGTCCACAACCATCTGACGACGCTAGAGACCTACGAGTACGTCGACAAGGACGGCGACGAGTACCACATCGGCCTGTCGTTTCTCGGACTCGGCGCGTACGCGCGAAACCGGACGCCGATCTACGACACCGCCCAGTCACAGGTCGACGATCTCGCCGACGAAACGGGCGAGCTGGCGAACTTGCTCGTCGAGAAGAACGGCGAAGGGATATACCTCTATCAGGCGAAAGGGGAAAACGCGGTCGAACTCGACACGCACGAGGGGAAACGCGTTCGGCTGCACTGTACGGCGCTCGGCAAAGCGATTCTCGCGTTCCGCTCGGAGGCGGAGGTCGACGAGATCGTCTCCGAGCACGGTCTGCCGGCGCTTACCAGCCAGACGATCACCGACCGCGACGCGTTCGACGCCGAACTCGAGGAGATTCGCGAGCAACGGTACGCGATCGATCGGGAGGAACGGCTCAACGGGCTCCGGTGCATCGCGGCGCCGATCACCGACGATTCGGACCGGAGCGTCGCCGCTATCAGCGTCGCCTGTCCGGTCCATCGGGTCGGCGACGAACGGTTCTACGAGGAGCTTCCGGAGGCGGTGCTGGGCGCGGCGAACGTGATCGAACTCGAGTACAACTACTCCTGAGCGGCCGGGCGCCGTCGCGCCGACGGAAATATTCGGGTCTCCGACGGGGGCGATTTCCATCCGATCGCCGACGCACGCGTTCCGATACCCGTTTCGGGCGCGCTGCTGTCGGTTGGTGCCGCCGATATCGAACGAGTGATGGAGATTCTTCTCAGAATTTTAGCATAGATCCAAAATGGTACGTTCGTCGTTCTGAATTCTAGAATAGGCGTTCGATACCGCTTCTTCTCCCGTGCCGTTCGCCGCGATAGCCGTCGCCGTCGCGACGGTGCGCGGCGATCGGTCTGCGGCGTCGACGAGAAACGCGGCGTCTTCGCCGTCGCGGTTTTCCGGCGTTCGTCGGAGCAACCGCCAATGAGCCGGGCTCGCGTCGGACCCTGGCTGACGCGGAGACGCTCATTCGGATTCGGGCCGACTGCCTTCACCGGCCCGCCGATCGCGACGGTCGCCGATCGGCGGGGAACCGGATCGCAATCTTGCCGAACATGGTCGGACTCGCCGAGCTGTCGTCGGCACGCTGTCGGTCGGCCGCTCGCGTCCGATTCGGCAGATCGGTCCTGACCGAGGTCGATCCCTCCAGTGCAGAACAATATCTAGAAACCGATGCTTCGTCAAAACAGTAGAAACTAAGACGTAACGATTCGCGCGGCATCCGCTCGTGCTCCGCAACGGAACTCGTCGAGATCGTCCCTCGCGGATTTCCCGCCGAAAACCCGCGACGGCGATCGCCGACCGGAGGGCCGATCGCGCGTGATTGCGTACGGACCGATCCCATCATCGGAATTCACGCCCTCGTGAGGGCGTAGAGGACCGCGATCACGCCGCCGAGGTGCGCGAGCGTTACGAGGAGGAGGATCTCCGCGTCGGTCGCCGTCGTGAGACGAAGCAACGCGCCGTTCACCGCGACGGGGATTGCGGTGAGAAGGAGAATTCCGACGGCGAGATACAGCATCGGAGGACTTCGGTTGCGCCGGTAACCCCGGTAGGCGAGCCCGGCGACGAGGAGCCCGACGACCGCGGTCGCTCCCGCCGAGATCGCTATCAGTTCACCGCCGGTAGTAGCGGTCCAGAGCAGGTGGGGTGCGGGTATCATGA
Source organism: Halosolutus gelatinilyticus (assembly GCF_023028105.1). NCBI lineage: Archaea > Methanobacteriati > Methanobacteriota > Halobacteria > Halobacteriales > Natrialbaceae > Halosolutus > Halosolutus gelatinilyticus. The sequence goes on from NZ_CP095491.1 coordinate 1,940,673, forward strand.
GGACTCCTCCGAGCGTTCCGCGTCGGGATTCCGGTCACCGCGCCGTTTCGAGCGCGGGCGCCGCCCGGGTCTCGAGGCGCCGTAGATGGCGTACAGCATCGCCGCCAGTCCGACCAGTTTGCTTGCGTTCGCAACCGCCGATCGGATCCCGGGCGGAGAACCGAGGTTCGTGAGGACGAACTGGAGGACGATCGGGCCGGTCGTGAGAAGCACCAGGCCGATCGCGAGGTACAGGCGAGCGGGGTCTCGATTCCGTCGGTAGCCGCGGATCACGAGAGAGGCGACGATCAGCGACAGGACGGCGGTGACGAGTAATCCGAGCAGCGTGAGTACGACGACGATTGGCGACCCGCCGGACGTCGTCTGAAGGTTGGTAAGCGTGAGCATGTTATCGGAGCCCCTCGAAGAGGTCGGTGAACCGGTCGGCCGCGTTTTCCTCCCGGTAGGCGATGTCCAGTTTGAACTCGCCGTCTTCCAGTTCGATTTCGATTCGGTCGAGTCGCGCCGTGTACGTGCTGTAGTGGTGTCCGTCCCTGTCGAGCTGGAGACGTTCTTCCAGGAGCTCGTACTCCTGCAGCCGTTCGATCCGGCGGTAGATCGTAGAGACGGACGCGTCGCAGGCCTCGCTGAGCTCGGGTGCGGACAGCTCCTGATCGCTCGTCTGAACGAGTATCGCGTGCGCGTACTCGTCCTCGAGAAGCCCGCCGATCGCCCGAACGTCGCTTCCCTCGCTCTCGTCGTCCCCATCGCTCATCCGTATCGACTACTGTAACGTCCGCGCGAGGGGAGATCCCAACCCGATCGATACGACTCGTCCTCTCATCCGTTTGCTAGGCGTGGGCGCGGGAGCGACATAAAGGAGCGGACACGGTCGCTCGCTCGGCGACCGTGGCCTGCGGGTTAACAGGGTCCCGTAAGCGATCGGTTGATTGCGACGCGAACGGACGCGCTGGGCTCCGGATTCAAAACCGTTCGTACCAGTTCTGATCGTTCCGATACAAGTCGACGAACCTGGAGATTCCCTCTCGGATCCCGTTGCCGGCTCGTCCCCAGCACTCGTTCGCCGGATCGAGCACCGGACTCCGTTTCAGCGGTCGTCGCCGTCGATCCGGTTCGCGTTCGAGACGGCGTCGGCGGACCGCCAGCTCTCGTACCACGCGCTCACCGGGTGGTAATCCGGCTCGACCCCCGGCGGATCGGGCGCGATCGGTTCGTTCCCGTCCTGGGGAGACGTTCGCTTTTCGTACCAGAGGCCGGCGGGGCCGTGGTACCGTTCGGCGCGCGAGACGAATCGGCGGTGTCGCGAGCGGAACCGATCGCTCGCGGCCGTGTCCCCGCGGACGGTCGCTCGTTCGGCCAGCGCCGCCGCCGCGCCGATCGCCTCGGCGAGCGCCCACCCGTATCGGTCGGGAACGATGGGATCCCCGCCCGCGTCGACGGTGTACGCGAACCCGTCTCCCGTCCACCCGAGGTCGATCGCCGCGTCGAACAGCTCGACGGCTCGCGCGTACCACTCCCGGTCGGCTTCCCCGGATTCGGCGCCGTCGTAGCGATCCAGCAGGGCGAGGAATTTGGCCCACTCGGCGTGGTGACCCGGCTGGTACCCCGGCGGACGGAACTGGTGGCGGGGCCGGTCCTCGTTGTACTCGAAGTCGTGTTCCCAGTCCGCGGCGTAGTGTTCCCAGAGCAGCCCGTCGGTTTCCGCCGCGAGATCGACGGTGAGGCGGGTCGCGATCGTCCGCGCCAGCTCGAGAAACCGCGCCTCGCCGGTCGCCTCGTAGGCCGCGAGGTACGCCTCGCAGGCGTGCATGTTCGCGTTCTGCCCGCGGTAGGGCTCCCGCTCCGTCCAGTCGGGATCGCAGTCGCTCCGGAGCAGGCCCGTCTCGTCGCGGAACCGGCGATCGAGCAGATCGGCCGCGTCGCGCAGCGCGGATTCGGCGCCGTCGATCCCGGCCGCCGTCGCCCGCGCGTACGCGAGGAGGACGAACGCGTGGCCGTACGCCGATCGCGTTCGATCGATCGGATCGCCGCGCTGGTCGACGACGAGGCGGTACCCCTCACCGTCGGCCGCTCGGTGGGCGTCCCGGAGGAACGCGAGCCCGTGTTCGGCGGCGTCGAGACACCAGTCGGGGCCGTCGACCGTCGCGCCGACGGCGAAGTTCGCGATCGATCGGCAGGTCGCCACCAGGTGTCGGCGATCGTCCGTGTACGGCTCGCTCGTCGCCGGGTGGAGCAGGCGGAATCCGCGGTCGGCCAGCGCATCGGGATACTGGAGTCTGAGGGTCGCGAGCAGCCGCGATCGGTAGGCGTCCGGTGAGTGCTCGTCCATGGGCGAATCTGGGGCCGGCGTCACTTGGCTGCGTTGAAGTGGGCGCCGAGCCGTTCGGCCCGCTCTCGGTTCGCGTCGAGTCCGAATCGTCGATCCGGCGTCGGCGGGGCGGATCAGGTTTCGGCCGCGATCCAGGCGCGGAACCGCTCGGCCGCGACTTCGGCGACCGCCGCGGCGATGCGTGACGGCGAGCCGGAGAGGTCCCAGACGTACTCTCCGGTGCGGGTGACGGCGACCCACTCGACGTATCCGTTCCGATCGAGTTCCACGAGGAGGGCTTCGAAGACGCCGTCGTCGAGGGACACGCCGAGCGAGCGCTCGATAGCCGCGGCGAGTTGGGACGTCGTGGCGACGACGCGTCGATCGAAGTCGGTAGTCGGCTCCGCGTCAGCGGCGGTATCGGTCTCGGCGGCGGCCGGAAGCGCGGTCGGCGAGGGCGGTGCGAGTGGAGACGGCGGTCGATCGGGCATGACTGTCACGCTGGCTCTGTCGCTGGCCGTTGTAAATTTGGTGGTACTCGCCGAGAAGGAGCGGAGAGACCGTCAGGCGGGTTCGACGGGCACGGATCACAACGGGGTGCCGTGCAGCGAGATCCGATCGGGGCCGTATCGGCTACTCGGCCGACACGTGCGACCGGACGTCCCGCGCTGCTCTCGTCGGCGTTCGTCGCGCCGGCGGATTCGGGCACCGCCTTCGGCGCGATCGGGTCGCACGATCGGACGTCGTGCGGCGCCGGCGCTCCGAGGGGTCAAACGGTTCGTTACAGGTCGTCGAGGTACTGTTCTTCCCACTCTCGACGCTGTTCGATCGACTGACGCCCGCTGTCGCTGATTGCGTAGTAGTTCGTCCGTCGATCGAGTTGTCCCTTCTCGACCAGCTCCTTGTTGACGAGCGTGTCGAGGTTGGGGTACAGTCGACCGTGATTGATGTCACTTGTGTAATACGATTCGATCTCTTCTTTCACGTCTTGGCCGGATGGCTGATCGGCCCCGGCGATGACGTACAGGAGATCTCGCTGAAACCCGGTCAGATCGTCCATGTTTCACCCATGCGTTCACACCAGTAGACTGACTGTTTGTTATCAATACCGTATCGGCGGGTTTGATACTGGTTTCGAGGCGTTCATCGGCGAAACGTCGGGTATCGCAGCCCCTATGGATCGTAGTACTCGATTACGGCCGCTGCCGAACACGGCGACGTTCCCTCCGATTTTCGCATCCTCGCCCGTACGAGACCATCGTGTAGTCGCGTTAGCGTCCGGTGACCGTAGATAATGGTGACGATATACCGATCGCAGGAATTCGGCGACTGTCGCCGCCGTACGTGTCACCGGCCGATGAATTACCGAAAAGTGATAATCGAAACTGAACCCGGTACCGAACGTGAGAAGCCGTTTTACAGGCGGTTGACGTTGGTGGCGCGGGGGCCCTTGGGGGCCTGTTCGATGTCGAATTCGATCTCTGTGCCTTCTTCGAGGTCCGGACCGCCAACGTCTTCCATGTGGAAGAATACGTCATCGTCCGCGTCGTCCGTCGAAATGAAACCGTAACCGCCTGTGTCGTTGAAGAAATCAACGTTGCCTTTCGCCATTGCAAGTGAACGAACTTCCGCGACACGTATAACAGTTGTGTTATAGTTTTCATCTCGAAACGGAAATAATACCTGAGGAAACCGACCTTCTACCGGTTGATTCTCAAAACGTCGCTCGGATCGGTACTTCTATCGCGGCGATAATACGGCGATCACGGCGCCGAAATGTCTCGAACCTGACCGACTCGAAACCGACGAAACGGACCGTTCGATCGCTGTGCGGGTGACGCGGCGGCCCGATCGGTCTCGGTGACAGCGCCGGTGAACGACCGTGGCCCGCCAGTCACTGACTGCCCGTTCGTCCAGATCACGCCGGCTCGATTCCGAGCGGGTCGGATCCGAGCGCCGTCGGTTCGCGCCGATTTTCCGCCGGTCAGCGTCGATCGAGACCGACCGCAGTCGACCGCGGTCGGAGTCGACCGCGACCGGCCGTCCCTCTCGATCACCCTCGAAGAATCGGACGAGAATCGGTACCGCACACCGTGATCACCCGCGAATAGCACCGCTTAGGTGGATCCGCCGAATAGATCGGTCCCATGACACAGCATCGCGCTACGCCCACCGTCGCGCAGGTCACGTTGATCGGGTTCTTCGTGGCGGCGCTGGTGACGGCGCAATTGACTGCATCGAAGGTGCTCGCGTTCGAACTCCCCGTCGCGCTCCCGATCGCGGGCGCGGAACTCGTGCTGCCGGGGGCGGCGCTGGCCTACGCGCTCACGTTCCTCGCGAGCGACTGTTACACCGAGTTGTACGGCAAGCGGGCGGCCCAGATCGTCGTCAACGTCGGCTTCGTGCTGAACTTCGTCGTCCTGGCGCTCGTCTGGTCAACGATCGCCGCGCCGGCGGCCGATCCCGACGTCGCAGCCGAGTTCGCCACGGTGCTCGGAGCGTCGACGAACATCGTCGTCGGCAGTCTGCTGGCGTACGTCGTCAGCCAGAACTGGGACGTCTTCGTCTTCCACCGCATTCGCGACCGCACCGGCGCCGAGAAACTCTGGCTCCGGAACATCGGCTCTACGGCGAGCAGCCAGGCGATCGACACCATCATCTTCGTCGCGATCGGGTTCGCCGTCGCGCCGGCGGTCCTCGGGGTCGGCGACGTGCTCCCGGTCCCCGTTCTCCTCTCGCTGATCGTTGGCCAGTACCTGTTGAAACTCGCGATCGCCGTGCTCGACACGCCGGTCGTCTACGCCGTCGTCGCGCTCGTCCGATCGCGACGCGCGGCCGCGGGCGAGGACCGGGCGGCAGCCTGACCGGATCGCAGACGTTACGACCTGTTTATACGATCGTCGGATAGGGTCCTCGGCCTCACCCGCCGCCTTCGCGACCTCCTCCATGAGCGCGGGTCGCTGCTGCTCCGGCTCGTCGTCGACGACGCGGCGCACCTGCTCCAGAACGGACACGTCGGGCTTCGGTGGCGGTCGGGAGAAGCGCGGCCGAGAGAACGGGCCGAAACGGACGTCTACTACCTGCTCGCCGACGCTCTGCTCTGTGACGCGGCTGACGTATGCGGGGAGCTTCTCGGCGACTTCGAGTGAAGCCGGCGGCGCCGATCGAAACGGGGAGCGTTTTGTGGGTCGCTCGCGAGGTGCGCCCATGGACGAACGCGTACGCGAGCACGCGGAAGTGCTGGTCGACTGGAGCGCGCGGGTCGAAGCGGGCGACGACGTCATCCTCGTCGTCGGTCCCGAGGCGCACGATCTCGCCGTCGCGGTCGCCGAGAAACTCGGCGAGCGCGGTGCGAACCTGCTGACGATGTACGGCTCGGGAGAGATCACGCGCGCGTACCTCCGCACCCACGACGGCGATTTCGACGAGAACCCGGACTTCGAGCGCGCGCTGTACGAGCGGGCCGACGTCGTCCTCTCGATCGGCGGCGGGCGAAACACCAGCGCGATGGCGGACGTTCCGGGCGAGACCCGGCAGGCCTACGACGGCGCCCGAACCGAAATCCACGAGGCCCGCTTCGACACCCGCTGGGTCTCGACGGTCCATCCGACGCGATCGCTCGCCCAGCAGGCGAACATGGCCTACGAGGAGTACCGGGAGTTCGCCTACGACGCCATCCTGCGGGACTGGGAGGCGCTGGCCGAGGAGATGGCGCAGCTCAAGGACCTGCTCGACGACGGCGAGGAGGTGCGACTCGTCGCCGACGGGACCGACCTCCGGATGCGGATCGACGATCGGACCGGGGTCAACAGCGCGGCGTCGGTCGCCTACGGCTCGCACAACCTGCCGAGCGGCGAGGTCTTCACCGCGCCGTACGCCACCGAAGGAGCGGTCACGTTCGACGTCCCCATGACGCTCCGCGGGACGCCGGTCCGGAACGTTCGCCTCGAGTTCGAGGACGGCGAGGTCGTCGACTACGTGGCCGAGCAGGGCGAGTCCGTCATCGGAGCGATCCTCGACACCGACGAGGGCGCTCGCCGCCTGGGCGAACTCGGGATCGGCATGAATCGTGGAATCGATCGATACACCGACAACATCCTCTTCGACGAGAAGATGGGCGACACGGTTCACCTCGCTGTCGGGCGAGCGTACGACGCGTGTCTCCCCGAGGGCGAGACGGGCAACGAGTCGGCGGTTCACACCGACATGATCCTCGACGTCAGCGAGGACGCTCGCCTCGAGATCGACGACAAAGTCGTCCAGCGAAACGGCCGGTTCCGGTGGGAAGACGGGTTCTGATCGGAACGAAACCGACTGTTCGTTCGTCGGTTCTCACTGTGAGCTGCGTCGCGCGGGACGGAGTTCTCGTGGACGTGCTACACCGGTTCCGGCGCGAGGAGGGCAATCGATCGTCGCACTCGCACTGGAGCTCCTCGTCCCGATCCCGAAGAGCTGCTGTTTCGCAAGGGGCTCGCGGTACTCATCGACAGTATCGGCCCCATCGGGTATCTCTTCGTCTCGTCGATCGCCGCGTCCATCTGCTCGTCCTCGCCGTTGTGGGGACCGAAACGATCGGAGCGCGATCGATCCGGGCATCGAGCCCGTTCTTCGGGGGATCGATCGTCCGTTTCCAGGCGATTCTGGACGCGGTGGCACGGTCCGAACGCGCCGCCCGTGGCACTCGAGCCGTCGTCTCGAAGGTCCGCGGTTAGAGACCGCCGTCCCGGAATAAACGGGTCGTTACCCGCGTTAGCTCCGATTTTCGATCGGACCAGTCTATCGAAGTGACTGTATAATAATAGGCTATCTCGCCCTCCGTTCGTGTACCGCCGTGACCGGTGGCGGCGAATAACCGGTCCGAGGCGATTCGCTGCTCATCGCCTCGTTCCCCGCTCGGCAGTTGTCTGCCCGCCCGGCCGGAGGCGGTACATATCCGGCGATCACCGTTTCCCTTTATCCCCGTCGACCCGAAACGACGACCATGCGCGATCGGCTTCGGGCAGGTATCGCCATCTATAACGAGGGGTACTACCACGCCGCCCACGACGCCTGGGAGGATCGCTGGCTCGACCTCGAGTCCGGGACCGACGACGAACGGCTCCTCCACGGACTGATCCAGTTCACCGCCGCCGTCTACCACGCCCGCAATCGCAACTGGACGGGAGCGATCGGCCTCGCGAACAGCGGGCTGGACTACCTCGACGGCCTTCCCGACGGCTACCGCGACGTTCGACTCCAACCGGTCCGATCGTACCTCGCGATTCTCGCGTCCGATCCCGAGATCATCGAACGGCGCCCGCCGGTCCCGATCGATCACGAGACCGATACGCCCGGCCTCGCCGATCTCGAATTCGAACCGACGACGATCGCCGCGATCGTCCTCGCCGAGGAGCTGGGCTTCGACGAGGAACCGATCGAACGGGCGCGGACCTACGCGGAGACGGATCTCGCGGCGGGTGAAGACGACAGCCAATTCATCTCACTGCTGTTCGATTTCGTTCGCGAAGCGGAGCACCGTGGAATCGTCTCCCAGCGGCTGAGCGAACACGTCGAACGACGGCGGACCCGCGAGTCGGACGTCGAGGGGCTCTTCTAACAGCTCGCGGCGTTCACACGGATCGTCGACGTGCCGGACGGCCTCACTCGTGGTGGGCGGAGTTGTCCTGCGGGTCGTAACCGAGCACCTCGCGCGCTCGATCGATCGAGTAGTACTTGCGATCGTTGTCGGAGATGCCGTAGACGATCTCGTAGCCGTAGTCGGCGCGGATGCAGCGATCGAAGAGGTGGGCACAGTCGCGGTAGGAGAGCCACATCGCCTGTCCGCGCTCGTAGTCGATCGGCGGGTGGCCCTTGGTGAGGTTCCCGATACGAACGCAGACAACGGAGAGTCCGTGCTCGTCGTGGTAATATCGGCCGAGCGATTCGCCGGCGGCCTTCGAGACGCCGTAGAGGTTGCCGGGGCGCGGCAACTCGGTGCCGTCGAGCAGGTAGTCGTGGTCCGGCCGGTACATGTCGGGCGTGCGCTCGTCGGTCTCGTAGGCGCCGACGGCGTGGTTCGACGAGGCGAAGACGACCTTCTCGACGCCGGCCTCGACGGCGGCCTCGAAGACGGTCTGGGTGCCGTCGATGTTGTTCGTCAGCACGCTGTCCCACGGCGCCTCGGGGCGCGGATCGCCCGCGAGGTGGATTACGACGTCGGCGCCCTCCATCGCTTCTCGGACGGCGTTTTCGTTGGTGACGTCCGCGACGACGAACTCGCCCGGGTGATCGTCCGTCGGCGGGTCGCGATCCATCAATCGCCACTCGTGCTCGTCGGCGAGACCACCGAGGATCGCTTCCCCGACACGCCCCGCAGCCCCCGTGAGCAAGACCGACTGTGCCATTCGTTCGGGGGGACGGCAAGCGTCGATAAGTAACGTGCGATTCCGCGGCGGTACGGTCGTCGCTCTCACGGCGCGGGCCCATCGCCAGTGGGTCCGATCCTGCGTTCGCGCTCGGATCGCGGCCCGTATCGGAACCCCCTTCCCGCCGTCGCGCGTGTGCTCGCCTATGGGTACCGACGCGACCCCGACCGACGCCGAAGCGGCCTGTTTCGAGGCCGGCATCAAGTTCGGCTCGCTGTACCACCAGTTCGCCGGCGCGCCGATCTCACCCGATAGCGCCCCGAGTCTCGCCCGCGCCATGGAGGAGTCGATCGAGAACCAGCCCCACTGCACCGCGGTAACCGTCGACGTCGACACCGAGGCGTTGGCGTCGGCGGTCGCGTCCTCGAGCGCCGACTACACCGAACTGACGGGGCGGTTCCTCGAGGTCGAGATCGTGATCGACTACGAGGATCGGGAGGTCGTCGCGCGCATGGAGATGGAGGACGGCTACCCGCTGATGCGACTCGCGTCCGTTCGAGACGTTCGTCGGGACGGGGCCTGACGGGCGCCCGAAACCGACTCCCCGTTCGCGTTTCGTCCCGCCGCCAGGCGTCGATCGAGGCGGTCGGCTGCCCTACTCGTTCGCGCGCTCGCTCGCCACCGCTGTCTGGACTCCGAAGTCATACCCGCCGCCGTCATCGTCGCCGTCGTCTTCCGGGCCGCTACAACCGGCGAGAGCCGCCGTTGCGATCGCCGTGGACGCGACGAGGAATCGCCTCCGATCCATAGTGGCATTTGGTAACGCACTACGATAAACGTCCGGCGAACCGGCTCCTCCGGTCTCGACGACGTTCCTTTCGAAACGCCGCTGTCGTTCGACCGATACCGATCCGCTTCCGACCGATTTCACTTTCACTTTCGGGCTACCTTTTAACCTCGGCCCCCGTGAAGGTAATATCATGAGTCAAGCGACGCTCGGCGACGACGATGAACTGTTCGGCGAAGCAGCCTCCGAGATGCGCGAGGATGTCGAATCCTCGCTCGCAGACGCGTGGGCGGAACTCCCGGCTGCGGACGATGTCTGGGAAACCGACGCGGACAACGTTCTCGGCGCTCTCAACGGCCTGAAAACATCGCTCGAGGTCGGCGACGCCGAGGCCCACCTCCGGGACGCCAAGAAGTGGTTCACGATGGGCCAGCGGGCCGACGCCTTCGACGACGCCGACGATCTCGAAGCCGAGCTCGCGGACCTCGAAGATGCGATCGAGGACGTCGCCGAGGCCAGCGAGCAGGTTGCCGATCTGACGTCGACGATCCCGGCGCTCCGGAGCGCGCTCGAAAACGCCGGTCCCGCAGACGAGGCAGACGAGGAAGACGAGGAGGCGGAGGACGCCGACGCAGATGCCGACGAGGCGGAAGAAGCGGAAGCGGAGTAACTCCCGCTCGTCCCGACTCGCGCAGGTTACCGGCGCTCGTCCCCCGTCGATTGATGCTCGATCGCGTCACTAGCGGCGATAGCTGTGCCGGTCGGTCGACTCGCCGCTTTCGCGACCCGATCGCCGGTCGACCACTGCGCGGCTACCGCCGATCGGGTCGCGAGACGTCTCGCTCGGCGACCGCGTCGAGGAGCCGAACCAGCGCGTCCGCCGCGAGGTCGAGCAGCTCCTCGCCCCGTCGCTCGTCGCCGTCGGCCGGATCGCCGACGACGCCGTTCTCCGTGAACTCCGCCGCATCGTAGGCCAGGTTGACGTAACTCGTCCACTCGCCCCAGCCGTCGGCTCGCCCCGCTCGCGCATCCGCCACGCGGTCTTCGCGGACGATGTCGGGGTCGACGTGGCGCAGTAGCGCGGTCTCGAGCGGGCCGCCGTGGCCCATCTCGGCCGAGTGGTCGCCGACGGCCTCGAACCACGTGAACGGGACCGCGTAGGCCTCGCCCGACCGGGTGAGTCGACCGCCGACCTCGCGCAGGGCGTCGACGTTCCCGCCGTGCCCGTTCACGAGCACGACCCGATCGAGACCGTGGTGGGCGAGGCTCGCGACCGCCTCGCGGACGTAGCGCCGGAACGTCTCCGCGGAAACCCACATCGTCCCGGGGAACTGGCGGTGTTCCTCGGCGACGCCGATCGGGATCGCCGGCGCGCGGACGACTTCGCGATCGGTTCGATCGACGGCCGCGTCGGCGACCGCCTCGGCGGCGATCACGTCGGTCCCGAGCGGAGCGTGGGGGCCGTGCTGTTCCGTGCTGCCGACGGGGACCACCGCGAGATCGGTCTCGACGTCGCGTACCTCGGTCCACGTCGCGTCGGAGAGGTTCATGCACGAGTACTCCAACCCGGCGATCATGAAACCCGCGGTGGCGAGTCGTCCTCGAGCCGCGATCGCGGCGCACCCTGCGTGTTCGTGCAGGCTCGTTATTCCACATCCCGTGGAACGACGCGTGTGTATCGCGATGGGAGCCTGCTCGAAGGGATCCGGGCACCCGTTCCGGAGTGGTTCGCGGTGGTCGCCGCGATCGTGACACAGTTAGGCGACGTCTGGTTCGTTTTGCTGCTCGGATTCGGCGCGGCGGTGGCGACCGCGCGTCGATTTCGCGGCGACGCGACCGCGCTCGGTCGACCGCGCGGGCCGTGGCACCTCGGCGTCATCCTCGGCGGAATACTGCTGACGACCGCCCTGAAGTACTACTTCGAGTTGCCTCGACCCGACGTGGCGACGATCGAACCCGGGTTCCTCCCGACGTGGGTCGCTTCCACTTACGGATCGGTCGCGACGGCGAGCGGCTACGGTTTCCCGAGCGGGCACGCGGTCGCCGCGACCGTCGCTTACGGCCTGTTCGCCCTGTCGATCGATCGCGGGACGCGACGGCTCCGGGTCGCGGTCGCCGGCCTCGTCGTCGCCGCCGTCTCGCTCACTCGGCTCGTCCTCGGCGTCCACTACCCGCTCGACGTCGTCGCGGGGATCGCCATCGGCGGCTGCTACCTCGCCGCGACGTGGTGGTTGCTCGCTCGTTCGCCGGTCGATCGGACGATCACCGCATTCGCGATCGTGCTGGGGCTGACCGTCCCAGCGGTGGCCGGCAACAGCCCGATCGAGCGGGTCGCGCTGATCGCCGCGCTCGCGGGCGGCGTCCTCGCGACCTGGCCGCTCGGCGCTTCGAGAGCGGGGCTCGATATCGGGTCGGCGGCCGCCGATCGCGCTCGCTCGGGAGCGACGATCGTCGGGGCCGCCACCGTCGTCGCGGTCGTCGCCGTCGCGGCTCAACCGGAATTGGTCGTCTCGGCGGCACTCCTCGGTGCGCTGGCGGCCCTCCCGTCGATCCTCGTCGCACGACGGGCGAGCGACGGTCGACGCATCGATCGTCGCCCGACGGCCACGGCGAACGCAGGCCGAATCCGTATCCGGCGCGGTGACGATGCTAGTCATATGCCCGACGACAGTCGCGAACTCGGCGTCGAACTCGGCGACGTGCAGGACGATCTCAAGAACGAGGACTATCCGATCAGCCACGACGACCTCATCGACGAGTACGGCGACCAAACCGTCGAGATGAGCGGAGAAACGACGACGCTGGGAGAACTCATCGGGCCGCTCGGCGAGGACGAGTACGCCGACTACGGCGAAGTCGAGAGCGCGATCATGAACATGGTCGGCGACGAGGCGATCGGACGGAAAAACTACAGCGACCGGACGCCGCCGGCCTCCGGCGAGCAGCGACAGGACGAGGGCGCTCCCGGACAGGAGGGCCAGCAGGAACAGGAATCGTTCTGAGCGCGGACGGCGCTCGTTTCGATCGATTGTTTTGGCGGGCTGTGGACACTCAGTCGTCGTCACCGACGTCCGCGTCGATTTCCGTACGCGCCTGTCGCCGCTGCGCCCGTTCGATGAACTCCTGTGGGAGTTCGTCGATCTCGCCCGCCTGGACGCCCCAGAGGTGGGAGTAGAGCCCGCCGTTCGCCAGCAGTTCGTCGTGCGTGCCGCGCTCGACGATTTCGCCGCCCTCGAGAACGAGGATGGTATCTGCGTCCTTGATCGTCGATAGCCGGTGAGCGATCGCGAACGTCGTCCGATCGGCCGCGAGGTCGTCGATCGAGCGCTGGATGAGCATCTCGGTCTCGGTGTCGACGTCGCTGGTCGCCTCGTCCAGTACGAGAACCTCGGGATCCTTGAGGATCGCGCGGGCGATCGAGATGCGCTGGCGCTGTCCGCCCGAGAGCTTGACGCCGCGTTCGCCGACCTCGGTGTCGTACCCCTCCGGAAGGTTCTCGATGAACTCGTGGGCTTCGGCCATCTTCGCGGCCTCGATCACCTCCTCGCGGTCGGCGTCGAAGCTCCCGTACCTGATGTTCTCCTCGACGGTGCCGTAGAAGAGAAACGTATCCTGGCCCACGTAGCCGATCGCCTGCCGGAGACTCGGCAGCGTCACGTCCCGGATATCCTGTCCGTCGATCCGGATCGCGCCCTCGTCGACGTCGTACAGCCGCAACAGAAGCTTCAGTACCGTCGACTTTCCGGCGCCCGTGGGGCCGACGAGCGCGAGCGTCTCGCCGCCCTCGACGGTGACGTCGATCCCCTCGACGATCACCTCCGTCTCGTCTCCCGAGTCGCGTTGCTCCTCGGTCGATTGATCCGAGGCGCCACGCGACTCGCTGTCGTAGCTGAAGGTGACGTCGTCGTACTCGACGCGACCCGCCGTGATCTCGAGGTCGGCCGCGTCGGGACCCTCCGCGATCCGGGCCGGTTCGTCCATCAGCCCGAACGTCCGGGCGCTCGACGCGCGGGCGCGCTGGTACATGTTGACGATCTGCCCGAACTGGGCCATCGGCCAGATGAACCGCTGGGTGAGCAGGATGAACGTGACGAACTCGCCGAGCACCAGCGGCTCGGTGAAGATCCACGGCGCCTGTCCTTCGGCCGAAAGCACCCACAGCCCGCCGATGAGAAACGTGGCGACGAAGCCGATCCCCGCGAGGACCCGCAGTCCGGGGAAGAACTTGATCCGGGTCTCGATGGCGTCCCAGTTGGCGTCGAAGTAGTCCCTGGAGACGTCCTCGACGCGATCGGATTCGTAGGATTCCGTGTTGCTCGACTTGATGACCGTGATCCCGCCGAGATTGTTCTCCAGCCGGGAGTTGACCCTGCCGACCGTCGACCGCACCTCGGCGTACTTCGGCTGGATGATCCTGATGAAGTAGTACGTAAAGAGCGCGATCAACGGCACGGGCAGCAGCGCCACGAGCGCGAGCTGCCAGTTGTAGTAAAAGAGGACGCCGGCGATGCCGACGACCATGACGACCAGCCGGAACAGAGAGTTCATCCCGTCGTTGAGAAAGCGCTCCAGCCGGTTGACGTCGTTCGAGAGGATCGACATCATCTCGCCGGTCTGCTTGTCGGCAAAGAAGTCCATGTTCAGCCGCTGCATCTTGTCGTACGTGTCGGTGCGGATGTCGTGCTGGATGTTCTGCGCGAAAGCGTTGAACCCCCAGTTTCGCACCCAGTGGAACAGCGCGGCGCCGAAGAACGCGCCCGCGATCAGGCCGACGGTAAGGAGGAGTTGCCCCTCCTCGTTCCCGGGAATGTACTCCGTCGGGACGAACCAGATGTCAGTGAACTCCTTCCCGTTCTCCGCCTTGAAGATCGCGTCGACGGCGAAGCCGAGCAGGATCGGCGGGACGAGATCCAACAAGCGTGCGAAGATACTCGCGACGATACCGACGGTCGCCGGACCCAGGTAGTTTCGCCCGTACTCGAAAAACAGCCGCTTCATCGGGTTCTCGACCTGCTCGCGCTGCTCCTCGAACGGATCGTCCTCGTCCCAGTCGACGCCGCTCATTATCCTCGCTTCAGAGGTCCCCGCCAATAAGGGTTTGCTACGAACCGAAATACGGCCGCGCCGCGATCGATCGAGAGTCGACGGCGACCGCCGAATCGCCGGTCGTCGCCTCCGCTTGCGCGTCCCCTTCGACGATCGTTCCGATCGCCATCTCGTTCGAGTCGAGGTCGATCTCGACCTCGTCGCCCGCCTCGATACCGGTCTCGTTGGCGTAGCCTCGCGGCACTTCGAGGACCCACTTTCCGCGGCCGGGGTACCGGAGGTCGTTACCGTCCTCGCCCTCTTCCGGCGCCCGGGCGTGATGGATCGTGGTGATCTCCCCGTCGGCGTCAATGAAGACGATGTCGATGTCGAAGTCCATCTTCCGCATGACGTAGGTGTGTTCCGCCTCCTCGTCGTGGACGAACAGCATCCCGGTGCCGTTCTCGAGGGAGTCGTGATCGCTCAACCCGGTGTACCGTTCCCGCGCGGTGTCCGCGACTTCGACCTCGACGACCGCTTTGGGCTCGTCGTCTTCGTCACCGGTGACGCGGACCTCGCCCTCGTCCGCGGTCCACGGCGCGGCGAGGACGTCGAATTCGACGAGCCCGACGAGGACGATCGACACGACGGCGATCGCGAGGAGTCCCTTCCAGACGCGGGGGGCGACCATGATCGTCACCTGCCACCCGAGAAAGTAAAGGTTATTCGGACGGAGCCTCTCCTGTCGGTTGCGGGCTCGTGGTCTAGTTGGTCATGACGCGGCCTTTACAAGGCCGAGGTCGGTGGTTCGAACCCGCCCGAGCCCATTTCTCTGGCGAACAACGGTGAGCCAGAGAAATGTATACGAGGGGGGTTCTAATCAGGGAGCAGCGTTGCTGCGACCGTGGTTCGAACCCGCCCGAGCCCATTTCTGTCGCGAGCAACTCCGCGAGCGCCAGGACTGTACGTGAGGGCGGTTCGAACGAGAGAAGTCGCAGCGCGAACGGAGTGAGCGATCGCCTTCGCGTGGTTCGAACCCACCCGAGTCCCTGCGGTTCGGCATCGTCGATACGATCGCTAGAACGAGTTCGAACGCCGATCGACGCGATCGCGCTAGCGCCGGAGTGCGCGCGAATCGACCGTTCAATTCGGCGGCGTCCGCGACCGATCCGGCGGCGTCAGATCGACTGCGAGTCAGTCATCGTCGTCCGTCCGGCCTCGGTCGCTCGATCGGCGATCGGTTCGAAAGGTGATCGTCACGCCGCGGTCGAACTCGATTTCGCTCAGTTCGACGCCGAAGGCGACGAGCAGGAGGACGGTAGCGCACACGAACACGGTCGTCGGCTGGCCGTCCATCCAAACGACGAACGCCGCGAAGGCGACCGTCAGGAGGGCAAAGAGCGTGCGCGTGATCGCGTTCCATCCATCGATCGGGGTGGTGTCGGTGTCGGTCGAATCCATGTGTTTCTCGAAGTGTCGAACGGTCGGTGGCTCGGTTCGAAGGCGGTGTGGGGTCCGCGGGCAACGGCCGGTTATGGCTCGAGCGGCTGCAATCGCCGTCGCGGACGGGACTCGATCGTATGTCGTCTCGTCTGAAAACTCCGGCCGCCCGGTTTCCGAAATTACCGATGATCGATACGAGGACGAATTCGCGCGCATTAGTGCCGCTCGAACGGGAATTTCGCTTCCGGTTGCGTTGCCGAAACCGGTCGCTCCGGGGTGTCGGAATCGCGGTCAATTCCGGCCGGGTTCGGCGAGGCGATCCTCGATCGACGGTGCACGCAGTCGAGTATTGTATTGCGGAGAAGGGGCGGGGACCGATGCGAGCCTCGAGACGTCAGTGTTTGAGCCGCGCGACGTTCTCTCGGATCTGGCCGAGAAGCCCTTCGTCGGACTCGGCCTCGAGCGCGGCGTGGAGCGTCGAGTTCTCCGGTTCGTCCTTGACGACGATGCGCAGATACGGCTCGAGTTGCTTGAAGTTGTCTGCGAGTACGACGGTGTGGTTCTCTTCGTCGTGGTCGACGACGCCCGCATCGGCCAGTTTCGGCACATGGCACTGGACCGAGGAAACGTACACGCTTTTGTACTCGTTTTTCGCGACCTCGTCCGGCGGGACGTCGTGTTCCCAGCCGGCGACCTGCTCGGCGACCTTCGAGAGCTCGATCGGGCCGTCCTGGCCGCGAAGGGCGTAGAGGAGGTACCGCCGGCGGCGGTTGGCGAGGAGCTCCAGGATGGTGTCGGCAGAGAGTTCAGTCTCTCCCTGGCTCGAGGTAAGGGCTTCCATAACATGATGTTACCCTCCGGCGCGGAAAAGCGTGTCTTGAATATCCGAAATTCCAACAGTCGGGGTCAGGGGGACCCAACTGCGATCGTATCCTCGCCATTACTGTTCCAGCGGCGGACTACTCGATCGCACGCCGACCTTGCGGCCGTCGCGTCATCCTGCTGTCGTCCGGCGATCGCGATTCGAAATCCTTTTTTATATCATGCCCGGAGATGAAGGTGAGCCGCCTTAGCTCAGACTGGGAGAGCACTCGACTGAAGATCGAGCTGTCCCCGGTTCAAATCCGGGAGGCGGCATTATACTCACAGTTCAAATGCCTGCGGAGCTGTGTGCGTAGCAATCACGATTCTGTGGAGGCCACAGATTCCTTCTGAATCAATAGAATATCCGACTCCTCTACACAGGCTTCAGATCCATCCTTAGATTTCTTGTCCTATATTTTCGAAGACACCGTGCCATCGCCCGGGCATATCGTCGGTGTCGTACGCGCCCTCATTTGCCAATCTCAGGAACCGGATTGCTTCGTTGTCGGTGAGGTTGTCCAGATCAAGGTCAGCTACTACTCGTTCGCGCGCGTCTTTGGTGCTCATCACCCGCTCACGTTGGATAGCTGAATGAAAATGGAACCAGAACATGAAGCTCCCTTCCGATGGAATTGTTGGCGGGTGCCCGGGATTAAGTCGGTCGGAGATAACCGGGAGTGCTGAGAGTGTTGGGAGGGCCGTCAGGAACGAACGTCGGAACATGTGTCGACACGCACCTATGGTCATAAAAATCCTCTTCCGAGCAGCGCAGATGGGACTGCACAAGCCGACGAACCGAGATCAACGGTAGGAGGTCCGAAGAACCAGTAAGAACAATCGTTTGAAGGCGAAACGGAGGGGCGAATGTTGCGACGGTTCCACTCCTTCAGCGGATTATAGAACAGGGACTAAATTTCGTCGTTGCAATTTAGGAGCCATGGTTACTTCAGAGGTGGCTACTGGCGTTTTGCTTGGTCTCGCCTGTGGCGATGCCTTGGGTCGTCCCGTGGAATTCCGCTCCGCAGGGGAGATCGCTGATCAGCATGGAACCGTGACGGAGATGCTCGGACATGGCACGCACAGGCAACCCGCGGGAACCGTCACTGACGACACCGACCTCGCGCTGTGCATCGCACGGAGCCTCGTTGAGCAGGGAGGCTTCAACGGGAATGATATCGCCGATCGATTCCACGAGTGGCACGAGGGCGATCCGTTCGACATCGGGCTGATGACCGCCGATGCCATCCGCGAGTACGCGAACGGAACATCCTGGCGAGACGCCGGACGCGAGGTCTGGCAACACCGCGCCGAAGGATCGAACGCCGGCAACGGCAGCGTGATGCGGTGTGCACCGCACGCGATTGCCTTCGCCGATGACTCCGACGCGCTCGTGCAGGTGAGTCGGCTGTCCTCGGCGATTACGCACTACGATCCGCGATGTACCTACGGGTGCACCGTGCTGAATTGTACGATCGCCGGGTACCTTCGGGGCGACGACGATCCGCTTACGGACGCACTCGACCGCGTCGAACGAGACGCGCCGGACGAACTCGTCGAGACGCTGCGACTGATACCGGATCACGTCGATGAGAGCCAGTTACCAAACAGCGGCTACGTTGTCCACACGCTACAGACGGCGCTGTACGACGCGCTGACAGCCGACAGTGCGGAGGACGCCATCGTGACCGCAGTCAACCGTGGCGGCGACACAGACACTATCGGGGCCGTCACGGGCGCGCTCGCCGGCGCACGCTTCGGGAGCGAATCACTTCCTGACCGGTGGCTCACCACCATCGACTCTCGTGAGGATCTCGAACTCCTTGCGCAAGCACTGGCAACGACAGATATCGACCCGTCGTGACCGCCGCTCAACATTCACAGCATAGAGTCAATCCGGCAGAGCCTAACTTCCGGGATCCAACAGAGTACGGTGCGGAGGACAATGATTTCGCTCGGAACGGTATCTCTTAGCCGATCGATCCATAATCAATTTCCGCCGGGTGGCGATAGCTATTGGGCGTTTACCATATCGACTTGTACTGGGACACGGGGGGTGTCCGCAATTATCTGGCGTATTAGGCCCTAATACCAGCGTATTTTGGAGGTGGAGGTGATTATTCACACACCACTTCATCAGTCCAGATCTTGCACCCCTGTCGAATTATCCTCACCGAAGTCGGCTCCTTCTGATCGGGTCGGTTCGCGCTGCCGTTCATCGTAGGCTTCGTGCCATTTCTCGATCACGGGCCGGCTTCCAGCCCCATGAGGCGTGCGTCGCTGTCGAACCTGTATCAACGCTGGCGTGTTCATCGCATCCCCTGAGACGACTGCTTGCCCAGGCTAACCCTGACAGCTCTCGGAGAACATCCTCGCCGTCGGCTTCGACGGATTTCTTAATCGCGTCCTGGTCGTTCGGGTTCTGAATCTGCATCGAAATCTGCGTCCCACACTGCGATAGTACGTCCTGATCAATCTTCGATGGCTGTTGACTGATAATCCCGAGCCCGAACCCGAACTTGCGGCCTTCAGACACAATCTATACTACTCTTCGAATCCAGGCCCGACGGTGAATGATTCTGGTGCGCAGGGGAGTTGGTTGTGCTGACACCATTGACAGTGTTCGCCCGCAGTGTACTGACTGAACGAGAACTCCGCAATACGGTTCATCGACTTCGTCACGCCGTCCCTGATCGCTTCGAGGTCGTCATCGCTGAATGTTCGGGATTCGACCTTTGGCCCGATGTCACCGACATAGGCGTATCCCGCGCGTGCAACAGGCTCATCGTAAAGGTCACGGCACGCTAAGAGGTAGATTGGGAGTTGCTTGTCGTCCTGTAGGTCGCGGTGGCGTTCGGTCGCCTTGTAGTCGATGACGACCAGTTCGTCGTCAGACGTCCGGTAGACGGCGTCAATGTAGCCGACGAGTTCGTGCCCATCGATTTCGAGTTCGAACTCTCGCTCTGCGTCGATGATCTCGTAACTGTGGAGATTCAACTCGAAGTACCGGTCAATGCACTGTTTTGCCGCCGGGAGCGCGTCGTCAGCGCGGCGCTGACTGGCGAGTCGCTCGCAGATTTCGTACCACTCCTCACTGCGTTCCACATTTTGATTCGCAGCTTGCTCCGCGGTGTCGTGGAACAATAACCCGATTGTACGTTGCGACACGCCATCCCCGGCGTCGCTTGTGGTCTCCTGGTAATCGGGGAACGCATTGATCACGTACTCCAAGTAGTGACTCCGCGGGCATTCTTCGTAGGCCGCCAGCGACGTGTAGCTGTGAGAGAGCGATGGCGAAGGTGTTGACGGGCCAGTCAGCGACGCAACCTGGAGTATCTCCCGCTCGGCTCTTGGTGAGAGATTCCCGTCGAGAGTGGCCGTTGCAAGGTTTAGTACGCGGTCGCGCGCAACCCTAACCGCGAGCTCTTCCCCATCGTGCCTGACGGTACCACCGACATTTCCGACATTATCGCTGGCCAGCGAGTTAGTCCAGTCAACTGCCTCATCCGAGAGACACTCTTGAACATCCGTCCAGAGCGGGAGATGTCCTCGCTCTGGCTGCCATGGGATTCGAGATGGGAGAATTTCATCAACAATCTCTGAAACGGAGTCCTCGTCCTCAGCATCGTCGTCTTCCTCGCTGCCACCCTGCAGGACGAGGATGTCTTCGGCACGCGTGATCCCGACGTGGAACACACGGCGGGTCTCACGGGCATCACGCTCGATGAAATCCTCGGCGAACGCTGCTTCCGCGTCATCCGAGAGGCTGGTTTCGAGCGCGTCGTACGTACGTGAACTCGGGGCCCACTCGTCGGCCGTGACTTGCGGGATGAGGACGACCGGGAAGTCTAGGCCCTTGCTCTTGTGGATAGTCATCACGTTGACCGCGTCGTCGGCGACGTCCGGCTGACTCGTTGGGGAAGAGCCACTCTCGTCGAACAGGGAGTCGTAGTGTTCAAGCGAGTCGATGAACTCCGGGGTGAGCGGCGGTTGGACGGCGCTGTCCCCGTACTGTTCGATGACGTCCTCCAGCTGGGCGAGGTCTCGGCGCTCCTGTTCGCTGAGATACCACTCGATGTTTGTGAGTTCTGTGAGTTCGCGGTACAGATGACTGAGTGACGCAGAGTCGCGGAGTTCGAGTAGTTCCGTGGCGTGCTCGCGGGCTTCTGCGACGCGGTTAGGCTCCTCAAACTCGTCGAGCGGTGTCTCCCGGAGCGTATCCACGAGCGGGTCGTCGCCTGTATTAAGCGTGCGGAGGTCTGCGTCGCACAGACGGTACCGCATCAGGAGGACGCGATTCCAGCTCACCTCATCTTCCGGCCGTGCAAGCGCCTTCAGGTAGGCAGTGACGGTTCCGACGCCGACTGATTCCGTGGCCAAATCCCCAGCAACCTGGTACGGAATGCCAGCGTCTTCGAATTCCTCGATGACAGGTGTCGCGTGGGCGTTCTTCCGAACGAGTAACGCGATGTCGCCTGGATCGTACGCCTCATCGAGATTTTCTGCTGCACCGCTCAGTAAATTCTGTACGACGGTACGAAGTTGGGGTGCATCGTCCGAGTCGTCGTCTTCGTCCGGGAGTTCGATGGTAGCGACGGTGTCCCCGTCGTACGCGGGTTCGTCGACGCGAGTGAGTGTCTTGTGCCGTTCACGGTGGTCGAGTTTCTGAATTGCCTCGTTCGCCAGGTTGAGAATCGGCTGTCGGGAGCGGAAGTTCTCCTCCAGCGGTTCGTCCGTGAGCGCCGCGAAGGCTCGGTCGAGTTCGTCGGTAATGTTGGCGACGTTCGCGCCGCGCCATTCGTAGATCGCCTGATCGTCGTCCCCGACGACGAACAGATTATCGTCGGTGACGAGTGACGTGACGAGGTCGAACTGGAGGCGATCCGTGTCTTGGAACTCGTCGCAGAACACGTAGTCCCACCGCTCGGCGATTTCCTCGCCAACCGGAGAGTCCATCAGCGCAGCTGTCTCGACTACCAGGCCGTCGAAGTCGATGAGATTGCGCTCGTCCAGTTCTCGCTCGTACGCAGCGTACCCTGCGGTGAGATCTCGGGCAGTAAGACAGTCGGAAACGAACGAGTCGAGATGATCCGTGAGTTCGAGGTCCAGATCGTCCGGGATCCCTTTCGGGGCACCGCTTGCATACCCTCTGAACAGGTACTTCGGGAGTTTGTACGCGTTGTCTGGCAGGTCACGCTCGCCATCTTCGTGGGCCTCGAACGCGGTTTCAAGCGCATCACACAGATCGACGAGCCGGCCGAGGAAGTCCCGGGCGCTAGCTTCGATCCCGATCGTTCCCAATGCGTCGCGTTCCGCGGTGAGTTCATCGCGCACATCGGGAAGTGAGTTCAGCACGCTTGACACGGAACGGCCGCCGAGATGGTCGTTGGCAATCGTTTCGATGCGCTCCGGGAGGTCGGCGAGATCGTAGACGCGGTCGGCGGGCCCGAGGAACGCGTCGATGTCGTCTGGCGAGATGCCGCTACGCTTCATCGACCCGATGAAGTTGAGCAGCTTCGACGCGGCTCCGAACGCGTATCCGTCGCTGCCGTACACGTTGGGTTTGACTGACCGGTACTCAATGTCGTCGAGAACATCCAGCACAATAGCGTACTTCTCGGCGTCCGTGGCAACCTCGAAGTCCGGATCGATCCCGGCTTCATAGGCGTAGTCGGTGAGGATCTCGTTGCAGATCGAGTGGTACGTGTACGCGTCGATGTCGTACCCCGCTGTCCCGAGTTTTGCGTTGAGTTTCTCGCGCATCGAGTCCGCCGCGTTGTTCGTGAACGTCAACGCGAGAATCCGGTCCGGCGAGACGTCTTCCTCGTCGATGAGGTGCTCGATCTTCCGCACCATCGTGAACGTCTTGCCCGTGCCTGCGCCTGCGAGGACACGCATCGGGTACGCGTCTGAGTCGATAATTGACTCCTGTTGGGGCTCCGGTGAGACATCTGCTTCTGGCACCGGAAACCAGGACGGGTACTCGGCCTCGTCGCTCATCGTTGCACCTCCGTGGACAGTCGGTCAGCACACATTTCTCGATAGTCGCAGTCCGGGCACGCCTCCTCAGTGATAAGGTCGAGCAAGTCCGGTTCGTACGTCTCACCCGTGATGCCATCGTGGGCGTCCCGGATGAGCGCCCAGATCGTGTCGTAGTGGTCCTCGTATATTTCCGTGGTTTCCCGAGGCCAGCCACGCGCGGACACGTCGTATCCGCTTGGGGTGCTCTCGAACGACGTGCTGTTGAGGATCCCGTAGAAACTGAACCGGACCTCCATCCCGTCCTCGTAGAACGGTTCGTTCTTCACGCCTTCGACGTATGTCGCTGTCTGGAACGCGTTCCGGACCCGCTTCGGTTCGTGGGCCTCCCCGTCGAGATGGTCGCCAAGGTACTCGGCCGTCCCCGACGAAAGAACCCCGTTCGTGTTCCGCTTGTAGTCGAAAATGTGGAGCCCGTCGTCAGTCCGGACGACGTTGTCAGCTTTCCCGTGGAGTTCTCGACCATCCACTTCGCACTCCACCCAACATTCCGTATCGACGGAGTAGCGAGCGTGCTCGATCCCATCACCGCCTTCCGGATCGAAGAACGACGTGATGGCAGCGCGGTTCTCAGCTCGCTGGTACTCTTGATGCGCAGCAGATTCGTAGTCGTCCGGAGTACTGTGTTCGTCCCACTTCGCATCGAAGACCTGCATCGCCCGGTTGTGTATTGTCTCCGGGCCGTCATCGCGGTCAGTCGCATTACACACCTCTTCGATAGTCTCGTGGTAGATCGTTCCTTGGTTGAGATACAGTTCTGTACGGTCCGGCGCGTTCACGTCCTGAGCGTAGCGGTAGTCGTACAGGCGCGGACACGTCGCGTAGTTCGCTAACCGCGACGGGGAGAGCGACGAACTCATCGCCGCACCTCCCCGTTAGCAAATTCGACACGTGCACGCAACGCTTCCCGGAGCTCGTCCCCTCGGGAGCCGCTCTGTTCGAGTAGGTCCTGAATCTCACCGAGTTCCGCTTCGACCTCGTCGAGCGACACCGTCACGTCCTGACTGTTCGCGCGGCGCACTTCCGCGAGTGCGTCGTCAACCCGCGACAGCAGGTACTTCTCCGCCGCTTGCTCACTCGTAATGTGTGGCTCATCGGCCTCGGTCACCCACGGAAGATCCTCATACGCCGCTGTGAGGAACCGCGACGCCTGCGCACGCTCTTCGAGCGCCGTGTCTTCGTACTCGTAGAGACAACAGTATAGTCGCTCCGCCGCCGCACTCGCACCGACAGCCAACCGTCGCCGCGCGTGCTCCGTGTGGTACTGCGCGAACGGTCGTCCTGACGCTGTCGACATCGTCGGGAATGTCGCATCCACATCCGATCTATCGAGTTCAGTGACGCCAGGGTAGTCCGGCATTGACGCAACTCGCTCGGTTGGGAACAACCGTGTCAAGAACGGGTCACCTGGATACTCACTGTCGACGAGATTCACGAGAAACACCGCGCGGAAGGACTCGTTCTTAATCGCTTGCAAGTGATCAACGCGGACGCCGCCGTTGAGATCCGTCGCACTCGTCTGGTTTTGTTGCGGTGCGTACTCGTGGGCGCGTTCGAGCATCTCCTTGAAAGACTCCCACGTGGCATCCACGAAT
The DNA here is from genome assembly GCF_023028105.1 of Halosolutus gelatinilyticus. NCBI lineage: Archaea > Methanobacteriati > Methanobacteriota > Halobacteria > Halobacteriales > Natrialbaceae > Halosolutus > Halosolutus gelatinilyticus. Next base: position 1,965,075 of record NZ_CP095491.1, read on the forward strand.
TCCGTATCTTCGAGGAACTCGGCCATGCGGAACGCCCGCCGGACGTTCCCGAACTGCGCCCGTGCATCCAACGGGGCCGCCCGCTCCGCAATCCGCTCTTTTAGCCCGGAGTCTGTCGCCCACCAGCGGATCGCGTCTTCGAGGCTGTCCGTCTCGTTGACACGGTCTAAGCGCTCTGTATCGAGTTCTGGGCCGTGGTCTGGTACATCATCTTCGTCAACGGCGAGATACCGAACGGCCGCGAGGAGTTCCCGAATCGCGGGATCGTCACCGAACCCGGTGACGGTTGTCGATTCCGTTGGAATCCCGGTGCCTTCGAGCGCTTCGATAATGTCCGTAACAGCACTGCCGCTTTGCTTCGTGGCGACAGCGATGTCGTCGTACCTCCAGCCCGACTGCGCGACGATCTCTTCGATTTCGTTGGCAATCTCGGCGAGTTGTTCGTCACTGGAGTCTGTAGCGAGAACGGAGACCGACCCGGCTCCCGAATCTTCCGGGACTGTTTCTTCGGCGAAATAGGATGCCGTCGCAGCAGGTCGCGTCGACGGTGTCCCCGATACCCCACGCCGGGACTCGCTGAACGAGACGTAGTCCGTGACTGGCCCTGCCTCAACCCACGTACGTCGTACACTCGCGTTCTCTTCGGTGATACAAACGAGCTCACAGTCCCCTGCGAGCGCGTCGAGATACGCGCGATCGAGCGGGAAGAACTCCTCAAACTCGACCGCGAGCACCGTATCGAAATCGACGACCTCGTCATGGGCATCCCCGGTGAGGACATCGAGCGCTTCCGAGATGAGTTGTCCGCGTTCCATGTGGCCGTGCTCGGCCAGCCACTCGTGGAACGCGTCAAGCGCAGCCGTGATATCACGGAGTTCTGGGGTTTCCCCGGGCGTGACCGTCTGCCAAGAGATTGTATCCATCAAGGCGTCGACGTCCTCGATGAACGACGGCTGTTCAGACGCCCGTCGGAGGTACTCCGTTTCCCACTCGTAGTCTGCGAGGAATCGGTGGAGGAGTTCTCGCCGTAGCGCGTCGGAGAGAATGACGCGGTCATCGGTCTGATTGAGGACATCGGTCGCGTGCACGACGAGCGACGTTACGTACGGCGTCGCCGCGCCCGGCAGTTCCGCACCTAACGTCTCACGGAACGTGTCCGTACTTGTTGGCGACCCTGTTAGAACGAGAATATCATCGGGGTCTTCGGAAGCAAGGATATCACGGTACTGCTCGGCTATAGCTGACTGAACGTTCTCGGTTCCAAATGGAACAGTTAGTAGTGTCCCGTCGAAGGACGAACGCCGAGTCACACTGACCTCCGCCAGAAATGTGACCTAATCGCTTGGGAAAAGATTGTAATGTCCTCGTATGGATCCATTACAAACTGGGACATACCCTGCTACCAAAAAACTAGTACAATCAGGTGACAGTCAACATATAGCGCCAACGTGCCCCCATATATGTCAGAAACGAATCAGCGTAGCCTCTGGCGAAGAGTAGGATGTTGTTTAAGTACGGATTACGCTAGTGAGTCGAGACAGAACACCATTGGAACTAGCAGACATTGAATCGGACCGTGCCTTTTTGATAACGTCGGGCTCATCTATCCAGTTCTTGAACCTGTTTGCGCTTTCAAACTGGACTGCCGGCCCGTAAATGCCCGCGCGGATGTGTGCTGGCGTAGCTTTCTGGAATTCCCAGCATTGCTGCTGGTCCAGATTCGCTGAGAAATCAGCGACGATCCGTCCGTCGTCTTTGAAATCGAGTTCACACAGCCCGTCGGACAGCGCACTGATCCATTTCCGACGGCCCGGATCGTGCTCCTGCTCGGCGGGTGTCTCCAGGGGCACGTACTCCGGCGGTTCCTTCTCGGCATACGCGTACAGCTCCGCAAACACGTCCCGAGCATCCGCGAGCCGGTCCGACTGGTCTGGGAGCGAGATTTCCCGCTGCAAGAACAAATGAGCGAACCATGGGAACAGGTTACAGCTGTCCGCCCGGCCCGCGATCTGCGCGGCCGCTTCCCGTTCGTCTTTCTCCAGTTCGGAGAAGTTGACGTTGAAATCCAGCGTCTTCATGCGAGTGCGGAGTTCGGATTTTGGCTTCGTCGAGTCGTTCGAGGAAAAGATGAACGTCGGCATCTGGATGGAACCGTCCCACTTCCCCTCCCAGTACGACTTGATGATGTCCCGGTCGATTTTCGACTTCGCCACGTCGTCAACGATATACGGGAAAACAGTGTCCGACGCACGAGCGCGCTCGATGTTGTTTTTGACGAAGTCGTCGCCGGTCGTGACCTCCTGTACGTACCCGTTCGAGATGAGCCGCGCCCCGAACCGCAGGAACATGCCTTTCCCGCTGTCGTTGTCGCCATGAAGGAACAGGAACGGCAGGTCCTTGTCCAGCTCTGCAGATTCGTATTCGGCGTAGTGATGTGCGCAGTAGTTAGCGAACGGAGCCCAGCAGAAGTAAATAACTCCCTCGTAGAAGTGCGCCCGCGTTTCCTTCGTCGTTCGCGTCTCTCCGAACTCGCCGACAGTTTCGACGTACTGCTCGATCAGGGCGAGTGCGTCAGCGACTTCCTGCGGATCGTCCGGGAGGGGAGCCGATAATTCGAGGACGGAGTCGTCAACCCGCAGCCCCACCGTGTTCTCCTCCCTGTCGACGTTGAGGTCGGGGTATCCGGTGAAGGTCTCTTTGTACCGTGCGATACCGGCTGGCGTCGCTACGATTTCACCGTCGTTGATCCGGATGTTATTGGCGGACAGCGTGTCGTCTAAATTCGAGATAGCGTCTTCGAGGCCCTGCGGGGAGAGACGGACACGCTTGTCCGGACTGATCTCGGTCGGATCCGTGTCCGTATCTTCGGCGGCGAACACCGCCTTCTCTGCTTCTTCGGCGTCGGTGACGACGTTGTACGTGTTGACTTGGTCGTCGTCAACTGCTTCGTCGAGCCGTGCGTTTAGCTCGGCGACGGGGTCGTCACTGAACTCGTCGCCACCCAGCCAGATGTCGTAGATCTTCGCCTCTTCTTCTGCCGTTTCGGCGTCCTCGATTTCCTCGGTGAGGTTCTCCATGAACGGCGTCGCGTAGTCCTTGTGGAACGCGTAGAGCCGTTCGAACCACTCGTCGACGGGTGTGTCCCCGTCGGTACGCCAGGCCATGTTGACGTTGGTTTGTTTGCTCCCTTGCCAGGCCTGCTTGGAGAGGTTTGCCGACCCACAGATGAGTGTGCGAGATCCGTCCTGGTTCTCGACGATGTAGAGCTTCGTGTGGAGGAGGACACGGGCGGAATCGACGGTGTGGATGAGGAGATCACCGTCTCGTCGCAGTGATTCCAGTTGCGCGGCGATTTTCTTCGCGTTGTTCGTGTTCTTCAGCGACCGCCGATAGTCGTCGTGCTGGTTGTCCCCAACGATAACCTCCAAGGAGTCCACTGAGAGGTCCCGGTTCTGAAACATCTTGTAGATAAATGCGGGGGACTGACTGTACGTGACGCAGTAGACATGCTGGGCGTCACCGAAGTAGTTCAGAAAGCTGTCCCATGATTTGTCGGCAGCCATCTCCAGGTCGGCGGTGCTGCCGTCATCGAACTCGACTGTTGCTTCGAATGCTGTCTTGGTCATGCGAGGGTCACCGGTGTGTTGACGGGTACGTGGGTGGTTGCATGGGTCTGTGCTGGCGCATGGTCAGATGTACGGGACGCCGCGGATGACGCTGCCTTTGGTGAGGTAGCCCTTCATGGCGAAGTCGGCGCACTTGTCGGCGTAGTACGTGGTGATGGGGAGGCGGGTGGACCGGCTCAGCGAACCGACGTGTGCTTCCGACAGCCAGTAGGTTTGCTCCGCGAGCGTGTCGAGGTCTGTCGACCCGTGGCGTTTCACGATCTGTAGCGGCCGCGGCGTGCCAGGGCTGCCCTCCTTTCCGCCGGTCGTGGTCAGGTAGGAGTGGTCGCCGTTGTGGACGTGGAAGGCGATGCCTTTTTCTGCGATATCGAACCGCGAGTTCGATTCGTCGTACGCGGCGATGCGGGGGTTCCCGGATTTCCGGATCTCGACGAGGTCGAACCGTTGGATGAGATCGCGGGCTTTGTCGAGACGCTTGATGAGGTTCTCGACGTCAAGGTAGAACTTCCCGTCACGATGGATGACTACGTGCCGCGGTGGCCGGCCTTCCTCTTCGGCGAAGATTTCGAGGACGTGTTTGATGACGTTCGCCACGTCGTCCTCGTCGAATGTCTCGCCAGCCTGCTTCGTCACGGCTTCTGACGCGAGGATCGTTCCGTCGGCCATGATGACGTTCGCGGCCGCACCGAGGTGTTGCTTGGTCGCGTGGTCGTACGTCACGTCGAGCCCGACGAACGCGTCGACGTCCCCGGGAACGTCGTCGATACGCCACGGCACGCCGCCCGCTTTCCCGATGAGGGACGAGCAGATGTTTCCGCGGTAGTTGTCGTTGCCGAGATTGTCGATGGAGATCATCTGACTCGGCACGCCGAGTTGTCCGAGACGCCGCTTGAACTCCGGATACGGATCGTCGTAGTCCGCTCCTGCAGCCTCGTCAGCATCCGGCACGACGATCAGCGCCGCATCGTAGTCACTCGCTTTCTGCGCGTGTTGGGAGTAGTGGAACTCCGAGCCGAGTTCGTAGGTCTCCTGATCGAACGCCGTTGGACCCGCATCGTAGTCTGCGAGCTTGTTGAGCAGCGTGAGCACGTACGGCCGTGCGTCGTCCTCCTCATCTTCCGGGTACAGCGCGATGATGTCGAACGATTCAGGAGCCTTGTACACGCCGTATCCCTTCCGTTCCAGCCCACCGGCACCGTAGAACCCGGTCTGTCCACCCCCGAATCGAAGATTCGGTCGGTTCCGTATCTGGTGTTCTCGGTACCCGGCGTTCGTTGGCTGGGGGACAGGGTCGAAGCCAAAGTACGGCGTCGGGCCGAGTAAATCCATGAACGACGTGACGACGTTAAACCGCTCCTCGGGCTTCATCCGGCTCTCGTTGTGGATGACCTCCAGGAACGTGTCATCGACACGGCCCAACTGGTCGAATGTTGGGATGACCTTACAGTATTCCAAGAGCTGCGGGAAGATCGAATCCTCGCCGCTCCCGTACTGCAGATCGGCGATAATCGGATTACCGGCCCGCATCGAGTTGATGACGTCCTGCTCGACGTGCTTCTCGTGGTACTCCGACATCGGGACGCCCGGCCCGTCCAGCACATCGTCGTAGTCCATATCGATGACTTCCTTGACCGTTGCCGTGCGAGCACTGTCGTACAGATCAGTGTCGTGCTCAACGCTCACCTCGGCAATGTCATGGCCGCGCTGCACCCAATCGGCGGCTGAGAACGTCGATTCCAGATGGTACGCGACGTTCACGCCACAAATCACGGTCCCGTCAGCATCAACACGAATCCGGCACTTGTACTTCCGATAGGCTTCGAACAACCCACTGTTCGCGGTTCGCTGCGGGGTTGGCTCGATGATCGAATCGATCCCCGACACCTCGAAGCGGCCAGCGACAGCTCGCTTCACGTCCTGCTTGACGAACTCTTGGAGCGGGCCGTCGTCCGTGTACGAGCGCGCCTCCAGGGTCGTCTTGTCTTGGTGGACGGGTTCGATAGTGTACCCGTGGAGCGATATCGTGCTGTGGAGCTTTTCGGTAGCGTAGATGCGCCGACGGGACGCATCTGCTGTCGTGACCGGGTTGTTGCTCCGTGACTGGTAGTAGTTCGCTGCTTTCGCCGTGAACCCCTCAATCCCGTTCGTGAAGTCATCCGGGTCGATCCCGCCGCTCCCGGTTGCGCGGAGTTCATATTCGTGGACGGTGAGTTCCGCGAGGTTTCCGAGTTCGAACTGCAGCAGGTAGTTCCCTTCCGACAACGGGTGTTGGTGTAGCAGTTCACCGCCACCATCTGCCGTCGGCCGTGGCTCGCTCGTCACCTCACTCCCCCGAACGAACTCCGACTCGTCACTTGGATCCCCCTCCGTTGAAGATTCACTAACGTCACTCTCGGAGGACTGCGCAGCCGATGTGTTCTCCGCCCCGCTGTTCTCGGCTGCAGCAGGTGGCTCGTCGAGCGGCGTGACGATCAGGTCATACCCCGGGTTGAGTTGCATCTCTCCGCGGTACTCGTTCCCGACCACGTTCTCCAGTACGTACCAGCGCCCGACCTTCCACTCGAAATCTGCAATCTCGTTATTGTGGAACACGGTCAACTCCACTGGCGTCCCTTCAACGTCCGCCAACTGAACTTTCCGAGCGATGGCGTCGTGATCCCACTCGTCAGTCCCTGTGACGCGCAGTGAGATATCGATCTGTTCCCCATCCTCGATGTCGGCCTTCACTGCCATCTACACCGACCAACGGACTCCCCGAATAAATAGATTACCACTAGGCGAATCTAAAACACGAAAACTGAGTTTTAGAGGAAACACAACATCATAATCCTACTGTATGCGGTTCGGGGACGCTTCGGAGACAGCACCGGACCCCAACAAGGTTGTGAATCGCCCTCACAAACCGCGGCGAACAGCTATTTTCTGATAGAGTTGAAAATAGGGACATCTGGATGCGCGAATATTTGTACTAGCGCAGAATAATCATCGCTATGCTCGGGACAGGGAGCGCAGAAGAGTTCATCGACGACGCCGAACACCACAACCAGTGGTGGAGTGACGGCAGTTCCCCAGAACTATCGCAGGCCACAGACCTCACCCCTCGCTCTGATTTCCACCGCGTCCTCAAGAGAACCAACACCCACTACACTGACAACGTCGAGAGTCTCGTCTACGCAATTCACGGCCAAACGGGGATCGGCAAAACCACGCTTCTTCACCAACTCGTCGGAGCCCTCCTCGACACAACTGAATTCCCACAACAAAACAAAGACCTCGAACTCACCTCCGCATTCTCCCCCAGACAAGTCCTCTACATCCCCTTGGAAGACTCTCTGTATCAGCTGGAACGCCCAGGCAACGACATCAAACGCCTCAACCAAGTCATCGACTACTTCCAGACCCACGTCGCACCCCGCCAAGGACAGAAATTCATCCTCCTTGACGACGTCCAAGCCCTCGATCTCGACGAGAACCGCAAAGCAGAGCTACTCGACCTTCTCGACGACAATACGTACGTATTCCTAACCGGCAACGTCCGCGCACAGGTCTCCCTCTCAAACGTCGAAACCGCCGACACCGTCGATGAATTCGAAGGCCCATGGCCCATCCTCCCGATGAAATTCATCGACACCGTCCAAACCGGCGAAGGTCTAGGTGTCGAATTCAATGAGGCATTCCGAACCCAACTCGAACAATTCCAATCACCCGACTTAGACGGCCCATCGCCGATCAAAACAATTCGAACCGGGCTTTCCGGAACGAATTCGGAGACCAGTCTCGACACAGCTGTTGAAACACTCTCGGAACTCTGCTTCGATATCTTCGATGCAGACGACCGAAACAACCTCCACGATGCCGCGCGAGCATACCTCCGAACAGGCGGGACCCTCCACCAGACAGACGTCCCCTCGATCCGGAACGACCTCTCAAAATCTCACTTCCTCCTCTTCCTCTACAAAGAACTCGCCAAGCACCGATCCATCCAACAACCCGAAAACCTCCACCGACTCAGCGCCATCGCTGCCACCAACGCCGGTGAAGAACTCCAGTACACTGAACTCAGCGACCAGATCGGCGTCGATAGGCGAACCGTCGACAACTACCTCGACGTGCTCGACGAAGGCATCGCCGTCACCGAATCCCACGACTACTCCCTCCGACGCTACCGTCGTACCCGCTTGTACCTCCGCAACCCACGCCACCTCGTCCTCCTCTCCCAACGCCAGGAACACCACGGCTTCGAGGCGTACGAACGACAAGACACGCTCAACCACGAATTCGAACACAAACTCGCCCGCACCGTCGCCTTCGACCATGCCAAACGCCTCGCCTTCACCGTCGGAGCATACGACGTCGAATACACCGAAACCGAATCCGGCCTCGTCGACTACATCCTCCAACGCAACGGACACGTCCTCCCCTTCATCCTCTCCTACCACCCATACACTGGCAACGCCGAAACAATCACCGAAGAATTCACCCCTGAATCCGGCCAGCACACCAAATCCGACAGTGAAGAGCTACAGGAGTTAGACTACCAGGCACCGTACCGGTTCGTCATTACCGACAGTCTACCAAAGAGCGTCGTTGAGAGCGAGTCACTCGTTATGCAGGGGGACGAAGCAAGAATTTGTTATCTTCCATTCTGGCTGTTTCTCTTGATTTGCTAAGCAGATTCCAAGGTTGCCATAATTCGATGAATTCTGGTCCTCTGCCACTCTCACAACACCACATCCCTGAGTTATATATCTCTGACTCGACACCAATGTGTATGAACGGTTCCGGGCCGGCCTCTATCTCGGATATTCAACGCCGGCACGTCGACACCTACGAGAGTAATCCGGATCGAATTGAGGCTGACGCGGGTACTGAACGTCAGGACCGCGCTGACTATGAGGGTCGGTTCGTCTTTGAGTTGCTACAGAACGCCGTCGACGAGATGGACGACACCGACGAACCACGGGTACGGTTTGAACTCACGGAGGACAGGCTCCTCGTTGCGAACAACGGTACGGCGTTCTCCTTCAAGGACCTTTACGCACTGACGCTCACGACCCGGACGACGAAAGCTGGCGAGACGACTATCGGCCACAAGGGCCGCGGGTTCACGTCCGTTCTCGGCGTCACGGACAACCCGAGTGTATACTCAGAGAACGTCCAGGCACAGTTCAACCGAGAGACGACAGCTGCTCTACTGAATGACAACGATGATATTTCGGCTGAACGGGACGACGCACTCGTCGCTGAGCAAGTTCCCTTACTTTGCCTTCCGCACGAGACAACGACCCCGTCCCGCGTCCACGAACTTCTGAACGACGGATTTACAACCGTATTCGAACTCCCACTTCGAGACCCTGCACGGCACCATGAATCGATCCGTGCGAAGCTTGACGGACTTGACGCGAACACGGTCGCGCTGCTCCCACAACTTCAGAAGATCGAGATCAGTTCTTCGGAACAGGAGTGGGAATGGGGAATTGCTCGACACGATATGACTGCCTGTGACGCGACCCTCATCGAACTCTCCACAGACACAATGGACGGCCCAGGGGGTACACGCACAGAGTGGTTCTGCCTGTTCGAACGGACTGATCTTGACCGAGAACAGATATCGAACCACGCGGATCTGACCCAACCAGAGGTTGATGCGATGGGCGAATTGAGCGTTGGCATTGCGTTCACTGCGACACCCGTAGACTCCCCGCCTTCCCTTCGCCCAAAGGATTGGAAACTCACGCCCGTGTACGGTGACACTGACGACCAACCACCGTACCTCCACGTCTTCCTCCCAACGAAAGAACGCAGTCCAATCCCTGCGCTCGTGACAGGGACCTTCCAGTCAGACACGTCCCGCCGAAACCTCACACTCAATTACGATGACTCGCGCGGGTACGACGGCCAGTTCAACGCCCTCCTGTTTACGGCAGTCGGCGAGCTCCTCGCAGATCGTGTCATTTCGTTTGTTGACCAGTCCGCGACATCGGCGGGGGACCTCCTTAGCACGCTGGACCCGTCGCTAGGGCAACGCCGCGACTGGTCGTTCGCCCAGGGAACAGTCGAGGACTGTCTCTTCGACGCGATCAAGACTGGACTCACGTCCGTCAAGTTCCTACCGAGCGCGCTCTCTGACCGGTGTGTCGCCATCGATGACAGCACAGTACCTCCAACGTCCGCACAACTCCCGGACTTAGGCGCAGACTTCGTGTCACTCCTCCAGTCGGGCGACAGTCAAGTTGACGACCAGCCGCTAGTCCCGACAACAGAACTATCGACCCACCAGCACGCCCAGACGCTAGTTGCCTATGGTGCATCACAGTACGACGCGCCGTCGATACCTGGAGCCCTCGCTGCTGTTTCTGTGAATCCTCCTCTCCGCGTCGTCGACGAGCGTGAATTCGGCCGAACTCCACCGGATGACGACGAGCCGTGCCGCCTCACAGTCGATCCGGTCCTTGAGTATCTCGTTCGTCTGCGGAAGACGCTGGAGAGCGACGAGGACCGTTCAGCCCTTGACGAAGCGTGCCGCCGACACGACGTGTTCCCCGTCGAGATCGTAACCGGCCCAGGGGAAACGAAGTACGCGATACGCGGTTCAAACGAGACCGGCACGATCTTCATGCCACCCGAGGGCGACATTACAGCGGACACCCTCCCGACGCTCGAATTTCTTCCGCGTGAACTGTACCACGGCACAAACGCCGACCGCTCGGCACCGCTTCGGGACGACGTACTCCCGGCGAACTTCGACGCCGACGTTCAGGCGATCTGGGACATCAACGACTACCTGTTCTCACAAGTGTTCGACACCGCGATCAGCCCACATCTCCCTGGACCGAACTCACCGAACGCGGACCCGTCTGTCCTCGCGTCCAGCTCAGTACTACGAACGATCCGTGAGATGACGGACGTCCAGTCACCTGAAAACGACCGCAGTCCCGACTCACCGCTCCTCTACCAGTCCGCCAAGAAGCCATTCTCGGCGCTCGCACAACTGCCCGTCCCAACACAGCCAACAGAGGGCGACACAGTCGAATGGCATCCCGCACACCGCGTGTACTTCAGCTCCGCTTGGCAAACCACGCTTGACCGCCCAGAAGACGCTCACATCGAACCGTTCCTCAACGCTGTCGCCGCCAAAACTGATTCCGAACGGTTCGATCCGAAGTTCCTGGCTCCACCTACGTGGTTCACTACTGACGATGACGAACATTGCTCAGAGACGCTCGAAGCGTGGACAGCATTCTTCTCGTGGCTCAGTGTGTTCGAACACCTCCGTCCGCTCCCGCTGTTCGCACCAGGTGAACAGCAGACGTATCGACAGACGCAAGGCCTTAGCCGACCGTCGAACTCAACGGTTACAGCGTCCGAGGATCTCCGAACGGACGGTACTAACACCGTCGATCATCGGTACACCGGACTCACCGACGCAGAGTGGCAAGCATACCGCGACCACCTCGCGGGCGCGGTAACCCCAGAGATCCCTGACCCAGAGGAACAGTACCTGTTCCAAGTGAATTCCCTAGAGTACGCGTCGGAAATCCTCTCGGCCGCAAACCAATCGGAAGCTGTGGGAAGCCGTCTCCTCACGCACCTCACGCGGTGGTGGGATAATGGTCTCTCCGCGCGGCGACACGCGACTGTCGCGCAATTCACCAACGAACGGTGGCGCGGCAGTAACGTCAGCTACGTGTTCAACGACGACGAGCAAGAGACACTTGGCTGGAACCTGTGGGTGTGGCAGCTCCGGCAAGCACGTTGGGTTCCGACAGCGTTCGATGCCGCGCGCCCCACAGCCTCATGGAGTCTACCACGCAACGACCGTGACCGCTTCAGCCTCAACGTGAACGGAGTGCGGCCCTTGCTGCCGTTCGTAGACGTGGACTTTCCAACCAGAGAAAGCGAAACGACCGTCAGCTTCGAAGAACTCACCGACACACTCGGTATCGGAGTGCGGCTAGAGCAAGGCACGTTCTCGCCACAGGACGCCGAACGCGTGGTCAGTCGTATGGGGGAGTTACTCGCGTGGACCGATGACGAACTCGCCCAGTACAGCAGTGCTGTCGAACTACTCTACACACGCGTCGCTGAACTCCTCCCGGGACTAACGCGCGGCAACCAGATCACTGGCGAGTGGGATCCCGAACAAAGCGGGCTTGCGGACGCACTCGTCCTCTGCCGGGTTAACGATGAGTACGCCCTCAAACGCGCGGGCGATACCTACTTCATCCGGTCACGGAGCAGTCGTGACCGCTACGGAAATCTCGGTGTTCCACTCCTTGCAATGTTCAAACCGGAAGCCGTCAGTCTCGGCGAGTACTGCGGTGCGACCGACCTGCGAACCGCTGTCGAGAAACAGCCCGGATACGGCGATGATCGTTCTCTTCCGATATCAATCTCTGGCTTCGAAATCGACACCGCGTGGCTTCAAACAGTCCTCGCCGCGCTTGTCCTCCGACTCCGAACGAATCGACCGTCATCCGCGCTCGTCGACCAAGACACAACCCGAACCCAGGCATTCTTCGAGAACATCGTGTTCGTCACCGACCTCGATCTCAACATCACACTCACCGACGGCAGCTGGAACCGCAATCTCGACCCGAAACCGCAACCGTACCATATTGAACGCGACGGCGACATGATTGACGCGATCCTCATCGACGTGACGCTCAACCGAGAGGCTTTCGTCGACGCACTCACAGGGGCGTATACCGACCGGCTCGATGTCCCACAATACTACGAGGCTGTCAACAACCTCGTGGACTACGCGTTCGGGAACGCAACGCCAGCTACCGCGTTACACGAGCGACTCCGAACCGTCGGGAGCGAAGTCCCGAACGGCCAGATTGAGGCGACTCGGGTCACGCTCTTCGAAAGCACCACCGAGGACTCACCAACCGGAGACAGCGATGCCGATCACCCACCAACGCCTGAACCAGATCGTGACGGGGTGTTCGATCCCAACCGAAACACGCACTCCGCGGCAAGCAATGGCGGATCGCAATCATCTACTGGCACGACTGGAACCAGCGCACACTCTTCGCGCATCCCCAGTATCGACGCAGTCACTCGGATCGGCGACCGGAAAATCGCCGAATCGCTCCGGAACGCCGACGTATCCACAGAGCCAATCAACAACGGCGGTCGCCAGCCCTCGGGGAACGATCGTTCCGCGTCCAATAGGCAAAACGGTGGAGGTGGTGGGGCGTCCCAAGAGTATCGTGACGAGATCGACGCGTTCGGCATGGATGTTACGCTAGACGCCGAGCGGATCCGGCTTGGAGAGGCCAATGAACCAAATTCGGAAGCGAAGGTCTTCGATGTCCATACGCCAGAAGAGTACGGGAAGCAACGTGAAAACTCGGATCTCCTCGAACGCGCTATCCATCGGTTCGCAGAGCGACGCGGTCTTTCTGCCGCAGAAAATCCGCTTGACCGCGACTGGCCCGGATTCGACGTCTTGACGATTCGAACCGATGACGACGGCCCGGTGATTGACCGCTGTATCGAACTCAAAACGTCCGGCCAGAACACGAGGAAGCCGTCCCTCTCGTGGAACGAATGGAAAGCCGCAGGCGGGCCGCTCAGCGAGCACTACTACCTCTACGTAGCCCGGAACATTCGACTCGGCAACAGCGGCGATGCAGAACTCCTCGAAATACCACAACCGTTCGACCGGTTACGGAACCGGCAACGCAAAACACGCGATCGGAACGTCCAGGTAGATCTCCGCAGCTTCGACTTTGACGACGATCCAATCATCGAACGCCCCATCGAGTGGGAGGAATAACCGACTACTCCTGTGCGAGTCGTTGAGCTGCGGCCGCTAGTCACGCCACCGGAAATCTGCCGTCTCAGTCGAAAGCGGCCTCAGTCCGCATTCTCACTCGGATCAGGGTTTGTCGAAATCCGATCGAGAAGTCTGTCTGCGGCCGTTGCTGCTGTGGTAGGTTCCAGCCCGTGCTGACAGTAAGTGTCGACCACCGCTGACCGGATTTGTTCGTCTGGTCGCGTCGGCTGCGGGTCAAGGTACTCCTCTTGCCGGAGGTAATCTCGGAGATCCTCGATTTTATTCTGGCGAAAGTGGGAGACATCAGGTAGCCGGTCAAGAATCTCTTCTGGATCGCCGTCGACACGGTCCGCGATCTCACTCACCTCGTCGATGAATTTTGTGGTGACTGCGTCGGTGGCTTCTAACACGTCGCGGTCAACCGCCTTCCCGCGCCCAACAGTATACGCCTCGACGAACGCTTCTAGTGCCGCACCGTGCCGTCGGACCTGCTCTCGGGACGGTTCCGACAGGAGCCCATCGACGGCACCGACCTCTAGTAACGCTCGGAGGTTCCCCCAGCGTTCGATACCGGCTGTCCGGAGTCGGTACAGTACTTCGGGGTCTTCGGTCACGTACCAGAGCGGTGCCGACGCAGCGCCCTGTCGCGGGTCGAACGTCGGCACTTCCAGTCGCTCACGGTATGACCGGTGATCCGCGCCGTCCGGAGCTGGTATGTCGATTGCACCGGCAGTCTCAATTGCTGGCGGTTCCGCGACGGGGTCGTGCCCGTCGCTCGGCGTCAACTGCTGGAGACTGTACTCGACATCTGACTCATCAAGACGAGTCTCCCACCGTGCGCGTTCGTCGTGCCGCGCCGTGAAGTAGAACACTTGCCGGCCTGCCCGGGCCAGGTCAATCACGCTGTCAAGGACAGTTTCAGCTCGTCGGTCGTCGAACGGTGCCAACGTCTCGTCAAGCAACAACGGTGGTGCAGTCTCCTGCTCTCTATGTTCGACGAAAGCCACCCGAACTGCGAGTAGCACCTGCACGCGCGTCCCACTCGACAAATCGTTCAGGTCAACCCGCCGCTGTTCACCCGTATCGTACGCCCTGAACGTACCGTCATCCAGTCTGAGCTCGAACTGCCCATCAGTAATCCGCCGCAGGAGATCGTCCGCCCGCTGAAAGACCGGCTCCTGGTTGCTGCTAATCGTCTCTTCTTCGAGGAACTCAAGCAGTGTATCCGTCACCGCGTCAGCTACGTCCGCTTCGAGCGCCTCTTCAAGAGCCCGCAAAGCCTCATCTTGTTCTTGAACTGCGGCCTCAATATCCATCGATGCCTTCGCATCCTCGATTTCCTTCTCCAGCGCCGTCTTCTCCTCCAACAGCTCGTCGTAGCGGCCCGCAACCTTCCGCTTCTCGCCTAATTCATTTTCTAAGTCGTCCAGATCTCGCTCTTCGATCGCTTCGTCGTAGTCGTCGAAGGCACGAAGGTCCTCCCGCCGATTCCGGAGGGTTGTTTCAGCTTCGTCTTTTGCCTCGACGGCTGCCTTGTACTCTGCGTATTGCTCAGAAAGTACTTCAAGACGGTCTCGGTCGCCAGGCTCCAAGCCACGTTCGGTGAACAGTGACTCTCGTTCAGATCTGTACTGTTCAAGATCGGTACGGGCCTGCGCGACCCCTCCATCAACCTCTGCGAGCCGTTGCGTCGCAGCCTCGTAGTCGCGTTGCCGCTGTTCGAGACTCCCGATGGCGGCTGTTGCGTCGGTACTCGTCTCAACTACGTATGGGTACGTCTCGGTCGTGAACGGTTCGATCGTCTCGCAGAACTGCTCATGGGATGTCTCAACCTGGGTCTTGGCTTCCCGCAGGGCCGCCTGTTTCCCGGTGACAGTTTCGTCAGCAGCCTGCCAACGCTCGACACGCTCGACCGTCACCGCCAGTTCAATGTCGTCATCAACCTCAGTGTCAAACCGGTCCTGAAGCCGCTGTCGGGCCGTCTCCAGTTCATCCTTGACGTCCTCGATATCAAACTGCGCGCGGATCTCATCCCGTTTATTGGCCTCCTGCTTGTCGAGTTCAACGGCACTCAAACGCACACGAAGAGCGGCGACACGGTCTCTGACCGCGTCAGCTTCCCACGAATCCGGTTCCTCCAACCCAGTCTGCCGGAACGTCTCTGCGTGCGTCGTCCTCGCAGTGTCCGTACTGCCCTCCTCGCCCCTCGCGGTGATCGCTGCGTACCCAGCGAGCGCGAGACCAAGTACCGTCAGAACAATCCCTGCTGGATTCACCGTCAGCGCAATCACGACACCTGAGAGCGCCGTCAGCACCCCAGCCACGACAGCCGCTGCAACGGGGCGTCGATTCCGCTGGTTGTCACTGTCTTGTTCTGCCGGGGCTGCAAGCCAGTTCTCAAGGGCATTCCGCCCACTCTCAAGCGTTTCACGATCCCTCCGCTCCTTCGATTCGTCGCCGAGCCACTCGTCAACGGCGGCTTCGACCTGCTGCTTACCTTCAACTTCAGCCACCTTGCTGACGAACGACCGGAGTTCAACTAAATCGTCTGTGCTGATCTCCCGGAGCGCCTCATCGTCAAGATCAAGCGAAATCTTCTCCCGTACCTCGTCGCGCTCAGCTTTTGCCTCCGCTACGTCTCGCTCCAAGCGATCGCGCTCGTCTTCAGCGTCATCGAGCTCATCCCGATACCCCCGAAGGGCCTGTAGCACCTCATCGGTGACCCCGTCCTCAGGGAGTTCCGTAGCTGCGAGTTTCTCAGCAGCCTCACGGTACTTCGTGGCCACCTCTCGCTCCTCACCCATCTGGGTGTCGACCTGCTCCTCAAGTTTGTCGACCTCATCCAGTTCAGCACCATTGAAAGCCGCCAATTCGTTCGGGAACGACGCTACCTCCTTCTGTTTCTGATCGTAGGCGTCTTGCGCCTTCCTGTACTCGACCGCCGTCTCAAGCAGGTCGACGCGCTCTCTCGCGGCGTCAGCATCTGCCAGTTCTTCTTTGAGTTTGCTGAGCTCTGCTCGTTCCGCCGCGAGATCCGGGGCCTCGCGCCGCAACTTCTCGACGTTTTCGACAGCCGCCGCTGCATCCTTCGTCTCGCTAATCCCTCGTGTGGCGGGGCTGGCCCCGTTAACCAGACCGAACTTGTCGCGGACTGCGTCAATGTTGAACCCGCCAGTCGACTCGCGTTGAATGACGCTTGCGAATTCGCCGTCGTCCGTTTCCTCCTGTAGCATATCGTGCAGCGACAATGCGTACCGACGACCACCATCGAGCGACGGCACCGGGATCGCGTCCGCGGGTGCGCCGTCACGAAAGTCCTCACTCACACCTCCGTGCAGCTCGATCCGCCGCGACTCTCCATCGTACGTCAGGTCAGTCCGAACCGTCGCCGAGGCCGGCGCTTCATCGGGCCACAACGACCAACGGATCGCCTCCGCGAGCGTCGATTTCCCAGCCGCATTCGCACCGTATACAACGTTAACTCCCGACGAAAACTCTTCGAGCGTAAACCCTGCCGTCTCGAACCCCGGCGCGCGGTCAAGTGTCACGGCGTCAACGGTAACAGGCGTCTCTCGACCGTCCGCCGTCTCACGACTCGTCTCGGACAGGTCGGCGTCAGTCGGGGCTGGCTCACTCATCGCCCATCACCCCCTTGTTGCTCACTGAACGCTTCGACGAGCTGCCGCGCCTGCTGGCGAACTACATCCTTCGTTTCCGTTTCCGTCGGCCGCGCGTACGTCTCATCCTGGCTCTTCAACTCCCGATACGCATTGGAATCGTGCGTCTCGCGGACACGCCTGTGTGCGGCCTCAATAACGGCCCGGTAAGGGTCCAAGGGTTCGTCACCATCGAGTGCCCGCAGCAACCCGGCCACGTACCCGATCGGATCATTCTCACCGGCACGTTCAGCGAGATCGATCGCGGGTTTCGTATCAATCGCAACATCGATCACCCGTATTGTGATCCCGCCATCCGTGCGCTCGATCTGTTTAAGTTCGGCACGTCGGCTGCGCAAGTCAGTGTGTTCGTCTGTCCGCCCTTCGATTACGAGACTGACCGCAAGCAACTCCGTCTCGGTGCCACACTCCGTAACTACCTCACGCAACTGCTCATGCGTAGCATCAACGATATCGTGAAACCCTTGCTCGGGCGTCGTTGAGACAGTAACCGCTTCGTATTGCAGTGTTGCCGTCTCAAGCGGCTCCGTCGTAACTGTCCCGTCACTCTCGACCGAGAGAACCCACGCACCGTGACTGGCCGTCTCGCTCGGATCCAACGGTTGCAAGGACCCCGGATACAAGACTGGCGGGTTCTCGTGACGTGTCCCCGGGACGTGAAGGTGACCAAGCACCCATGCCGCGTGCCCACTCGTCGCCAAGTCATCCACGGCGACCGGGGCGTACCGGTCCTCTTCACTCACGTCTCCGTGCACGACGCCGAGACGCGGAACACCGTCGTCGCGTAGGTCGTACTTGGCTACGGGACTCTCGTGATAGTACCTGCTCGGGAACGACCAGCCATCAACATGGAGGCACGCCTCACCGTCGGTGTCAGTAAGGACTGTTCGCTCCCACGTCCCGTCCCGACCAAGCAACTGGAGGTGATCGATTGCGTCGGCCAGGTCTGGCAGTACGTCTGCATCGTGATTTCCGGCCACAGCAACGAGCGGAATACCGGCCTCCGCCAGCGTAGTAGCCGCAGATTCAACCGCACCGAACGCCTCAGCGTACCTATTTTCGCTGTCGACGAGATCACCCGCAACGACAACCGCGTCCACTCCCCGAGTAACAGCTGCTTCCGCGAGATCAGCCCAGATCGTCCGGGGAGAGAAGTCGGCTGCAGCGAATTTGTCGGGAAGTCGACTCGGACGACGCCCAATATGAATATCCGCTGTACACAGAACCTCCATTGCTGCCATCTGATAAGCAACTCGAAGCTATTGACATAAACCCGGTGGTTAGATTGTGAGGCTGATAGTTCTTAGTGATGATATCTGATAAGCGAATTCGTGATGAACGGGTTGGACTACCGCTGGTATTCCAGATACATAGACTCTTCTGCCATCACAAAAATTTTGACAGTAATTCCGGACACACCCCGTGACCCCATCAAGGAATACCACTTGAACGCGGCTGCAACCGGTGAATAATTCCGGACACCTCCCGTCCACACTTGTTATAAAATATATTATATAAAGTCGGAATAGTACAAGTGACCTCAGGAGCGCCCACCGACAGACAAAATTACACGGTTTCGATCCAATTTGAATCCCCTCCGTGTAAAGAAAGGCCAGCGATGAAGTGTCGTCGCATCCGTTCAGACGACGCGCTTGTTCAGTTCGTGAACCGGTTGCATGTCCAGTACGGACTGCTAGCTGTAGCAGTGACGATGCTGGGCGCATTATTCATGTTCCCGTTCACTCTCTTCTTGGCGTATGAAATTCCGGTCCCTGTAATTGGGATAGATAATTTCCTAATCGGCGGTGTACTCCTGATCATTGTCGGGTATGCGCTTCTCTTTCTTGCGCTAGTGGTAGGGGCTTGAGACCATGTTTCCTGAGAACATTCGATACTGTATGTGGCGGTGACGTCAACGGCTACCTCAACTGGGTTCGGCTGGCTTAAACCCGAAATCCCGGCTTTCAGGACTAGCGGGCACTGTTTTTGGGACTTACTTTGCCAGCCCTTTTTCCTGGAGAGTACGCAGACATTGTACCGCCTTGTCGACGTCACATGTGAACCGGTTCTTCTCTTCGTCGCCGACCTTCAGTATTACTTCGCAGCTTTGGTCTCCATCCTCATGAGATTCGTTGAGCAGATCCATCTCGAATTTCTCTACCGCATTAATCGTAAGCTGGAAAGTTGGCTCCGAGTCTTCACTCATATCGTCACCCACTGTGGTGGTTCGGTTAAATGCAGGCGTAATAAGATCGACCGGTCGCGCTTAGCTATCTTGGAACGGTGACTCATCGCATTCCGGATTGATGCAGCAATACTCCAACCCGAGCTTCCCGCAGCTTTCGCACGTAGCCCAATTCTCCTCGGCAAACTGGAACGCTTCTGCAATTCGTTCCCTCTCTTCCTGCTCCTCCAGTTGTTGCTGCTGCCATTCGAGGTTGGCAGCATCTTCAAGAAGCTGTTCTTCACGCCGCATTAATTCATCTTCCGCCTCTAACCGCGTCAATTCATCCTGTCTCAGGTCACCTCGCACGTTCATGAGTTCAGCATCACAAGCCCCAGTAAATCGATTTCCCATGCTATATTATAGCACACAAGAGGCAATAAATCTAGGCTAAAGTGGTATCCAAGAGTGAACCAAGATCTGGATACATTCGGAGGGTTCAATCGTTGAGGTGTTTGCCAACGAACCTGAAGAACTCCTCAGTGTCAGCGTAGTCACTGTATCTGCCGATGTTCTGGCGGTAATAACCAAAGTTGGGAGCCGTCACAAATGTCAGTTCTTCCTTCACTTCGAATGCTCCAGCATCATTCCCGGTTTGAGTCGACAAGGAAAGCCCGAACTCATCGTTGAAATACTGGATAGGCTTTGAACCGCAGATCAGCACGACCTCTGGTTCCAAGTATTCGATCTCGCCTCAGAGATATTCCATACAGCGTTGACGTGCCTCAGCCTCGGCACCCTCGAAAGGATCGTTTCCCACGTTAGAGCACTTCTTCTGGTTTGTGAGATAGATCTCTTCGGATTGGACATTGCCGTATTCGATCAATTCGTCGATGAACCCGCTGATCGTCCAGTTGTGACTCAAAGCCTTGCTCCCGGTCATACCATCACTAATCAGAAGCGAACAATATCAATCTGAGCCATCAACAAACGCATCCAGTCCCCAGCTGTAATACCAATACAGAAATATCTATTCCACTGCAGTATGAAGCGGGCTCTATCTCATGAGCGGTATTTCATCTGAATTCGAGAACCAGCTCTCTAAGGTTCAAAGTCTATGCGAGGAACACAATGTCCCCGTAAGAAATCTTCGCAGATACGAATTTGTACCTGATGAGTTAGAGGAGGAGCATCAGATTCTGAAGGAGTTAGCTGAGAAGGACGAAGAAGTACACCATATCTTGGGGAACGAAATAGTGAGAGGGGTTTCACTTGACCCAGACCGGGTACAGAAATTTTACCGTTGGGATATAGCGGTCGAACGCAGAGACGATATAGTTCCCGAGACATATCCAGAGGTGCTCGAAGAAGAGGACCAGAACCTAATCGAAGTACCTTCTAATGCTAATTTCAATAAGGATGGCTTTGAATACCAAGACCACTACCTGATCTTCGCTGCACCGATCGTCTCGAATTTTCACTTTACAACTTATCTTTTGAACAACAATCACGAAGACGTACAGCTGAAAATGCTGTTCTCTTTGGACCAGCTTGGGTTACCAGAAACGACTCGGCAAATGCTTCTCTTCGAACATTGGGATGGTCCAGAGTCGCTTCAAAGAATAAGAGAATCCGATGGGATAACCCATGTTTCATCGCACGGCGGTCAGACCTATGGGGACGGTTTCTACGACAAGACCGAGTTCCTTTTCGAACAGAGAGATGATCAATGGATTCTGCATATCGAAGAAACACTGCCGATCAAAGGCACGATGCTGGATCTGAGTACCTCGTATCGGGGGCGGAATATCGACTACTACACTCGGTACCTCCACGCGATTACCAATGAAGACCTCACTGAGTGCTATCATCTGGATGGCGCGATCCGGGAATACCCGAGTAGAGATGCGTTTCTAGAGCGTCACAGACAGCAATTCACTGAAGATAATATCTTCAAGGATCTCTGTGACCGGTATAAGGTATTCAAGCTAGATTCTGAGTCCGGTGCTATCCCGGATTATCAGAGGGTTGCAGGTTTGTTTTTCAAGTATAACCCATATGTCATCGAGTTCTTTGATGGAGAGTCTGACTGGACACGAGAGGTAGAGGAATTTAGAAACAGGCATTTCGAAATCGGTTTTGACGTCCACGACGACATCTGAAAGATAGATTTAAGCAAGCGACTATCTACACAGATAAGACTGAGAATTCAATGCTGCCGGTGAACCTCGTCGACCTTTCGAGCACCAACACCGACTTGGCAGATCGACCTTAGGACACCAAGACTCCAATCGGTTTTCCGTTCTTGCGCCGCCGTCGCGGCTTCATAATTATCCGCATAGACGGCGTCCCTCACTGGAACAGGGAATACGCTAGAGTGCCGGTTCGGGCTGAGTTTCTCTCGGGCTACATCGTCGCAGGGTCGTTTCGCGTTCGAATCTTCCTTGAGCCCAATCGGGATGTCGATCAAAATCGTCTCCGCGGATTCGCCGTGATTATCCCAGAATTCTTCGATGTCCGCGTACAGGCGTGTCTCAGTATACCCCTCGTTATCATAGCAAACCGTGACCCACCCGACCACATAGCCGTCAACTCCGATGTATATCGTTGCTCCTCCTTGGCATATCTACATTGTACACCGGTAAATGGATAGGGAAGTGATCGGTGAACCTAATACACGACCAGACGCACAACCGGGATCGATGAATCTTATTCTTGCGTAAGATTCTGGGCAATATCGTTGAGCCTGCGCGTCTGATCCGACATCCGATTTTGCCAATCACCGGAGTCATCCAGTCCAGGACTGAAGTCAGAGTCTTTGCTCTCAGAATCAGCGGGTGGGAACAGGTAGTCGACCGAGTTTTTGTAGCGATTGACTCGTTTGTCTTCGAGATAAATGCCGACCGGGTAGTCCCCATTCCTATCCCGGTTCGTCGTCACCCGGTAGTACGTCAAGGTCAAGGGGTAGAAGTCGTCCAGCGATGGGTCGAAATCGAACGGAGAATGTAGATCAAGTACGACAGAATACGCATTCTGGAACTCGGAAACATCCGCGTTGACCTCATCGTTGACCTTGAACTTGAACGGTGAATGCTGGTGGACACTCGCCCGAGTCCTGACAGCAACAAATGGCCGCTCATAGAGAACACGGTTGTATCGGTCAAGTTCTGGGTCGTACCCTCGCTTCCGAGCCTCCTCTTGCAGCCACTCCATAAACGAAATCTTGGCTGGGACGTAGTTACTCGAACTGCTGGTAAAATCGCCGGGTCCAGGCATACCGGGACTACTCATCGCTGTTTTCCTCTTCCGAATCGTTGTCGGATGACCCGGCGGGGTAAGCGATGACCTGCAATACTTCTCCCGGCGTCAAGCCTAAAGCTGTCCGCTCGGCTTCAGGGATAGTGATCGTGTAGTCATCCTCAAGGATTTGCTTGAATACTGCCTGCCGGTCGGGATCAACCACCGATAACTGGGAGACTAGGGAGGCCTGCTGTTGCACACGGTTCCGCCTGGAGGAGTCAGCGTTATTGCCTCCTAAGACCCGTTCGAAGGCTTTTCCAGCGTACTTTCCAGGATACCACCCGTCTTCTCCAAGGCCCTGATCAGCCATCTGGACAACAGTTTTCAATGCTTCCTCGAAACTACTGGACCTTGTTCCGGTTTCCTCCCTGTGGATCTCCTCGACGACCTGAGTGAGATCGTCCGATATCTGTGGGCGGGACATATGTACGTGCACAAGTACACAAAGATATTAACCCTTTCGGTCGCGCTAACCCGGCCCCTCTAGAGCAGCCAAGGGACTGCGTTGTGTCACTCTAGACAGGGGATTAGGTAACCGTGGTTTCATTATCTCGGCAACTGATTAGTCACGTATTGTGAATATGTTCCCCGAATTCGCCGATCAATCTGATTATGACACTCAGCAGGATCTGGTGGGGCTGGCAGTCTACTGGATTTCAGCCTGCAACGGTTATGGCGCTGTACCGATATCAGAGGTACACGATATCCTGACCTTGTATGACTTCAATCTCAGTGACCAAACGGTAGCGACTCGAATGCAACAGCTCAAAGATGAGGGACTAGTCTATTATAGGGAGAGGTCAGGAACCTATTCTGGATTTCAACTTACTATACCAGGATTTGAGCGATACGATGAAATGTCCGGTGGCTGCCCGGGAATGAACGAAAGAGGTAGCGGCGAACCCGAGGAGACAGTGGAGGGCCAAGAGAGCCGGGATAATGTCGGCAATGAATCAGCGGAAAATTCCTACGATGTGTTTATCTCTCACGCTGGCGAGGACAAGGATCCAGTCGCCCGGCCCCTCGCTAATGAACTGCGTGACCGGGGATTCGATGTTTGGTTCGACGAGTTTGAACTCCAGATCGGGAATCGGTTACGGCGGTCGATCGATGACGGATTGGCTAACTCAAACCACGGAATAATCATCTTGTCAGAGGCGTATTTCGGTAAACAGTGGCCTGAGGAGGAACTGGAAGGGTTGATGTCGCGCGAAAACGATAACACAGATATCATCTTGCCGCTCTGGTACGGAGTTGGCGAGCAAGAAGTAACAGAGTACAGTCCAATGTTATCCGGACGGGTAGCCGGAGTAATCGACGAAGACAACGTTGACCGAATTGCTGAATCCCTTTCTGAGATTCTACGTGACTGAAACCTCTGATTCCGAGTTTCTTCTCCCATGAAAACAGGATTTCCCGGAGATTCGACATCCCGAAACCCACCGACCAGACCACCCCTCACATTTCACCGGTCTTCTCGCAACAACCACGGCTTCGCATCTGGGTCGTACTCACTGATCTTCCCACTGTGACTGCGTGTTTTCGCGTCGAGCACGCCGATATGCTTGAGCTGCTGCACGAAATTGAATAGCACGTTCGTTCGAATAATGTCCTTCCAGACAGCCTCCTCCTCGTAGATTCGGGGTGTTTGGCCTGCCTCGATTAACTCTCGGGCTCGCGTTCGGCCAGTTTGTGTGCAGAACGTGTTCAGGAAGACGTTCGGGTACTCGTGAACCAAACGACGAACTAAGCCAGGGAAATGAATCCGCGGGCCCTCCTTCCGCAGCGCGTCGAGCATCAACCGGAATTCGGGGTGTCGCTCGTAGCAGTTCCGAAGTAGAATGGCGAGCGGCTGGTGCTCCGCGGCGACCGTCGATCGCCCGACATCACTCTTGACGGCATCGAGTTCTTCGAGTGTCGAAATTCCGCAGCCGTGAAGCACTGTCGCTGCGAGTTCACCCTGGTCAGTTAGCGTGAATCGATCAGTACCCTCCAACAGTCCGAGTGACAGCGCACTCCGCGTTGCCTGGGTACCTGCGCCGAAGCCGTACTCGGCTTCGATCATATCCGCTAACTCATCGCCAGCCAACGGGCCGTGCTGATCGACTGCGACGACAGGCGCGAGATAATTCAGTGGTTGGGCAAGCGAGAGACTCGCAATATCACCGGCGATGTCACTGCGACGCAGTCGAACCGACAGTTGCCCCTCAATATCCACGACGTGCTCGTGTGACTCCGAGGTCGGCGGACTCGACCACCGCGTCACTCCGTCGTCCGTCGCGCCAATCACACCAACACCCTTCGATCGGAGTAAATCAGTGTGTTGCTCAACAGTGTCGGCAGCCGCCGCGAGGTACGAGACGTGCGCCCCCTGCTGGTACGTGAGCGCCTGCCCGATCCCGCGGAGTAACCCGCTCGACCCCTTCACCTCAACAGCGAACACGCGATCAGCATGCGTGAACCCCAGCACATCCGGGTACCGCCCACCAATCGTGATCTGGTGAGTTTCGCACCGATCCAAGACATCCGCGTACGTATCTTGATGCGAGCCAGGCACGTGGACAAGTGGCTGGTAATCACGGGTTTCGAGTTCATCGATTGAGAGGGCAAATACAGCTGCCTTTTTATAGAGAACCATCCACCACTGGACAAGATAACCGAGTAATACCTGTTTTCTTATAGTTATATTGGATGGGAGGGGTTGACAGCTCAAGCTACACATATAATATCTGCCATAATTGGCAGTAGCCTTGCTATATACTACCGAGGACGAATGGAGAGAAAAATTTTCCAGCGAGTTTCTAAGGTTACCCCCTAATCGAATCAACCGCAAAAATGCCTCGTGGACCCTCTACTAACCCTAAATTCACACTCAGATCAAATCTGATTTGAAATAGTAATTGATATTGGCGCCACTATTAGCCAGGCACCAGATATAATTTCGCATCTTTTTAGTCCGTACTAACTACCGACAATTTTCAAATAGTAATAGAAGTATCATCTCCAAAGTTCGGATGCGGTAGGCTCAGCAACTATTGGCAGAATCTAATATACAATTTTATTTTGTCATTATCGGATAATCACTCCGACAAAACCACTCGATTATATACGTACCACTGCAGACCAATTCCTCTGAAATCGGGCATCTCATAGCTTCTAAAGCAATAATCTCGGGGCGAACTTTTTTATGCCCTCGCCTCTACGGTTGAGGTACAACGGAGGTGACACTACTCGGAAAGTTATGACGCGCCCGCCCATACTGGCCCTGGCAGGAAGGATGGACGGGCTGACAAGCCAGCACGATGGCACCACCGTAGTGCCTTGCTGTGGTTTAGACAAGGCGTCCTACAGGTAAATAGCCTTCGCCATCCGCTGCTTCTTGGAATAAATGTGACTGCGATGGCATGACCAAAAATTTTGGTCCTGTGCTATAGGGGGCCTGCGTTCGCACCGCATCGCGTGTTGAATCGGTTCGCGCTCGAACCGTGTGCCGCGTGAATGAACACGCTCGCTCGTCCCAGCCCACAGGACTCTGGTACGCCCCTTCCCGTGGCGATAGCTCGCTACGAGCAGCTGACATCTGCTCGGCAGGCCCGGGATCGTGAGGGACACCTCTGCGCAATTGAAGAGGGGTACCTCTGCGAGTCCATTACCTCAGCGAGATTCACCGTCACGAACCGCCATCAGTTCTGGTAGGGAACTTCTGGTGACCTACTAGTGCTTGGTGGCGACCCGCAGCAGCCACAAAATCGTGGTCTGTCCCGTCCGCGGGGTGAACAAGCCTCGTATTGGTGCTAACCATTTGGACGGCCGCACAAAGTTGCTGGCCGGGCCCCAGCCGGTGGACCCCCTTCATCGTGGTAATCCGTCTGGGACGACGAGGATGGCAACTCGTCAGTGTACCGCTTTCTGATCACTCGGGGACTGTCAGCACTTCGAGTCGGCTGCAGGCCGTGAGCACCGCTGACAACACATCACGATCGTGATTGATAGAAAATTCACTAATACGACGATTAACAGGAGAGACGAACAGGCATTTGACCAGCACGTTTCAACCGCGCTCCGCTTGAGAACTAACGATTGCCCCCGCGAATGTGTGCGCGAAAACGACACATGACTCGGGGAAAATCCCCTTCACTGCCGTCGATTACTTCGCCGCGGAATCCCATCAGTGCGGGATTCATTGCGAAATACTTCGGGGTGGAGCAGTGTGCACCTTACGCGAACCTAGAGGAGAATCCCAAGGGACAGCGTATTGCCGGGAAGACGTACAGCAAGCCGCTGACTAACCCGCTGTACCTGGCAGTCGGACGAGAGTTCGAGCAAGAACAGCTCTCGATGATCGGCAGCACCGCAGACCGGGTATACGGGCCGACCACCGATCATGGGATTCCCACCGATGGCCCGTCTACCGATGGCTCCTGGGCTGACGACTACGCAGACGCCACCGTCGAATTCGCAGAACTGGTTCAGGAAGTGGCGGCCGACGATCCCACTGCCCGGCCGACCGTCGCCTGGCAAGCGAAACTGCTCGGAGAGATCGGCGACTGGCCCGTAATAGGAAAAGCCGATCTCATCGTACTTGTTCCCGGTGAGCCCAACGATCCCTACGATATCCAAATCTACATCCTGGAGGCCAAATCGTCGGTGACTAAGCGGACCGAACACCGTGTACAGGCGACGGTATACGCGCAACTCATCCAACAGGCGGTCGATAGCCTCTCGGTTGATGTGGACCTCACTGGTGCAATCCTCAACCCGGAGCAGTCGCTGACGACCACGGCCCTAGCAGACCTCGAAACCTTCGAGTTCGGCACTATGAGTGCAACGCTCGATGCGGCGTTAGCGTCGGATGGCCGGCTGACGGAGGCAATCGACGGTAACTATGACAAGATGCAGCGCCGCCTCGGCCCGCGCTGTGCCGCGTGCCAGCACGAGCAAGTGTGCCTTACCCACGAACTTGAGACCGATGGGCTTGGTCTGGGGCTGCTCCAGCTCGACGAGGGTCTTCAGGAGGCACTCATAGATATCGGAGTCGAAAACCTGTCCGACCTCGCTGCGCTGATCAATCTCTCGGACGTGTGGCGCTACGGCGAGGTTGATGAGTGGGAAGACATCTCGTTCGCTGACGGCACCCTACACGGACGGCCGATTGTGGACATTGTGGAGGAAATTCGGGAACGGACCAACATCAACAATCTTAGGCAGCTCTGTGTCGGTGCGGCGCGGTTCGTTGACGAAGTCGATCCAACCAATAATGACTACTGGCCAGCTGCCATTCAGGGCTCGGGCTACGGCCTCCCGGCCGATGATCCCACCCACGTCGGCGATGAGCAATACCCGGCGGATTCGCTGATCAAGGTCTTCCTCATCGTCGTTCCCGATCCGGTCCGAGACTGCGTCGCGGCGCTGGCAGCCTACGTCACAAGTAGTGAGGGTGAGGACTCGGTTGTCGCATATCCAAATCGGCTCCCTCGGGACGAGCAGCCAAAGGAGATTCACGAACAGTCGCTGCTTCACCGGTTCTTCAAGCAGTTGGGGAGAACCATTGAGCAGTTAGCGCCGGATATTAGCGGCGAGACAGATACGGATGGAAACGCCTACGACCCATATGATGGGTTCCCGCACCTGTACTTCTACGATGAGCGCCAGCGTCAGGCCCTTATGGATGCGGTTCGACGCCATGAGAGCCTTCGTGAGGCAACGGCGGTGCGCTCCCTGCTCGGGCTTCGTGGTGCAATTTCCGGGCGCGACACGACCGACGTTCCGGACCAGGAAATGGTCTCAGTTCTCTCGCGCGACCTTCGCCAGCGATTCGCTATGCGAGCGATTGGACTGGGGTTGGTGCAGACGGTCGCACAATTCTACGACGGCAATGGCTGGTTCGGCTGGGACATCTCCCCGTACGGACAGCACGGCTCCGAACCGTCGCTAACTGAGATCTTCGCGGCCGACTTTTTCGAGGTCGCGGTAGACTACTCGACAGTAGGCAGCTCAGTCTCGATCAATCATGGAGGCAGTCCCGATACGGTCAGCGGTAGGGCCGAGAATCAGTTCGGGGGATCGTACCCACTGGCGAACCGTCATCCGACGACGCTCCCAGCGGCGTACATCTGGGCCGAACACAACAAACTAACACCGCACTGGGCTACTTCACCAGAAGAAGAGCGAGCAATCCGTCGATACCAGTACCGGACGGAGGCCCAGCAGGAGCGGGTTCGACAGAAGGACATCGAGACACTCCTGCAACGTATGGCAGCGGCGCTTGCTCACATCGAACGGGGAATCGAGGTGCCAGCGGCGGACAGTCGGTACGACGATACCGGCAAGGATGCCAAAGTTCCGAAGGCACCTTTAGACGTTTCCCAGCTCACCGACATCGGCCGACAGGAAGGATCTCTGGCCACGACCGTCCAGGAGTACGCCCTGCTGGAGCACGACACCGGTATCGACGCAGCCGTGTACCAATATCGGCGACCGCTTGACGAGCGCGTCGAATCAGGACGGTCGCTGGTGTTCGAGGCAACCTCCGCATGGGAGGAAAGCGTCGATGGCTATCCGGACTTCATCACCAACTCTTTCCTCGCTGGCGAGGTGATCGATCCGACGACCATCGGTATCGGGGACGGGTCAGGTCGGACGATACCGCAGTCCGTCGAACAGGGTGACTGGATGGTCCTTAGCGAAGTGGACCTCAGTCAATCACCGCCGCGCATCCGACCGTTCTCAGACGGTGACCGGGCGCGTCTAATTCACTCAACAGTGGTGAAAATCGAGGAGTTCGACAAGGAAGCGGGCACGGTCGAACTCCAAGAAATCGGCGATTGGCTGAGCAAAGACGATCCCTGTGTCACCTGGCATCGGTCCCCCGAGGTGCTTGATGGGATAGCGAGCGGGCCGGCTCCGAATCCGACGCCTGACAACGTGACGACCTACTTCCAGGCCGGCCGGGTGTATGTCCTCGACACCTTTGCTGATTCCCTGGATAAGATGCGAGCCTTCACGGCTCTAGAGCGTGCTGCCGAGGCCCAGCCGGGTCAGTCGGGGAACAGCCTGTACGAGCACATCGCGGATCTCTACAACCGATAACCATGCAACGACACCACTATACCCCTCCGTACGACGGCACAAGCCTCGGAAACATCATCGATGACATTGACACCCACTGGAAAAATGGGTTCAATACGGAAACCGAGCCCTACCGTGGACAGGACGGCTTCGTGCGCGACACTAACCAGAAACTGACCGGTCTACAGGGCCCGCCAGGCACCGGGAAGACATACACAGTCGCCCCGGCAGCCGTCGCACGAGCGCTTAGCTACAGCGGCGATGACGCCTTCACCGGCGTCGTCTCGGCCCACGCTCACGACGCCGTCGATGAGGTGCTGGACGATGTAAACGACGTGCTTGAAACTCTCGATGATGTAGGCTCGCTGTCACAGTCGGTCCGACTGCTGCGGTTGCACCCTGGTAGTGACCCCAGCGGGAGCGAATACGTCGAGGGAGAGTTCATCAGTCACTACAGTTACAGTAACGATAGAGAGACTCTCGCTGACCTGTTCGAGGAGCATCTCGAAGGCAACGACGGGCCAATGCTCGTGTTCGGTCCACCCATGACGATCCGGGGCTTTGTGGATAAAATGGCCAAGGAAGGCGCTATTGACGGCGAGGGAGCGGACCAACTCATCGAGAACGGTAACGCGGCGCTGTTCCAGTACGCCCTCGTCGATGAAGCCTCAATGATGGACCTGCCGTTGCTGTTCCTCCTGGGATCCTTCGTTACCAAGATGGGGCAAGTGCAACTCGCCGGCGACCATCGTCAGCTGCCACCGATCCAGCAGCATGACTGGCCCAAGGAGGACCGCCGGACGGTCGAAAATCACACGCCAGCGTTGTCGGCGCTCGACATCGTTCGGTTCCTCAGGGACGAACTTGAGGACGTCAGCTACCTTGCACGTGATCCGCCGAACATCGCGCAGGTTGACGACGAGGTACCGCTTCACCGGCTGCTGAAGACTTACCGACTGCCAGAATCGATCGCAAACCTACTGTCGCGGCTCATCTACTACCCTGGCGACGGGATTATCCTAGAGGGGCGTCCCGAGAGCCAAGTCTCGCGTCTTCCCCGGGTAACCCAAAGTAATGTCATCAGCCAGGATACCACAACTGATTCAGACGGCCAGATCGGGGTTCCATACGCGTTAGACCCCTCAAGTCGGCTGTCAGTGATTGTCCACCACGACGACCAGGCCACCGATATCAACCCTGTCGAGCAGGCACTCGTGGGCGCAATGACGGACGAGGTGGCCGTCAAGGAGGAGTCAGAGGCCGATGACGATGACCTCACTGGCGGAGTTGTCGTGCCCTATCGTCGCCAGCGAGCCGCGCTCCAGAACCGCGTTGACGACGGCTATCTGGTGAATACTGTCGAGAAATTCCAGGGCGGTGAGCGAGACCTGATGTTCGTTTCGATGACAGCGAGCGATCCAGGGGCGATCTACCGTGGTGCAGACTTCCTGCTCGATCCCCGGCGGTTCAACGTCGCCCTCTCACGGATGAAACGGAAGGCTGTCCTCGTTGCCTCGGAAGCGATGTTCCAGACGGTCCCGACTGACCTTGAGGCGTTCGAAGATCAGTCTATCTGGCTTCGCCTCTACAACGAGATGGACATCCCCTCGCGGACACCCGACTGGGAAGGGTCTGTCGAGACGTTTGTCGGCGAAGACGTGCTCAACCGGCCCGAAGCCGTCGATGTCGAGATCTACAACAGCACCGGATTCAGTAAGCCGAACCCGTAGTCGTCACCAGCCATCGCGGTTCAGTGACTGAGGATTCGGCTGCGTCCGTCGTCGGATAGCAGTTTTATGTCCCGCCAATAAACCAACCAGACAACCAACCAACGCCTCACAAATGCAAACGCCTCAAGATACGCTTGCGAACGCGAAAGACCGAGCTGCAGAAATCACCTGGTGGAACCGCCGGATGACGAAATTAAACCAGGTGAACGGAATCACGAATGCCCAGTCGTTCGTCGAGAACGACCTGATCGAACAGAAGGGTCCATACGTCGAGTTCGTCGATGCTCCGGAGTTCCACGATCAGCCGGCGTCGGAGTTTCTTAAGGGCCTCGGCTACCGTGACGAAATAATCGATGCTGTCAACGAGGAACTCTTCGGTGGCAAAGAGGGGTCACTGTATCAGCATCAGGCCGAAATGATCGAGCAGATCGAGACAACGGACCGCGACAACGTCCTCGCCGTACCGACGGCTACCGGGAAGACGGAAGCCTTCTTCTTCCCTATTCTAAATCACTGCCTCTCGACCCAGGAGGACGGGCTGAAGTCGATCATTCTCTATCCGATGAAAACCCTGGGCGTGGATCAATTAAATCGATTCATCGCCTATCTCGACCAAATCAATCGCTATCGAAACTCCGACGAACGGATCACAATCGGTATCTGGGACGGCGACACGCCTACCCGCGTCGGTACACGAGACCACGAAGTCGAACCGGGGTCCTACATCCGTGGGCTTGAGGATCCACGGAACCCGGATGACAAACTCCGAGTGCTGGGCGAAACGAACGTGGGGACGGACGATAACCAGTACCCCTGGATACGGGTTACCCGCGATAGCATCCGGCGCGGTGTTGATATTCTGCTGACCGTCCCGGAGGCACTCGACTATATGTTCATCAGTGACAACGATGAAACCCGGGATGTACTCGGAAATACGCCCGGAGAACATCCCGTTGAACACATCGTCTTCGACGAGGCCCACGTTTGGAGCGGGATCCAAGGTGCGGCAGTTTCCCTTCTCTCCCGGCGTCTCAAGCACTTCTACGACGACCGGGATCCCCAGATCTCGATGGTCTCCGCCACAGTGGATAACCCGCGAGAGCTGGCGAGTTCGTTGACTGGGACGGACGAAGACGAAATTAACACAATTGGGTTCACAGGAAGAGACTTTCCGACTCTTGGTGAACCTGATTTCGGACGGTTTTCTCCCTGTGACATCGCCGATCTTGTTCACGTACTGGCACTCGCAGTCGGGGACATCGATGATCCGACGAGCCATCTTAGAGAATACGACCTCGAAGATGCGCTCTCAACGGCGCGTGAAGTCGGCCTTGTAGCAGACGAGAAAATTGAAATCGAGACCAATATCGGTGGGTGGGCAACTGACGCTATCGAAACGAGACTCCTATCACTGGCTAGAACGGAATTTGATGACATCGAGTCAGTACTCAACTCCGTCAAGGGACGGAACGAACTCGTCGAGGCCGTTATCGACGAGAGCGGAACCAACAGTGGCTGGTACGAATATGTACTGACAAACGTCCCTGAAGTCGCTGCGTTTGCTACGTGGTTCGAGACTGACACCACTGGCGTCGTTGGCTTCAAATCCTACAACCAGTTGCTGACTCGCGCTCGGAACCAAGGCGTCGAAGACCCTGAAGGGGTTATTGAGACGGTTATGGCATTCGGGCGTCTCGCGGGCGTCGTGACCGAGAAATATCACGTCTTCCTAAAACCTCCTTACAAGGTGTACTGGTGCCGAGAGTGCGAGAAAGTGTTCCGCGACAGCCGTTGCCCCGAATGTAACCGTCGTCTCCCTGAAGTGCAGTTTTGCCGGCGTTGTCATGAACCATATGTTGAGATTGATCCCGGAAACGGTGACGAGGAGTTCGCGCCCATCAGTGTAGGATCTCCTGTTGAATCTTGCCCTGGTTGCGAAAAATGGGTGAATCTCACAGATGCGGGTGTTCCGACATCGTCTCTGCTCTCGTACATGCTAACGGAGGTCTGCCGGCACACGCCATCGAAAAAGACCCTCGTGTTCTCTGACTCACATAGCTCCGCTGAGAGCGTCGGTGATCGGATCATCGATACAGAGTACGGACTGATGGCTGAAACGCTGTATCTGCAGGAGTTAATCAAAGCTGGCGGAAAGCAAGACAACTACGAACTCTTCAATACCGTCTCGACTCGGCTTCGAGAGGAATACTGGGAACCACTCATTCAGAACGAGATCGACGAGGACGGAACGGCGTATAATTTCCTCCGCTCGTTGCTCGACGACATCGAGTCCCACGCGATGCTGCACAACTGTGAGAGCTTGTTGGATGGTGCTCTAGTCACAGCCGATGTCGTCGCTGACCTCGACGATCCGGAGGAGTTAGTTCTCGCACACGAGATATACAAGCTATTCACACTCGGCCAAGGAGCCAGCTTCACCTACAAGAAGGTCTCAATCGATGGCCTGACACGAGAGAAGCTAATCGACAGGCTGGAATCTCGGACCCGATTCACCGAGGACTGGATCGACGAACGGCTGAATCGTCTATTAAGTAGCTTCTTGGAAGACGGTATCATAACCGAGCAGCCACTTGATGAAGTGAAAACCGCGGTCAGAAACGCGAACCTCGATGACGGTCCGCGCAAACAGGTACAGGAGTACATCGAAACCGCGCGTGAGCAAATCGAATCGGCGGGTATTATGTCTGAACCTCCCGAAAGCGGTGTGTTCACCCGCATCCCGCGTATAGACAGTTCTTCACTGGAACTTGTCGAGACTGCAGCGTTCTGTGCTGACTGCTATAGTGCGTATCCAGCCGCGAGTGATGGGAGAAGTGTCGAAGTATGTCACAACTGCGGTGCGAGCCTGGAAACCTATAGACGGTTCACCCGGGGTTCCGACGGCGAACTAACTGCCGATCCCGGCTACGCACAGGTTGAGTCTGGCTGGGACTACGCTATTGACCACTGGGCCCACGACGTGACACGCCCGCTTACGAACGGAGGCGAACCAGAGTTCATCACTGTCGGAATTCACAAAAGTAACATCCCCCACACCCTCCGCGGCGCTATCGAGGAAGGGTTCCGCAAAGACGATCCGGATGTCAACATCGTGAGTGCGACGCCCACGATGGAGCTGGGGGTCGATATTGGTACACTCGATACGGTTGCGCAGGTCGGAATCCCGCCGACTTTGACGAACTACGTGCAGCGAAGTGGGCGGACGGGGCGATCCCGAGGTAGCTCTTCACTCGTTATGACCGTTATCCGGGGGAATCATCCCGTTGATGGTCACTACTACGCAAATCTCGATAGCTTCCTCAACGATTTCGAACCCGTACGGGTACCTGATCCGGAGGACTTCGACGAACTACTTGCCGGGCATGTCGTGACTGAGGTTTTTGCCTATTTAGCCAGGAATCCGCACGAGTCCGGTGTCTTCGAGCGGATGTACGCACTCTCGGAGCCGAAACACGAGAATATGGGGAGTTTCGTTAGTGCTGTCGAAAAGAACCTCGACATTCTCCAGAGATTCATCCGTGATGAGATGTGGGATACGCTGAGCTCCTATATTCGAGATATCTTCGGACAACGAGGCGTCGAAATTCTCGATGAGGTCTTTAATTCAGATGGCCCGCTCTCGATGGATCGTCGGACGGAACAAACGTTCTCGCGGCTTACCGCTGCGTCAGGGTCGTCAGACACGAACAAGAACATCACGGAACAGAACGGACGGCTTGATCGCTGGCTGGATCGATTGGGCTATCTAGCGAACTACCGGAACTTCGGTCAAGACTTCCCCGTCAAATTCACTGGCCGGCGTGAGAGTATCGAGTTCGAGGCATCTGGGAGGTTATACGATCTGTTCCCGGGTGAGGAGAACGATCACGGTGCAGTGACCACACTCCATGGAACGAAATATCTCGTCAACGACGTTCGTGGATCTTCGACGCCCCTCACCGAGATCTCGGTATGCAACAACGAGGAATGTGACCGCCCCTTCCAGAGTTATCCACCGGGCGAGACTGAATGCCCCCACTGCGGAACTGAACTTGAGGAAACGAAGGTTCACGGAATCAGTAGTGTAGAGTGCAAAACGGCGATGGGCGGGCAGCGAGGCTATAGCACCCGTGCTCTTATGTCAACATACGTCTCGGAGACCGACGCTTCTCAGAAGACTGAGGACGTCGAGCTATTCGGACTGCCAGCAGAAGTTAATTATGGTCAGCAGGAGGTCACGGACTTCGTATATGCCTTCGAGCGCCGCCACACGAACAGTCCTGACAAAACTATCCTTCGCTCTGAGGCTCTAATCGAACGCGAGTCGAGTTCTTCCACGGAGGACCAGAGCTGGGAGGAGATGCTGGAAGACGTAGAAGAGGAAGTCTATCGACCCGTCGGTCAGCAGTATCACACTCAGGGTGTAACGGTCCAATTTGAGCGGGACGCGTTCGAAGAGCGCTACGAACGGACGACCCACGAAACGAAATCTTGGCCACAGGCGCTCGTCAGTCTTCAACAAGCATTGGAAAAAGCGATTGCAATAGTCGCAGAGTGTGACCGCTCCGACTTCCGGGTCAAGGCGATGCGCACGGCGAACACGGTTGACGTCCATATCGTGGACAGCCGCCAAGGAGGAAACGGGGTCACGTGGCAGGTTCTGCAGAGCCTGTCTGATTTGGAAGCCAGGGTCGTTGAGGTCGCCGATTGTGACCGTTGCGTGGATTACTGCGATGAGTGTCTCCTACTGGCTCGTACTCCTGCGTACTACCTCGAAAAAAATCTCTTGGATCGCCGGATGCTCGCAGCGACCGTCGGGAAAGACGAAGCAGAGGTGGAGAGCATATGAAACCGGAAGCGCTCTTGGACAAATTGACTCGTAATCAGGTCGCGTTCGCTCACGAGCCCGTCAGCAACTCACGCTGGTGGATGCTCCGAACTCTCCCTGCATTACAGTATCTCGGGATCGATCACTTCACATTCCCCACATCGTGGCGTCAGCTCGCACAGGGAGGGTCGCAGTACGACTACCTCGATTACGAATACCACGTCACTGGTAATATGGAATTGCCGGACGGCGCAGACCTTTGTGTCATCACAAATGAACACTACGAAACTGAGACATCGTACTCCATCGAACATTTAGTCAATAGGTTCACCTCAAGAGAGGGCACACTCGTAGTGATCGCAGATTCTCCACAATTCACGCCCATCGGCGGACAGCGTCCACTGTACCAGGAGCAGTTCACGGAACGAATTGGTAGCGTCGAATCGTTCTACGAGGCATTCAAACAACAGTATCGGAGGTATGATTGGGGCATGCCTCTGATAGATACTAAGAACGTGTTCATTCAGGACAATGCAAATCTCTACGAGCTTGTGGCAGGAGACTCTATTAGCCGCGCAGAACAGTTGTTTGACGTCCTTCCCGATGCTCCTTACCTGCCCCTATATAGTGTTTTCAGCGACATCTTTGCACGGCCGGATGAATACGGAAGCGTACCACTGAATACGGAAGACGAGGTTCCTGGATTGGGACGATGGCTTCGGCGGCGTATTGAGTGGGATCGACAGACGAGTACCTCAATCGCTCGTGAGTTGAACCGGGCCGTCTCACGGGACGGTAGTGTGTTCGACCCATCCTATGCCCGGCGGAGCCCTGCGATGCAGAAAGCGAGAGATAGCACGAGCAAACTTGACCCCCAAGACAATCCTATCGACGCCAGATACCAGGACTTTCTCACGACGGAGGCACTATGACAGAAGGATACATTCTCAACACGGTTCAGACTCCAGGCCCACTACGGACGGTCTATGACTCAATAGACCGGGGTAATACGACTGAAGAAGAGATCGCTGACGACACTGATCTTCCAGAAGACCTGCGCAGCCAGGGAGTTCGGGGGCTTCAGGAGTTGGGTATGATCGGGAGGCGGGAACCCGACTATTATACGGCTGAATTTGCCTGGGAAACGGGTAATCGAGATCTTGACTTCCGAATGACTGCACTCCACAACTTGGCGATAGAAGCGACACCGGGTGAGTGGGGGAAGCAATCGGTCGTTCTGCTCAACTACCAGTACCTCTTACAGGAGGACATTCAACACCTCCATGCGAGTGACCAAGTTCTGTATGAGGCTATAGACAAATGGGAACACGAACAGCGCGAATACCGACCTCGGTCCCAACAAGGCCCCATCACACTCAACGAGCCCAAGTTCGTCAACTGGACCCGACTAGCTGATTTCCTCGGATTAATCGAGAAAGCCACCGGCCGCGAATACGTCGTATATCCCGACCCTGAGATGATTTTAGAATCCCTTCGAATCGCCACTGGTGACGAGAGACGGATCGCCATCCAAGAGTACATAGACTGGCTTCGGGAGAACCTTCTACTGATCAATCTTACTGGTGAGCGGGACGTCCCCGCACCCTTCGCCCGTACACTCTACAACTTGATTCGGGAGGAGAAAATCAAGCTGGTCGAATATGGTGATGCTGGCGTAGTTCGGCTAGATCGCTCCCCACGACGGTCCGGCATGGAGAAAGACGCGAATTCAATCGAGGTGATCGCATGAGTTCTTCTGAAGAGATACCGGGAGGGCCACTGTGGTGTCCACATTTCCAGAAGATCGATGAACGAACCCTGAGACAACTCTTCAGTAAGGTCGCAGCAGTACGATCCGAAAACCGAGAGCTCTTCGATTTCACTCACCGTAGAATCGAAGTTTTCCGTGGGACGAGCACAGAAGACACTGAGAAGTGGGGTGAAGAGAGGGTCTATCAGCTCTTTTCCGAGGACGAACTCGGAAACTTCGTTGTCGTCATCGAAGGTGAAGTAGGGACGGGTAAATCCGAACTGTGTGCGTATCTCTCCCACCAGTTGAACGACGACGGTCGTCCCATCCTCCACATCGACAAGGACGACGATCTCATGTCTATTCTCTCGGAACGTATTCCGGAGTTCTATCAGGAGCACTTTGAGGAACCTCTCCCAGGAGCGTCTGAATTCAAACAGCTCAGGGACGATATCACGAACAACCCCCAGACTGTCGCTAACAACGCTACTTCAGGTGCACTACTGAACCTGGGTAGACAGGGCTACGAGACTACCCATACAAGGGAAGACGAGGAGGCCATTCGGGATTTCATCCAGGAAAAGCTACAGCTCCTCGTTGAACGCGGGGAGTACGCTCGTGAGATCAAATTCATTACTGAGGGCGAGTACAAACAACAAGAGGAACTCCGCGTCTTCCCCGATCACGTCGCTGCTGATGAGGCGGTCGAATCCTTTAATAAGGAGTTGTGGCGCGAGATCCGCGACAGGTACGACACCGCGTCGTTAGATGACGTGCTCGAATACGTCGGCAGTCAGTTCGAGGATACCCGGCCAGTAATCGTTTTCGAGGACTTCGCTATAGCCTCTATGGAGGCCGAGCGGCTCCGTAACTACATGGAGCGAGATAAACCAGATGACAACTGGGACTTCGTCGTCGCGGGAACGCGAGACTCGACGGAAGTGCTCCATACGCGAACGGCCGAGGATCGATTCGAATTCTTCCAAACAAACAAGGGACACTCGAAGAACGTTCTATTCCTCGACGAGTCGTCTGCTGTTGACTTCGCCCGTCCATATCTCGGCTACATCAAAGCCCACGACGATAGCGTTCGATACGATAGAGAGAATGGCGACTTCGAACTGCTGCCCGCACCGGACGGATCTCTCTGTGCAGAGTGTGGCTTCTGCGACGAAGCGTTCCGTGACCTGTTCCCGTTTAACCAGGCCTTCCTTCGCCGAATCTACACGGGCTTAGACGAAAGTCAGCAGTCACCGCGGGAGTATATTATGGAGATCTTCGAAGTTCTGGAAGAGTGGTATGAGGGTCATGCCAAAGCACCCTCAAGCGCAAGCTCCCTCCGACGGCTTCGGAATACCGTATCCGCGGCAGACGAAGTGTACGAAGAGGCCGAAGAGTTTGCGGACTTAGCGAAATGGTACGGTAGCGTTGAAGATGATCAAATCACGGTTGATCGGCGCTTTGCGGAAGCGTTCCACCTTCTAGAAGACGGGGCCCCTGCCGTTGTCGATGTAACCGATGACGGTATCATCATTCCCAGTGCGGGGGTTTCCCCCTCTGAGCCGGAAATACAGAGCGCACAGACGGAAGAAGACGACGAGGAGTCGTCTAGTACCGACCAAACAACGACACCGGAGAAGAGTCGTGTCGAGAAGCTAATCGAGAAACACAACGGCTTAGTGGATTCTTGGCTCGAAAATCCAGAAGAATACGCTAAGACAAACCGCTTCATCCGACAGGGGCTCAGGGATGCTATCGAACATCTCACCGACGGGTTCAAACTTTACGAAGGGACCAAACTCGAATATCGACTTAGCAGTCAGAAGGATCCGTTCGTCTACGTTGAGAGTGATGACTCACCAGAAATAGATCAGATTCTGCTTGACAGACGTGACTTCAGAAGATCTGACCTCCGGAAGATACTCAAATACGGAATCCGCCGGGTAGAGGAACCGCGGAGTGCTGACGTTGATTCGCTTCTCACAGAGTGCGGGACTCAGTTGATGTACTACGCCCTACAGTGGCGTCAAATGCTGATTGAGGAATATCTTAACGGGGAGAAGGTGTTCTACAAAGGGAGTGCAGATTATGACTTCACGGACTTCGTCTTAGCTACATACGTTCATCTGGTGATGCTTGACTCTCCGTGGCGCAACATCGATGCGACCGTGATTAATGAACGCTTCAGTGAGGACGACGCTTTCTCGGTTGATCTGCATCTCGAAGAACAGATTACTGAGATCCTCTCGCAGGAAGAGTACGATCACATCAAGACAGCGATGGACTCCGCCGATCACATCGAAGCTATGGTGGGAAAACTACTGGGCGTCTCCGGGGGGAGTCTAGACGTTCCGAAGATCCGGAGACGGCTGGGTCGGAACCCGTCGTACGAGGTTCTCGACATGCTCGGTCGGCAATACATCGCAGAGATAGATAGCCGCGTTCGATTCGGACAGGAGGCTTATGTCCGGTCGATTGCGGATACGATGTACGACGTACGCCAAGCTCTCGAAGAGGTAGCGGACCACGGCTACGACCGTGAACTGATAGAGGAAATCAACTCGGAATTCTCCACGCTCAATATGACCCGAGTTTCCGAACTCGTGTCTAATCTCAGAACCTATGATAACGTGAATCCAGATCTCCAACAGGAGCTGGCGAAGTTTGTTGATTTCTCTCAGGCAGACATCGATATGGCTGTTGAGGCCGCTGATACTGCTGATACTCTCCGTATGGAAAACACCCAAGATCAGATTCAGGCAGCACTGATCTCTCTGAAGTTGGCAGCTACACCAGTCGTGAAACGGTTCCGTTCTGTTCCGATCGATGGTGCGAGCAGTAACGGTGGACACAGGGGAGGTCTCGGTGAGCGGTTCAAGGAGGTGAGCGATCACTATGTCAGCTAATTCCAGTACGTTTCAGGAACAGCTAAAGACGATTTACGAACAGCACCGGCGACAAGGCCTGGAATCAGAACTAGACGAGCTCGCAGAAACGATGGAGGAAACAATTCTCGAACGAGTTCTTGCTGAAGCCTTCTTCCGGACTGAAGTTAAGATAGACTCTGAGGCGAAACACGCGGTCGAAGAGGCTCGATCTCTGTTAGAACAGGACGATTACGATGCTCTCGCAGAACAACTTCCCGAGACCCGCGAAGCTGTCGAAGCTCAACGGAGGGAGGTCAACAACTTCGTTCACCAAGCGAGAATCGACGTCCACAACACTGTCCGAGGCATGATTCGGTTGAACCAGCGGGTTGAGCGGGTAGACCAAGACAAGTTAGATGCGCTCGATACCCTCCTCGATAACTGGAACTGGGAGGCACAGATTGAGGGGGGTCAAATCAACCAGCGGAAAGAGGAGGCCAGAGAGTACGGTCACTTCATGCGTCAATCACTAGAGGAGGCAAAGGACGCTCTGTTTGGCCCATACCGGGATACACCGCTTGATGATCTCGTTGACCGGTTATTAGACGACGAACGGCTAACGTTGGCAGCGCTCTCGGAAGAGGAGCTCACTCGTCTCTATGAGTCGGATCTCGCAGAATATCTCGAAGTGACTCTCTCGTAATCGCCTCTTGTGGAAAGATTGATTGCGGCATCGTGTCCATCTCCAACAAATCGACTACATGAAGTACTTTGATCGGAACTCGAATGCCTCACGAATCCCTGGTGATATCCGACCACTGATTCGCGGTTTTCTCTCAAACACCCAGATATTTGATGCTGATCAAGACAATCCTCCCCACATCACGGATGCTGTCAAGTACACACAGAGGCCACAGGATCGACGAGCCACGAGTAAATACACTGGTGACGATCAGTTCGTTGCTGATATCATCGAACTCTTCGATTTCAAGCCACTCGACTTTCAGGTCGAAAGCTGGCAGCTGATCCGCGACCTCGATGCGGATCGACGGTCATCCAACAACTCTCGTGGCGCGATCTTCTCGGCACCCACTGGCTTTGGAAAGACAGAAGCGTTCCTCGGCCCACTCTATCAGCTATTAGCAGAGGATCAACAGGACTTGGCAATCGTCGTCTATCCGAGTCGGGCACTCTTACAGGACCAACTCGGACGGATTCTAGAACATCTGTACAAACTTAGAACGGAGCACGATACTAGCCTTTCTGTTGGGGTCTGGACCGGTAACACGCCGTATACGTCATCAGAGGTTGAAAGAGAAGGCGCGTTTTTCGCTAATCAGCATGGTACGCGTCGATTCAAGCTCGCAGATTGCTGGTGCGGAGACGACGGAACTCACTCATTCACCTACCAAGGAGGAAGTTCAACTTACCGACTGGTTTGCGAGAACAATGATGCACACTCCTTCTCTGACCGGGAGATCCTGCTTAATCGGACTGATATCAAAAATCAGCCTGGACCTGACATTCTTCTGACGACGTTAGAATCCCTGGAGCTGTTCTCACTCAAACCGAACTACAACATCATTGATCGGGCCGATACGATTGTATTCGACGAAGTACACCTGTACACCGGGCTCAGAGGAGCACATACCGCAAATATAGCACAAAATATCGAGGCGATAACAGACCATTCGCTGCTCTGGCTAGGCTCAAGCGCGACGGTCGATGATCCACAGCGGTTCGCTACTGATCTCTTTCCCGTTCCAAGTGGACGAGTTGAATCAGTTGCACCACCTGACTCAGATTTCCGAACGGACCACGAGGACAAGGAGCACTACTACTTCCTCAAAACGTCGGAGGAAGGCCCTGGAGTCTCATCGATGGCCATCCAGCAGTTGATGTTGCTTGGACATAGCCTCTTGAACAGCGAGACCGGTGAGCGCGGGAAAATCCTCTCATTCATCGACAGTATAAGCCAAGTGAACCAAAAGAGGGCGCAACTGGAGGACGCTGATCGAGCAAACGAACTCTGGCGGTACCACAGAACTGGAAGAGATTACTCTAACTGGGATCGGGTAGCTAAAGAGATGGACTGCGAGTTCATCGAATCTTCACTCCACTTCGAATCTGTCTACTCAGACGCTGGATTCGACGCGGCTGCTACAGCCGAGAGCGACCTGCTGCTCTCGACGAGCTTCCTTGAAGTTGGGATCGACGTCGGTGAAATCACTATCGTCACGCAGTATCGGACGCCGTGGGATCTGTCGTCATTCATTCAGCGTGCGGGACGAGCAGCACGGAAGGAAGACACCGACTCACACATTGTCGTGTTCCTCTCGGATCTCACTCAGGACGCGAATATGTTCTATCGTGCCGACCGTTTCCTCGGGTCTGAAATTCGAACGCCATTGAAGACGGACAATCACGTGATTGCCTGGATCCACGACCAGTTCGAGAAGTTCTACGAAACATCAACAGCTGTCTCGAAAGAGTGGTTCTCTGGGTCAATTGACCGGAAGGAAGAATTCCTCGAACGATTCCTCTGTTCAGAGCTGGGCTACAAACAGTACTACGAGTTCATCACGGAACCTGCAGCGGTATTGCGCCGAGAGTTCGGAATTGACGTGGCTGAGAGTCAGCTCCCTGCATTACATGGAGAGGAGCCAGTTGAGACTGTAGATCAGCTTCTGTCCGAGCTTCGGGAGGACGTGACACAGCCCGAGATCTCGGATCTCATCGAGGATCAGGTTGGGCAGGCCATGCAAAGAGAAGACTTGGCCCGGTCTCTAGTTTCAGAGATTAGGACCGATTTCTTGGAATTCTGTAGCCAGCGACAAGCGCTAATCGACGAGATCGAAGATTCCGATGTCACTACCGAAGAGAAGGTCAAATCACAGCTCGATGCCTTGGAATCAACCTTAGAAGAGCTCCGAACCTCTGTCACAGATCTCGCTGAAACTCCGCCTACTGAACAAATCGAGGCATTAGACGATCTTATCCCTGATCTCTACGGGATAACGAGTGACGTCGAGAGACTCCGGCGTGTCGTTGACCGAGAACACGAGTCTGTCACCCTTCCAGAACTGCCGACCTCCGTTGATCAGATGGTTGACCGCGTTGATACAGCCAGCCGCGCGATTAAAAGCGAGGAGCTCGACAAGACGGCAACGAAGCGTAAACAGATCTACTATCTCAGACAGACGCTGACTCAGCTCGACGAATACAACTCTATTGAACAGAACGATAAGAGCCTGTACTACGTCAAGCATCTCCTTCGAGGGTCGTATTATTATGACCGGTTCCTGAAAGTTGACGGACGTTCGCTTGAAGGCACCGTCTGGTACGTTCCCCCGAACTACTTCCAAGACGCTGGGAAGTACTTCACGGTGTTCTATGGGGAGGACGATGAGAGTGGCGACGAACAGTCTATAGACAAACTCGTTCAGACATATGCTCCGTACCGTAGCGAGTATCAACAAGAGGCAGGTCATTTACAAGCCTACCTACCCGAAACCATTACTGATGATGACGGGGTCAGATTCTCCTTTGAGGACGTCCCCGGTGACCGCCGCGACGGTATGATTACTCCGGACTCTATCACTCTTGACGATATAGAAGATCTCAGCGGCGGTCGCGCTCTGAATATCGTCAGGTACTGTCCCGAGTGTTTCCGGATTCTAAAAGAGGATCGGTGCTTACGACATAACGATAGAGCGTTCGGAAAAATTCATTCTAATCCGGAAGTTGAGACTAAACTTGAAGGGCGTCAAGAGGAAGCGACACGGGGGAGAGCAAGCCTCGCTGACATTACCGGTAAAGTGACTCTCACGGGAGTATCTCTCGAAATCACACCGGCACGACCCGTTGGTGAAGAAAACGAGTTCATATTTACCGGCGAGGATCGGATTTCTCAGGAGATTACGACCGGAAATCGGCCCTTGGGTTTCTCGCTCGATACCCGAGGGTTGATTTTCGACCTAAGCAACTTCGTGTCCGACATTGACGAAGAGACTAAGAAACGAGTACGTCGCTACAAGTCGCTGAATGAGTTATCACTCAACGAGGTGGCTCGGCATACAGC
Organism: Halosolutus gelatinilyticus; assembly: GCF_023028105.1. Taxonomy (NCBI): domain Archaea; kingdom Methanobacteriati; phylum Methanobacteriota; class Halobacteria; order Halobacteriales; family Natrialbaceae; genus Halosolutus; species Halosolutus gelatinilyticus. The sequence continues at coordinate 2,009,953 of NZ_CP095491.1, forward strand.
GGCACACTGTTTCACTCAGTTAGTCGCCGATATTGGCGGAGTCAATCCAAGTATGCTCTTCTACGGGATTGATCACGAAGCCGACGAGGTATATGTGTTTGAGCGGTCTCAGGGTGGCCAAGGTATCGTTGATTTGGTTTACGAAGACCTCCAGACCGATCCGGGTACGGCACTAAATGCGCTGACCCATATCTGCTATAATCCACAGGTCATCAACGAGAGGCTTTGGGCGTCGGAGGATTTCGTGGAACGAATACCGGAAGACCCAGATGAACACACTGTTCGAGAAGTCGTCCGTGGTATGGATGAAACTCCGATCTTCCCCGATATCGTCGATCTGATCGTGGATGAAGTACTCTCCTCGATTGATCGAGCTAGGCAGCTTTCGAGTGAGGAAGGCATCTCGACCCAAACGGCATACCTAATCAAACAGACCGTCTCAAAAGAGCAGGTAGCGGGCAACAATGAATTCCCTGCTGATGCGGTCAGAAAAATGCCACACGACATTGGAGACTTTGATCGGGTGAAATCCCTGTTTTTCTCTCCGGATATTGACGGTTGTGTCGAGAATCTACACTTAGCGGAGTGCATATCGGCACACGACCAGTCGGAGAGCTTGAGCTACGTCTTGCTTGAACGTCTCCGAGAGATGCTGATCGAAAGAGTTCCCTCCGAAGATGCCGCGTCGCAAATGATCGAGCGAGAGATGCTTCCAGGAGGTGAGATCGATGGTACGAGCGTTTTCTTTACCCTCTAGTGGGCTATCGTACTTTATCGGGTACTCTCTCGTTCACGCCCAACGTGTGGCGATATGTTCGCCATGGCTCAGCGATGTGGAACTGCGCTTTCCACTCACCGATGAATTGTCGAGCCGCCGACTTTCCCTGTCCGCGGCGATTAGAGAGTTGAAGACGGATGTTGATTTCTACGTTCGCACTGGCGAACAACACAACGACTACATGCGCTCTCTCGTCTCCCGTATGGGAAATACCTCAATGACTACCGTAGATGATCTACATGCGAAAGCCGTCGTGGGTCCCGAACTAGTGTACGTAGGATCTGCAAATATCACTCACAGTGGTCTGACGGTCAACCGGGAGCTCTGTGAAATCATGGAGAATGAGTACGGAAGCGTTAGCGCATACTTAGATACAGAGCTAGGACTTTGAAACCCCGGAGAACAGCGACAACGGTGAAGAGAATACCTGTAGATCAAGGGTGGTCAATTACGGATGCGAGCTTCTCAGCTGTCGAATCTGTGACGTCTTCCCATTGCGGAGGTCGATCTTCTCCTGATTTAGGCGGATCTATTTCAAAATCAATTGGGTGGTAGGTGAGATGCTCCAGTAACTCCGCTGCAGTTTCTCCTACGAACTCCGCGTTCTTTCGCTTGGACGAGATACCGCCAGAGCTGAGATTGTAATGGTTGGTAAATAACTGCAAAATTCTAACTTGGTCAGCTGCGATCTCTCTCGTACTGAGGTGGCGAAAAATCTTCGCGGCATTGTCCGCCGGGTCAGCTCGACGCCATTCGAGTTCGATTAAAACGTATCGATCACCATCGATTCCTGCTATGTCAATCGGTGTTTGTGCAATAGGGTACTCCGTTTCCCAAGCATAAGATGAGCAGAACTGTTCTAAGTGGTCCTTCAACCGATGAACGACTTCGTCCGCAAACTCGCCCATAATGTGAGTATTAGGACACACCAACAAGAATCGTTTGTCCCTCTATTGGCCCCACGTCTTATCAGTCACTGTAGCTAGGGCGCTCTCGATATCTAATCGGATCCTTCATTCCTACGTCTTGGAATGCTTTGAGTCGGTAGGCACATGCATCGCAAGTACCACAGGCTGGTTCCTCATTGCGGTAACAGCTCCACGTAAGCTCGTACGGAACATCGAGATCTAGACCACGCTCCGCAATCTCTGTTTTCGTCCAATCCACGAACGGTGCCACCAAATCGATTGACGTCTCTGGCTTCGTCCCGATATCTATGACCTGTTGGAACGCATCAAAGAATTCCGGGCGGCAATCCGGGTAACCAGAGTAGTCCTCGCTGTGTGCACCAATAAAGATGGCCCCACAGTCGTTTGCTTCAGCGTACGACGTGGCCATTGATAGCAGGTTCGAGTTCCGGAACGGAACGTAGCTTGACGGTATCTCATCGCTATCGAGATCGACTTCTTCCACATCGATGTTCTCGTCAGTAAGGCTGGAAGCACCGATCCGAGCTAAGTGGTCTGTTTCGATGTGAAGGAAGTCCGCGACATCCATATAGTCGGCCAATGCTCGGGCGCACTCTGACTCTTTGTCCGCTGTTTGTTGGCCGTAGGTCGTGTGGAGGAAGTACAAGTCATATCCCCTGTGCTTCGCCTCAAAAGCTGCAGTCGCACTATCCATCCCGCCCGATACAAGGACAACCGCGCTATCCGTGTTATCTGCTTGAGTAGTCGTCATGGCTGTATAACTTGATGCTATGTTTCGGGTGCGTCGTTCCAGAGGTCAACGTGAAGTCGGGGCGTGTATTGATATCCGTGCTCCAACGCTACCTCCGCAGCCAGTTCACGGGTTTTCGACAGTCGTTCACGTGTCGAACCCTCCGGCATCAACAAAATATCTGAATCTCGGATCACCGCATCTGCAGCGTCCCGGAGCCGGTCAACTAACCGGTTGATCTCGGGTATATCTTCTCTATCTGTAACTACAAATTTTAGCTGGAAATCATAGGCCTCCACCAACTTGCAGAGAGTGTCTATGTCGATCCGTCGATCATCGTGTCGGGCGGCCCATTCCCCATTTCCCTGCGGGTCCTTTGCTGCAGTCGGAGTACTGCTCGCCAGTTTGGGGCTGATACTCACTAGATCGATAGAAGTATCGTGATAGATTGTACCGTTGGTTTCGACGGTAGTATGGTAGCCAGCATCGCTAAGGCGGTCTAACAGATTGGTCGTCTCGTCGTGGAGCAATGGTTCACCGCCGGTCACGACGACGTGGTTTGCTTTCTTATAATCGGTGACACGGTCGATGACAGCATCGACATCGAGCCAGGCGTGGGTCGGCTCCCAGCTGGTGTGGAACGAGTCACAGAACCAGCACCGGAGATTGCAACCACTCGTCCGGACAAACACGCTCGGCATTCCGGCGATCTTCCCTTCCCCTTGTAACGAGTAAAACAGTTCATTCACTGGTAGTCCGTCCTTCGTCTCTGCGCCAAGAGAACCCTTCTCAACCGTTGGAACATCTGAATTCACCGGCATTGCTCTATAGAGCTCCTCCGGCAGCGAGCTCACCGGTCTCTCGAACCTCAACTTCAACATTACTGACCGTTTCCGGCAATGTTTCCTTCAGCCGTCGTTCAAGAACGATCCCCATCACTTCGGCTGTCGGGGGCTGGTTGAGCACGATTAGGGCATCGCCGTCGCCGCTGGCCTCAAAAGCCTCAATCAGTGGATCGCCCTTCTCCACGAGAAATCGGTGATCCCACTCGGATAATACAGAAGTGACGTCTCCCTTATCGATGACCCACCCTTCGCTGGTCAGGGTGCCAGTTATCGAGACGCTGATTTTGTAGTTATGCCCATGGGGACGGCTGCACTTGCCGTCATGGTGTAGAATCCGGTGCCCTGTACTCAAACGAATCGGCCGGTCACGTCCGACGTGTAAGGTTCTCTCAGCCTCGGAGATATCCTCTGATGTGGGGGAATACTCTCCAGATAGGTTTTGAGCCATACTGTGGTATTATTTGTGGCATACTTAACTTTGAACCACTCGCCGAAAGTTATAGTGACTCCGGGAATGGGTTGGAGATATGATGATTTTGAGAACGAGAAGTTAATTGAGGGCAACGATAGAGTTACTACACAGGTCATTTGATGTCGGCATTCAGGACTCTTGGAAAGGCTTCATACGGCCGCCGAGGCGAAATAGACACGCCCGCCGGCTATATCCAGACGCCCGAGCTTCTACCTGTAGTAAATTTGATCGGAGGGACGACAACAGAATCCGGTGGTATCTGGCGGTATACCCGTCGCCACCTCTTCGAGAGCGACAGCGTCCAGGGGATTATGTTTCAAGCGATGTCGTTTCTCGACTACAATCTCACCCCCGAGAATTTGGAGGAGTGGCGTGAGAAGCCGCTCAAACAGCATTTCGAGGAGAGTGACGTTGAACCCGGGTTTGATCAGCCGCTATTCATCGACTCGGGCGGATTTAAGCTGATGAACTCGACGAAGTTCGGACAAACGCCTGGCGAAGGCGGTAGTGAGAACGACTGGGATATCTACACGAATCCAGAGAGCATCTTGGACTTGCAGCTTGACTACGGCGCGGATATCATTGCCACGTTGGACTTTCCGATTCCACAGAACCTGAATAAGGAAGAAACCACTGAACGGATGGAGAAGAGTATCGATAACGCGGTTGAAACTCTCCGGTTGCTCGACGAACGCGAGCTGGAGGAGACGCCGTCTATGTATGTGGCCATACACGGCCACAACTACGAGGATGTCAACTGGTATGTCAGTCAATTTCTGGACCGCGCCGATGAACTTGATGAGGCCTTCGAGGGGTTCGCCCTGGGTTCACTTGTTCCCCTCAGCAGCTCTCCAGATACCTTGGTCGATATCGTTCAAGGGGCAAGAGACGCGATACCCGAGGACCGTTACGACGAAATCGCATTCCACGTCTTCGGCATAAGTGGAAGGCTCTGTCCTCTACTATCTCTCCTCGGGGTAGATACGTTCGATTCGAGAAGCTATCAGTACGCAGCCCGGAACAAGAAGTTCATCCACCCCAACACCTGGCAACGGATTAGTCTTGATCAGATTGATGACTGGGATGATTGGCCCTGTGACTGTCAGGCCTGTCAGAACATCCACTTAGACGATATGCGGCACGCCTTGCTAGAATCCGAGGTCAGTAACAAGCCCATCGAAGGCGAACACGGGACTCATTTCAAGAGCGAATACTACGCACAGATAGCTCATCACAACTTCGAACTGTACAGCCGCCAGATGCAACAAGTTCGTGATGCCATTGACGAGGGGCATTTACTCGAACGTGTTGCTAACTTCGCACAGGGAAAGAATATCGTAGAGAAAGCGCTGAAGCGGGCTCAGCTACACAACCCAGAACTCCGCGAACAACTTGCAGACATCGGTTACGAAGGGTTAGTTGCCGGACCGGATGACGAGACGTTCCAGACCAAGCTATCTAGCTTCCTCGAAGGAGTCGAGGACACGACACGGAAGAAACGGACCATCTCGTTGAAGCACGGGCCAAACGACTTCGATATCCTCCAGCGCGACGAGTATCAGCCGCCGAGCGAGGCAGATGTACTACTGATTCTACCCTGTAGTCAGGAGAAGCCGTATTCGAAGTCACGGACACATCAGGCTGTCCTCTCCCGTCTTGAGGACTACCGTGAGCGATATCATAAGGTGTCCATCTCAGGGCTATACGGGCCGGTACCTGAGGACTTCGAAGAGGCTAACCCGGTGATGAGCTACGAGTATGTATTGACGACTGCCGATGACGACCAAGTTGAACTTGTTGCGAACCGACTTGCTCGTTACCTGAACCGGTACGGTGAGCAATTTGACCAAATTATAGCCTACACCACGAACAAAGCCTACCGACGTGCTATCGATACGGCGTTCAACCGGTATGGCCGCGGTGAAATATACCCATCTGATCCGCGAGCTCTTCAGTTGACCGAGCATTTCCGCAGTGAAAATATCGACGAGCTCGTTGGTCGGTTTACCAGTTGACGGTAACGCGTAACCAGCCAGCCTTCAGACATCTAGTGGTTATCCCCAAGAACTAAGGTCTCCTCATGCGATCAGCAGAGTATATGACGTCGTTATTAGTCCAATCGTGTTCTGCAACGAAGGAACAGGTGGATACACCGGTTCCTGCTCTCGATTTGTACGATGGATACTTCTTCAGGATTATAAAGAAGGCATTGCGCACGGGTCGATTTCAGTCTGGAATTGACATTATGATTATATCTGCGGAACACGGAGTTGTAGAACCTGATCAGGAAATCGAATATTATGACCGTCGGATGGACACAGAACGTGCTGACAAATTGAATGACCAAGTCGTCAGCGCTATTGCTAGGAAAGTCACTACTAACGGGTATGACAAGGTATGGATCAATCTTGGAAAGGACTATCTTCCCGCTATTGATGGGGTTGAATCTGCCGTTGATGTACCCGTTGACTATATCGAAGGTACCGGTATCGGAATGAAGGGAAAGCGGCTGAAGCACTTGGTTTCCAGCGGCCGTTCCATTCCAGTGCACGGTGACTGACAGTATGGTCTCATTCGATGTTGTTGCGGAGGCAGGCGAGGCACGACGTGGTCAGCTCCAGATTAACGACCGTACTCTGGAAACCCCGCACCTGTTCCCGGTGATCAACTTCTACGGCGGTGGTAACGAGGGCGCACTATTTGGTGGCGGTGTCCACCGTACGATCAAGGAGTTCCTTGCCCACGACAACGAAGTAACCGGTGGTGAAGACTATAGCGACCTCTTCAACGGTGTGATGACTTCGATTTCCTCCCTAGCAGACTACGGCATTCGGGAAAAGAAGCTGGAATGGTATCTCGACAACGAGATCCGCGAGTGGGAATGTTTCAGCGACTATGACGGGATGATCTTCGCAGACTCCGGCGGCTACAAAATCCTGAAGCAAGGTGGCCTAGAAGGTGAGGACTTCGAGAAGGACATCGACCAGGATAAGGCGCTAGACATCCAGTTAGATCTTGGACCAGACATCGTGGTCAACCTGGACCACCCAATCCATCCGGATGACGAGTTCGAGGAGCGGATCGAGAAGATGGAGCAGACCGCCGTCAACGCTGCCCGATTCGCGGAGCGTCGTGACGAAGTCGACGGTGCCTGCTACCTCACAGTACATGGCTACTATGAAGCGATGCTCGAACGATCCTTCGACCTCATTGAAGACGAACTCGCAGAACCAGTCCCTGAAGCTTTCGACGGAATCGCGCTCGGTAGCCTCGTCCCACGGAAAGATAACGTCGAAGTTCTCGTCGAAGCAGTATCTGACTGTAAACGGGAGATGCAACAGCGAGGTTATGAAGATCTCCCTCTACACGTATTAGGGATCTCAGGGAACGCAATGCCGTTGCTCGTCGCTGTTGGGGCTGATACCTTCGATTCTGCCTCCTATCTGCACCAAGCGATCAACGGGAAGTATTGCGTCAACCTGTTTGAGACAGTTCCGATTGATGATGCGAACTTCGATGCCTGTGAATGCCGCGTCTGTAACGACGATTTCCACCGAGCACGGATGCGAAACGAGATGGACGACCTATATCAGAAGGATATCCTCGGCTCGGTGGCTGCGCACAATCTTGCGGTTCAACAACGGGAACTTCGCAAATTCCGTCAATTGATCGCCGAAGGCGACAAGGAACGGGTCGCGGAGTACTTGGAGGAGGCTGTGAAGGACCAGAAAGGTTTCCGCAAGTTCGCTTACCAGCTAATCAACGAACGGATTAACCCGTACTTCGAGGAAACAGACACAACCTATGCATAAGACACCACAAGTCAACGAAGTCAACGAGTTCATCGAGATAGCGAGCGACTTCGAGGACCCGTTGGAAGTTATCAGAGAAGCACTATCCAATTCCTACGACGCAGGCGCGACGCAGGTCGATATCAGTATCGAGCAGGATGCCGAGGGACGGAACACTCTCATCATCAAGGATGATGGCCATGGAATGGATGAAGACGACCTGTCGTCGTTCTTTGACCTCGGGAACTCCAACAAGGACGACGCAATCGGATACAAGGGCCACGGTACCAAGATCTACTACAAAAGCGACAAGATTCGGGTTGAGACAGTCACAGATGGGACGCGGATTGAGTCGGTGATGGACCAGCCGTGGGCGAAACTGAACAACCGTGAACTACCCACGTACTCCATCGAAGAGACGGAGAGCGACGAACCGTCCCGAACCCGAATCGAAGTACATGGGTTCCGTGCTGGTCAGGGTTTCGACCCACGACAGCTTACCTACAACAAGATTGAGCACTACATCAAATGGAAGACGATCGGCGGCTCCACCGCGTGGCACTTCGGCGACGACTTCCACGAGATGGACATCAACGTTGAGTTGTCGCCGACAATCGACGATACCCAGGATCAGATTGAGACCGACAACCGCCTACAGTTCCCGCCCGAAAACCGGCATCCAGAGGGCGAGTTCGTTGCGGAAGAAATGTGCAAGCATTACCCGCCCCGTGAGCTGACCGTCACCCTTGACGATGGCCGCGAATTAACGATCGAAGTCGTGGGGATGGTCGGTGGAAAGGAAGCACGGAATAAGCTGCCGACCTATGGTAAGCACTCAGCACAGTTCGGTATCTGGCTGGCGAAAGATCACATCAAGGTCGAACGCTACAACGATGCGATCGGAGCAGACAACGAGTTCTTCCACTTCTTCTTCATCGCAAACTGCCAAGACCTCGAACTCTCTGCCAACCGGGAGAAGATTCGAAACAAGTCCGGCGACGTCTACCAGGCCATCACTGATGAACTGAACCGATACATGACCAAAGTGTGCCAAGATTCCTGGTACCGGAACTATATCGAACGTCGCAAGCTGGAGAACAAGCAACGCAGCATCCAGTCGCAGGGAAGCTCACTCGAAGAACGCCTCCAGCATACCAAAGACCAAGGTGGACTCTCCCCGTCGAATCCGGCAGAGGTCATCGCAGCATTAGAACGGTACAGCGCTAATGGATCACCAGAGACCCTTGAGATAGCGGACTTCCGATTGGACGAAGAGGTTAATGCTATCGTTGACACCGATGAGGGATACAAGAACGCAGCACTACAGGCCAAGCTCAGTGATTTCTTCGAAAATGAGACTCCGCTGACTCACATCGACCGGTTCATATGCTGGAAGCTCGGCGATCGGGACGCTTTGACCAAAATTGAGCGGACCTCCTATCTCGGTAAACCCATCCGCTTTGATTTCAGCAATAACGAGGTGACGTATGGGGATGAGAATAAGAAAACGATCCCTGTTCTCGAATTAGCAGACAAAGTGTAACTATCGTGTGCAGGGTGCCATAGAACACAGCAAAGCCTGTACTTTAAATAATAAAGTGTGAACTTTACAGAAATGAGGGCTGGGAGGGGTGAATGAGTCGTATGACTCCTTCGAACATTCGATGCGATGATAGAGGCATTATCGAATAGATAGAGGACTTATTTTTGAAAACAGATAAGGGATCAATCATCTTCGAGACGTGTCCACAGGAGAGTGTTCCCTACTTTTCGTGACGAAACTAATCCATCTTTTTCCATCTGCTGGAGTCGCTTATATGCTGTGTCATGGGCACAACCTACATAATCGGCAATATCGCCCGTCCCTGCCATCCCTTCTTTGTCACTGATGGCATTAAGAAAATCTTCAGTAGAGTACTCGCCGGTATACCGGCCAGAATCTTCGTCGCGGTCGGGCATTACTCAACCGTTCAGTTCCATTCTGATTAGTCCTAACGGTCTAATCAGAGACCATTATGAGACCTCCGAAAGGTATTTACCAATAGGATAACTCATAATGGATGTGGACACCGGCCCCTCGGGGCGTTAAGATCATCAGGAATGCCTGGGTGCTGAGACACCCGGGCCGGGTTCCCCACAGACGTGAGCGAACCCATGAGAGAATCAAAGCTACCTGCTCAAGAAGCTATCGACCAAGGATTAATTGAAGATGTAAAACAACTGAATAAAATTGTGCTCGGGGAAGGGGCCGCGGTTTGTGAAGCCTGCGGTGAGGAACTGCAGGAAGGCGCACCGGTCGTCGTGTTCGCCTTCCGGCCGGTCGATCAACCGGCCTTCGAGATTGGGCACGTGAAATGTACTGAGTGTCGGGATGAGCCGTCGGAGTTCTTTACGCTTGGTGTGCGCGAGATCGTGCTGGAGGGTCGTGTCGGTACGTGTACTGATCCGACGACCCAGTCGTCGTGGCCTGTTCTGCTGGCCCCGAAGCCGCGCGCTGTGAGTACGGCAGATGCAACCTCGGTACAACCCCTACCGGGTGTGGCGTGGTTCCGCCGCCCGGTTGCGCGTAGTGAGACATTCGTTGCTGCGGATTGTGAGTCGGCGTGTAAGCCGTGGCAGCGTGCGGTGGTGCGGGCTGACGGATCGAACCGCGATGGCGCGTCTGATCGGGAAGCTGGTTCGACGAGTGATGACGCGATTGAAGCGACTGCTCCACACACTGCTGACGGCGGGCGTCAGGGAGGAGCTCGGTGACGATGCGCCGGGATCAAGATACGCCGGCCTTCGACGAGTCGCACCTCGACATTGATTTCGACCTCCCGCGTCCCGTCGACGAGACGGCGTTCCCGGATCTGTACGTCGGCCTCGACATCAACTTACTCGCATCAGGCGATGGGATCGTCACGGACCGACACCACGCATCAGCTGACCGGTACGAGGCGGATGACCCGCAGAATCAGATTGCCGGTCAGATTTCGCCGTTCACGTTGTCGGGCTGGCTCCGTCACGGCTGTGAACGAGTGGTGCAGGCGGCGGGCGCGACGGCGTGCCATCCCGGTGAGTCGAACGCGGACTACATGTTGCAAGATGTGTACGATCGTGATCTCGATGCGGGGTATCACGAGAAAGGCAGCTGTGTCGATGGCGACAATGATGACAACGCGGGCTGTGTCATTCACGACTTGTTCGGTGGGTTCGGTGACCGCGCGGGCCGCGTGATTCGCCACCCGATCCGGTTTTCGCCCATCCGAAGGCAGGTAGACGTCACGAAGGGCGAAGCCGAAGCCCATTACCGCCAACTCAACACGCAGGTGCGCTCGCGGAACGCTGAGGATGAGGGACAGCCGTTACGGCAGGTGACACGGGATGTCGTTGGGAATTTGGTGGGGACGTGGCGGCTCACACTCCGTGAGCTGAAGCCTGAATATGTGGGCTTGCTCGTCGAGGCGATCGCGTACTTGGATGCCCATAGTGATGAGTACGAGATGCAGCTTGGCGGGGCGCGGAATTTCGGGGCTGGTATCGTCGATGCTGAAGTGGTCAATCCACTGTACTCGGATGGTGAGCTCCGGCGGGTGTATAATCGGGCGCAGGATGCGACGAGTGGGATGCAGACGAAGGACGATATTTGGCGTAACCAGTGTCGTGATGAGTTCGTTCGCGCGTTGCAGGCCCGGACAGCGGCTAGTGATGGGGATCTCCCGATGCCGACGAGCGAGGGGGGCGACGGAGCGTGAGTCGAGAAGCTGACCGGGGTCCAAACCCGAATTCAGACCTGCCGGATTCAACTTTCAATTCGATTCGGGTGCGGGACCGAGAGCGAGTTGTGGGGCTGACGCCTGGCGCTACGCCTCGGATCGGGCTGGCGGTACGAGCACACGGTGTGCAGGGGCAGAACCCGCTTGAGTGTCGAGACGGCGGGGGCGTCGAGTCGGACGTGGGTGGTCGGCATGGTTGACCAACCGTCGGCCGTCGGGGTTGATACACGCCGAGTGGACGCCACGGAGGCAGCCTCGATGGTGGCGGTGTACCGTCATGATGTCCATAAGTTGCGGGCCAAGCCGCACGCGGCGGCGGCCGAGGAGTACGCTGGCGTCACGGTGAACGAGACGGTGCCACTGCATGCGGATCGGGATGCGGCGTTGTTGAGTCGGCCGGAGGGTGAGCCTGAACAAACGGTTGCGAACCATCGGTCGCCGTACCGGCTGTCGTTGCTGACTGGTGAGACGGCCGTCGAGACTGACCGAATTCAGGCGGCAGCTAGTGGAGGGTACCGTGAACTCATCGCACCAGCCGATCCTAAGCGGCTGCATGCGCGGTGGTTGACGAGCCAGGTTGCGGGGGCGTACAGCGAAGCCGTCCATTATCCGTATTCGTCGTTGCAGTATCACACGCTGTTGACGGCGGCGCTCCTTGACGCCTACCGGGCCGGGTACGCGTTTGAGGATCTGTGGTTGGTGGCGACGGGTCCGGATCTGGACGACACCGTGAATAAGGACATGGTCACGACGCGTGATTCGGAGGCGGCGCTGACGGCCGACGAGGTCGAGCCCCACCGAACAGTCCTTTGGACGCCTGACCTCGCACTTCAAGTGACGGCCACACCGGGCGATCGACCGGCGGCGCGGCTCGGAGATGTGCCAGCACGCTCCTTTGCGGATGTCTGGTCTCGCCTCCCCGCGCACCCGATTGATACGGATGGCGGGCGGTGCTGGCGGCTGCTGGATGCGCAACTGCGTCGGATCCGGTCGTGGTCGACGGCACTCGTGTTCATCGATGAATTCATTGAATTGCATGGGTCGGGGGCCAGGCGGGGTGATGGGGCGTGATTTCCCTCACGAACTGGAGTCGAAACGAGGGGGTGCGTGAGTGATGACTACGATTCAGCAGGTGTTGTTCGAGATGGAGTCCGACTACCTCGGCCACCCGTATTTCGTGACGGGGCACGCGTTGTTCAACGCGCTTGCCCGCCGTGTGGATGCGCGGACGCGCCGAGCGCTGAACGTCAGTCACGGGGTGTTCGTGCCTGGCGAGTACGGGGCATATCCGGAGTCACATTCACACGATGGGTACGCAGGGAAGCTTGGGATGTCGCTACCACCGGTCGAGGCCTACGAGGATTTGTTCGTGTTTCGGGATGCAGCGCATCGGTGGTTGCTGGACTCACGGCCACGGGATGCGCACAACACGCACGACATCCAGAGTCATGGCGGCCGACTAGCGTTTTCGCCGGTGACTCACTTCGGACGACCGCCTGAGCATCGGAACAGCAAGCGGACGATGCACTGGTACGTCCACTGCTACCTGTACGCCGATGGGGGTGACGAGGCCGTCCTCCCGCTCTCCGAGGATGTATTGGACGGGCTGCGTGTCGGCGGCGCTCGAAACTATGGGCTCGGTGAACTGTCGCTCGCTGAGACGCAGGTCATTGATCTGACTGGCCTCGATTACTCGCGGGTTCGAGAGGCGTCGTCGCTTCAGATCGAACTGTTGTCACCGTACGTCCTCGCCAGCGATTATCCAGAAGCTGATAGCCAGTCGGTGCCGTGGTGGTGGGAGTCCGACGAGCAGTTGCGTCGGCGGACGACTCGACTGGTTGCTGGTGATGATGTACATGCGATGGCGACGGTCGATCACGGACAGGTTGTTGCGTACGCTGGTGACCGACCGGTTGAGACGGCGAAGAATGGCATACGACGCGTCGGGACGCACGCGAAATACGGGTTCGGCGAACTCAGACTGCGACCGGCCGACGCGGGCCGGGTGCCAGAGCGGGCGCAGGCGAGCGAAGAACGGACGGCAGGTGAGTCGTGATGGCCGACACCCTGGCGCACGTGGCAATTGATATTGAGACGACCGGGTTGGACGCGGCAGATGAAGTGACTGTGGTCGGGTTCGAGTTGGAACTCGGCTGCCGGGTGTTCTACCAGACGGGCGGTCGAGATACCGACTCCAATGATGTCGAGACGGCAGTCCAGAACCGGACAGGGACATACGTCGAGGTGTCGGCCCACCGGTCAGAGCAGGCGCTGCTGGAGGCAGTGTCGGCGTTCGTGGCGACGCGACTCCGGTCGGCTGACGTCCTGCTCGTCGGGTACAATGCTGAGACGTGGCGTGGCGGGTTCGATCTCCCGTTCTTGCGGACTCGGTACGCAGCGTGTGACGTGGCCTGGCCGTTCCAGACGCTGCCGTACGCCGATTTACTGCCGGTCGTTCGGGACTTGTTCAACACGGTGGTCGATGGGGAGGAATCAGCGGATCTTGAAACCGCCTACGAGGTGTTGTGTCTCGGTGAAACGGCCACGGTGGATCCGTTCGACGACAGCGTCGAAGCTGTCGCAGCATTCGAGGACGGGCGGTTTGAAGCCGTGGTCCTGCACAACGTAGCGGATATTCGTCGTACCGGCCAGTTGAGCAGTCTTGCCCAACGATATTGCAGCAAATCGGATTTCGACCTGAAGTCGCTGACACCGACGGTGGAGAGCGAGTACTGAGCGGGGACGTGGTTGCGAGCGGGATTGAAGCGATACACCACGCCACTGACGCTGACGACAGCGCGACGCGGACGGATCAGCAGGCAAGCGGTACATTCAGAGACCACAGATGATCGGACTGAACACGATTGAGGCGACGATTGGGGATCATGCAGCAACTAGACCGGCGGGCACGGAGGACCGCGAATGACCGGGCACGAACGCTGCCACGAGACGGTGAATCCGGCGACGCGAGAGGAGCGGTTGGAAGCGTACGGACACCGGTGTCAGGGCTGCGGGCGGTGTAGCCCCGAAGCTGGTGGACTCGCTACGCTGCATGTCCATCACCTTACCCGGGATCCCGAAGGAATGGACGAACACGACCCGGCAAACCTGACTGTCTTATGCCGGTCGTGTCACAGTTGGCAGCACCAGCAGGCGAGCGAGGCGGATGTGCCGGTTGAGATTACGGACGAGGATTTGACTGTCCTGTTACCGCAGGATATCGAGATCCTACAGATCTTGGCTGGATCTGGGCCAGCGACCACGGGTGATGTCGCCGGGGCGCTCTCGACTGATCTCACGGTAACGGCTGTGCGAGAACGGTTATGGGTGTTAATGGGACTTGATAATCTCGTTACGTCGCGCGATCGGCAGGTCATTGATCAGGATGTGGATACCGGTGAGTGGGGGTTGGCGGGACAGATTGAGCACTCATCGCGTGGTCGGATCCCAAGTGATCCGCAGATGTTGTGGCAACGTATCGAGGACGAACTTGTCCGGCAGGCTTTGGACCGTGGCTGTGACCGAACTGCTGTTACTGACATATTGGACATGTCGCGCCGCTCCACGTTCTACAAGGAGAAACGGGGACGGGCCTATGATTTCCCGTTGGATGCGATCCATCGGCGCGGTGGGCGGCCGGCAGCAGATGCTGATGCGGATGAACAGGGTGGTGTGTCGCGTGCTAGTGACGAGGCAGAGTCATCTAGTGGGGCACAACAGCGATTCGATACTGGTGGGGACAGGCAACAGCGGACAGCAACCGATGGTGGTGACGACGGTGAGGGCGACGAGGCTGCGGATAGTGACGGGCGTGGTGTCCCTGTGAGTGTCACCCCGGAGGGCGAGTGGACTGAAACACAGGAATGTGTTCAACAGGCGATCGCGGCGTTGAAGCAGGTAGATGAGACGCTCTAATCGAACCTGACTGCGTTGAGCGCGGTATCTCTCATTGAGTGCTGCGGCTCTGTTGAAACCCTCTGAAATCGATGTGTTTTGACTACTGACGGTCCATACAGATGAACGACTACGCGCTAATCTCGGGGAAGCACTTGCACCTATCTCCGTAGAGAATTCACTCCAGATTCATTTCAGCTTCTAACTGAGCTAGTTCGACCTCAAGTTCGGATTCATCGATGTGTTTTACAGGGGATCCTTCTATGTCGGTGTGTTCTTCGTCCTTGTCCATGCTTTCGAACATCTTCTCTAGTTGGTCAAGGCTGGCGACGTATCGGTGAAGGGTTTCGCGGTGTTCGAGCCCGTGATAGTGACTGTCGGAGGTTTTTCCGATGAGTCCCTGGTCGTGGAGTCGCGTGAGGGTTGTGGTGACAGTTGTGTGTGGGATGTCAAGGTGGTCTTCGATTTCTTTGGGTTTGAATCCGAGTTCTGTGTTGCTGTAGAGGAACGCGATGATGTCGGATTTCGCGGTTCCTGGCTTCAGATCGAGAGTAGGATCGTGTTCGTCGAGTCGGATGGGCATTGTCTGTGATTAGTTGAAGTCGCTCGTGGGGTATTGTAGTTTTGTCCTGCATTGACAACTCGTCGCCGGGATCCACCTATTGATAAGTGTGTGTGAAGGACGAGCGATCGAGAGTGGGGCGGGTCGGCTGGACGACACGGGGGTAGTGGGGAGGTGGGTGGTGACTTTCTTTGTCTGATAACCGTGAGTGATCGTGTGAGCCGGCTATGAAATACTCGATTGAGGAGTGAATCGAATGTGCGAGTGTGGCTAGTTGTTGGTGACTGTCTGCAGGATAGTTATGTGGTGTCTTGTGGTGGAGGACTGCATTCAGCTATTGTTTTTCCCTTCGCACTGCTAAATTTGCCGAGAAGTTCTGCTTCGGTTTGGTCTGCCCATTGTTCTGGAGAGAGATACCGGAGGAGTGGGTACATCGACTCACTTTGATTCGCAATGAGTGCTTCGTCTACAACTTGTATCGAGACTGCGTCCATCTCCTCACAGTATCGCTGGAAGTCAACGCGGTAGTCGCCGTCAATGACCTCGTAGAAATCACCGCGGTCAACAGCGATCGGGTAGCAGATACGAGTCTCGTTAGTGACCGAAACAGCAGAACGGCGGTACGGTGTTTTGATCCATTCACGGACCTCTTCGAATGAGTGAGATTCGTACTCAACGTTTGAGAGGGCGACGTCTTAGACAATCGACATGTCATCGTTCGCGCGCATGCGAGCGCCCATACCGCTGAACCGATCAATTTGCTCAACTGGATAATCCAGTTTCTTTGCGAGGTCTAAGCGGCGTTCGAAGCCGTTCGTCTCCCAATGACCGGGTGGCTTCTCGTTTCTCCGTCGTTCTTCGACAAGGTCGATGAGCATTGCTCTCACTTCGTGCCAATCAACTTGCTCTACGTCGAAGAGCTCGCAGGTCATGTCAGCCTCGCTCTGTAGTGTCTCGAAGATCTGAATGATACTGCTCCAATTCTCCGAGGTGTGAGAAGGTGCGTCAGCAAAATACCCTAACAGCCAGGTTAAGAATCCGACGTTTTCCTCAGTATCCCTGTCATTCCAAATTTCTTGGTCAAGAAACATCTGGATGTTATCGTCGCCATCGGTTCCGACGAACCCAATTGAATGGGCTGAGAATAGGAAGTGTACGTCTTCGGGTGCGAGGTCCGTCGTGGTGTCGCCATTGACTTCCCAATCGGGATGGGCTCGGTTGAATAATTCAACGAAGATTCGGGTCGTCTGCTCTCGGTGTGTAGTGTCTGCGACCATGTGGTTTCACTCTTGTTGTGCGGGTCAAACAACGAGATGACGGTCGTCCTGTGGAGCGGGGCTCCGGGATTCGTGTATATGTGGCTGTGTCGCGGTGACAGTGAGTCCAGTTCGTTATGTCTGACCAGCAGACACGATTATGAGCGTGATTGACTTATAGCTCTGTATTTCTAAACTTCGAAAGTGCTGCTTTCGGCACTCATAATACTTCTACTCCATCATCTGTGTTTAAAGATCGGCGCACCGTATCCGTTTTTCACATGTTTCATTGTTGGATTACATTGTAGAGCGATTACGTCTCCCGACACCATATTGGGATCCACTGCGCGCGCCAGCAGATCTCCGGATGCGCAGGAACAATGAATGCTCTGGAATCACCGGACTACTCCTGGTTCGGTGTCCAGAGTACAGCGCAGACGGCCCACACTCTCACGATGTTGCCACGTACTGTTGTCGGATCAAACCTTCAGCAGATGATCATAGATGCGTTCGGTCGTCTGGATACTCCGGTGGCGTAACCGATTGCGGACATCATATAGCGTGTTCTCCTCTTCTTCGTTCATCATCCGGTAGGCAACACCATGTCGGAGCGCGTGCGGCGTCACGTCACCAGCATCGCCGCGACTGCCGTCAATCTTGTATGGGTGCACTTCTGCTGCTTCAGCAATTTTGTGAAGCATATTCCGCACGCCCTGCTCAGAGATTCTGTCCGAGGAACGAGAGGGGAACAACGCCGGTGAGTCCTTCCATCGGTTGGTGAGATAGGCCGATAACAACCGGGCGGTGTCGTCTGCGAGTTCGAGCGTTACTGGCGGTGGCGTGTTCTCATTGGGGTAGTCCTTCTGGATCTCTGTTGGCAGGTAGAGTTCAGAGTTGTTGCTCCGGAGCAACGAGACATCAACCTGGACGAGTTCTCCCACTCGAAGTCCGGTACCATATGTGAACGCAATGATAGCCTCATTACGCTGCTGAAGATATTCTGCGCCGATCGTGTAACAGGCGGATCGGAGCGCTTCGACTTGGCTGGGTGTCACCCATACTTTCGCACGAACTTTGGAATCTGCAGAATTGCTCATTACAACGAATCCTCTTTATATACTACCAGGAGGTCAAGGTACTTGAACTTTGGATTCTACAAACAGACTCCAAAGTTGACAAGCCGATATTTTCGAACACGCCTCTGTCACTGTTCACAGAGCAGACGTTTGCTCTCCGATGAAATTTCAGCGAGACACTACAGGCGGTACCCATCTTCTCTGAACGTTGTTGCTTGTCCGTGAGTTCTCTATCTTCGGGGAAGACAATGTATTCAACAGCGTTATCCAAGGTCTGTTTGATTATCGGGCTATGGCGGAACAACTCTCGTTGAAGCAACTTTACCAGTACACCTTCGCAACCAACGAACGACTCGCTAAAATGGGATCTGGGACAGAACTTGAGGAGGAGCCAACGGAGTTTACTGCGTTCTATCATCGTGACCGCGGTGGCGTCGAAGAAGACCTTCTGGTACGGGATGTGAACGAGATAATCGAGGAATCGAAATGGAGTCCGCTGCTGGACGAAGGATTTGAGCGGATTGCGTACCTGCTTGAGGGGGCGAATACCATCCCGGTCGGAGAAAAAGAGAACGGCGACCTCTATGAACTCACCTACGCTAACGGCGAACCAGCAGTCGGGGATAAAGTACAGATCCAGCTGCGACTGGAGTAAGTAAAGGTCAGAAAGTACGGCTGGAGCGCTCTTTGTCTGTGAGAGTCGGATAGAATGCGTGGAGATCGATATCCTGGTACAGCCGTTCATCCAAGTCATCGACCACTGTGATACATCTCTCCGACATTTTTACCAGGTCTTCCCAATCAGAGATGTATAGAATCTGCAGAGGAGAATGGAGGAAGTCGTGGCGGTGAGACCTTACCCGCTTCACTTTATCGTGACTTAACAACCCGGTCTCATCCATCAACCGGGCCATGTCGGTGATAGAGGACCTCCGACTATTCAACCACTGCATGATCTGTGTTCCGTACGGCTCTTCACTGTCCTCGTCGAGAGCACGGTCTCGGTTCTCTTCCATCCACTCCAGAATTTGGTACCCTTCTTCCGTCTCATTTCGGAAGTGGTGGAAGCATAGAATCGGAACTCCTGCCTCGAAATAACTCACTGTCAAGCTATGGAGTTCGTACGTCTTCAACCCGACACCGCCGAAACTGAACTCCATGGGAAGATCATCATCCTCTGCCTCTTCCCATTCCTGCTGTAGTTCTTCATGTAGCCGGTGAACTTCATTGTGGAACCCGTCCAGGAATGCCAACGACAATGCGTTCTTGACATCATCCGGCATATCGCTTGTATGCCAGTCACTGGACTTTCCGTCCTCATCACCGACTATCTCAGAAAATTCCATAGAAGCACAGACAGAACCGGGCATCAAAAATCCCCCTCAGCAAACTGGTTCAATGTCAGTCTCAAATCCAGTGACCATATACTATACCAGAATAGCCAATTCTTAGTTAGCCTATTCTGAATTAGGCTATTCGAGAGTTTTATTTGGTTGGATGTCAGTCAGAGGGTATGGAGCGATTCGTGGATCGGGAGGATGAACTCAGTCGGCTTCAAGGTTGTTACGAGTCGGACGAAGCTGACATGGTCGTGATTTTCGGTCGTCGCCGCCTCGGGAAGACCGAACTCGTCCGAGAGTCGCTGGAAGACCGCGATGACGCCGTTCTGTACCAAGCGACTGAAACAACCCGGCAGATCCAACTGGACGCATTCGTGGACGTGGCAGCAGAGTCATTTCCGGGAATCGATCGGATTGAGGGCGAATGGGAATCGTTGCTCGGGTATCTCGCTGACCAGGATGCAGTCATCGTGCTGGACGAATTCCCGTATCTGATTGACGCTGACGAGAGTCTCCCGTCGGAGATTCAGCGACTGTGGGATCAGGAGTTGCGTGACACCGGTGTGACGCTCATACTCGTGGGGTCCTCGATCAGTATGATGGAGGAGGCGACGCTTCTCGGGAATAGTCCGCTGTACGGCCGGTTCACCGAGAAGATTGATCTGCGCCAGCTTGATTTTGCTGCTGCACGCACGTTCTTCCCCGAGAGCTATACCGCCGAACAACTGTTCCTCGCGTGGGGTGTGTTTGGGGGGACGCCGTACTATTTGGACGGCGTTGATCTGGACAACGATCTCGGAACAGTCATCCGGCAGGCGCTCCTGTCACGGCAAGGGTTTCTGCATGATGAGCCGGAGTACGTGCTTCGCACTGAATTGACCGAGCCGAACCGGTACTTTGCTATCTTGAAGGCGATTGCGGCCGGGAACACGACATCGAATGAGATCGCGCAAACGGTCGGGATCGATGGCAAGCAGATTTCAACGTACACGCAGAAGCTGGAGCGGCTACGGTTGGTCGAACGGGAGGTGCCGGTGACGGAGGACAAGACGAAGTCACGCCGGGGTCGGTACCGGATTCTCGATCCGTTGTTCCGGTTTTGGTTCCGGTTCGTCTATGGGAACGAAGACCGCTACGAGCGGTTGGGTGCCGACGCCTACGAGACGGTCATCGAACCGGAGCTGGCGGACTTCGTGAGCGGGGCATTCGAAACGCGCTGTCAGGACATCCTGCCTGAACTCTATCCCGATATGATGTTCACCGACATCGGCCGCTGGTGGTACAACGAGTACGAGGTGGATGTCGTCGGGCTCGCCGCAGACGGGACGATGGTGACGGGCGAGTGCAAGTTCACGTCTGCACCGCTCGATTACAGCGCGCTTGCCTCACTCGAAGCCCACACAGACGAGATTCGATGGTCGCCTGATGGTAGCGAAGTCGCGCACAAGTATGCGCTGTTCGCCCGAAACGGGTTCACGGAATCTGTTCGTGAGGCGGCCGCTGACCGTGACGATCTGCAGTTGTTCGACCTCGAACGGATCGTTGACCCGGGAGCATCGCAGTAGGAGTGTTGGAATCTGTGAAATTGGCCGACGGCAAAGAGTAGTGAATTATGGCTCTGAGTCAGCTGTCTGGATCTTGTCTCTGAAATTCGCAATGGCGTCTGCGTGCTGTTCGTTTGCTTGTCGTAGCTGTTCGGTGGTTTGACTAATGTTCTCGTCTTCTGCGATCACAGCGAGGTGCTGTGCGTCAGGCACCAGTTCGTACAGTTTGATTTTGCCGCCGTCGTCAGGGTAGGTCATAAACTCACGCCAGAGGCCGAGTTTGGCCCCGTCGGTGAGACGGGTGGCGATCGTGCCGTGACTCACCACAAGTGCTTCGTCAATCTCGCTGAATCGTTTGGAGCCGTCGGCGAGTTGGGCGAGGATTTCGACTGCGCCTTTCTTTTCAAAGAAGTCTCTGACCTTCACTGTATTGAGGTCAGCTCCGGTATTGCCGTCTGGTTCTGCGTAGGATCCGACGTGTGTGTCTGCCCCATCTTCGTCAGGCATCCCGTCAGTTACATCCGGCTGTTCCTCTGCCGAATTACTACTTCGCTCTAAATTCCCGACCGTCTCGTTGTTGTCGTCAGATGTGTCCGAAGAGTCGTTTGGCATATTCGTATCTCCTACTTGGACGCCAAGGCTTTAAACTATAGTGGGTAAAATCGCTATCTACTAAAAATTAGAATGGCTATAAATTTGAACAACATCGATCGAATGGTGGCAAGGAGGTGCCGATATGAGCTCTGAAGCCTCCGATACCCGTCAGTCGGCCATCGAGACCGCAGAAGAACTGCGGGACGATCTGGAAGCACTAGCAGCGAGTGACCTTCCCTTCGCGTATGACGCTGAACGCATCTTAGAAGATCTGGAGCAGGCACAGAAAGAGGAAACCGCAGGCCAATGACTAGGGAACGTATCGGGCGGAAAACGCTTGAAGAGCAACTACCAGTAATTCTCCGCGAACAGTTTCAACTGGATAGTTTGCCGCAAGATCACGAACCGTCGTGGGAGTATATCACCGCGAATACACGGTACTCCGCCCAAGGACTGAATAACAAGTCCAAGGAGCTCTACGGGCAGACCATTCTTGAATTTCTTCGAGAACAGGGATTTGGCGTCCGCAGTACCGGGAAATGGCCGACAGACGATGAAGAAACCATCCGGTCACTGAAGTATTACATTGAGAGTGCCGAACAGCGGAAAGAGTGGAGCGAGAACACCATTGATTCCGTCGAGTCAGTGATCAACAAAGTGTACGAAGCGATTCGAGAGGAAGGGCTCGACATCGAGATGCTTGATATCGGCCACTATGACTCGGAAAAGGACCGTGTGGAGAATATCCAACACGCTATCACAATCATCGAATACATGGATCGTGACCTGGCCGACAGCACGATGGGAAACTACCCTCGATATTTCGAGGAGTATTATAACATCGTGAAGAACAAGCACCAGATCAATATCAATCCAGTCGAAGAAGCACTCGATGAATTCGAGTGGTACCGGAGCGATGGTGACTCACAGCCAGTCACTGAAGCACAACTGAACGATATCTGGAACGCGTTAGATGTCCTTGACGAGTGTCCTGTGGACGGCTATGACCTGGAGCAGTGGCGATTGTGGATGAAAATACTCATCGTCTTCTTGATTGCTGTTGGCCCTCGATCGAATGAGGTCGAACGATTGGATGTCAGAAAACAACTCCATTTCGGTGACGACCCGCACGTTCATTTCGTTGAACGAAAGAATATGCGACGAGATGAAGGACCGGTGAAAGTCCCGATAATGATGGGTGCCACCTTCCTTCGAGCGTATCGTGAGTATATCGACGCGATCGACGGGAACGGGAAATTGGTACCGAGTGACCAATCGAAGTCTGGATGCCGAACTCCAAGCACGCTGAACGAGTGGCTGGAGCGACTGTGCAAGATTGCTGGCGTTCGACTCGATGACGGCAGGTTCCCGACGATTCAGAATTTTCGCCAGTTTTGGAAGACACTGTATAAGAGGGCACTCGCAGAAAACCGAGAGCAGATCAAATTCGTCTCTGAAGAAGACGGCAAGAAGGATTACGAGAGTGATGAGCGAGACTACATTGACGATGTAGTGAACCGACAGCATATTCGAGGTCTTGGCCGGGAATACTTCGATGACGTGCTGGACCTCGGTGAATTACCTGAATTACTTCGGGAAGAGTTGGACCAAGATCAGCATGGCGAGCGACAGACCAGAATCACCGATCATGGCTTTGACACCTGAGCGTCTGTAGTGGATGGATGAGGTAGTGAAGCTCATCCGGGAGGGTGCTAGTGGCACACGGCGTTATCCTCAGACAATATAGGAGCCTTCACAGATTCTGAGCTTCGCTGGTCGGTAATCAGGCCATTTTTCGGCGACGTAGTCTTCAGTCATACCTCCCGAATATCAATTCTCTGACTGTCAAACTTTGGTGGCTTGTGTGCCTTCAGAAAATATAACAGGCGTTACAGTCTGGTGAACTTGGTTGAGTGAATAAACCGTCGAAGAACTACGATATGGCAACCCGACCCCGTACAGCGAATCAAATCTAATGGGAGTTGGTTCGGTTGTGACAGGATACAAATCACAAACAAACAATCACCGACTCATATTTGGTTTCTGCCAAGTTATCTCAGGCCTCTTCCAGATTAGACATCCAGCCCTAACGCTCGGAGCTCTTCAAGTTCGCTCTGGACGCTCTTGAGTCGATCTTTCATATCCTCCTCTGCCTCAAGTGCGGAGTCGAACAGTCGTTCCCGCCGCTCTTCGATCTTCTCGACACCTTTGGGACTCAGCGCCTGTCCACACCACATACACTGGACCTTGTCTCGCGGCGTTTCGCGCTGACATCGGGGACATTCAACCGGGCCGATATCAGAGATTTCGTCCGCTGAAACGTCCATACCGTGAGCACGAGCAACCTCGCGGGCGGTGTCTTCCGCGAAGACGATGATGTATCGCCGTGCTTCGTCGCTGTTCTCGACCCACCCGTGATGGCGCTCTAAGTGATGTTGAGACACGTTCTTGCGAGCCAGATAACTCGCGGAGGATTTTCGCATCCGGGTGAAGCCCATCTTCGACGGCTTCTGCAGATCCCCGTTCTTAACTGCTCGCTCAACAGGCTTTCGGAGCATTTTCTGCTTCATTTTGTAACTCACGTCCCTTCCATTATCCAGATCGCACCAGAGCGGTGCTTCTGGATCGTCCGCTTTTGGGTGAACCTCCAACCAGCGTTGGAGATACGGGACGGATGTGATGAGGGTGACTGACCGTTGTCCCTGCCGACCGTTGACTGTGATTTCTTTCCCGTACTTATGGTCACCGACGTCACCGACTTTCATCGACCGGAATTCGCCCGAGCGAGCACCAGAGTCCCAATCAACTGCGACCGCCGCCTTGTTTCTGGCATACTTCGCGTTATTTAGCACCGGGAGAATGTGTTCGTCCCACCACCACATTTTCGTCTTGTCCGGAATCGGATCGTAGTCTGACGGGAGATCAGCCGAGATCCATTCAACACTGTATGGTTTCTCGTCCTCAGGATCTCCGCGAGTAACATGCCCACCGAACATCCGGAGTGCGACTCGATGATCCCGTTTTGACTCCTCGCTATCGTAGTTCCCGTTGATCCAGCTGACGTACCGTTTCGCCTTCTTTTTCTCCGTCTCCGTGTCGCCAAGTATATCGACGAGATCAGGTTCGGGAAGCTGATCCGGACTGTATTTCTCCGAATCACCTGCCATCATCGTACAGTGCTGTAAGAGCTTCACCCGCCTGCCCGTTGAATAGTTATGAGCACCGAGTTCGGATGAGAACTGCATCAGCGCGTCTTTGTCATCCTGTATGAGGTCTTCTGATTCTTCAATCCGAATGTGGAGGGCTTCGACCTTAGGCGGCAAGCTTGTCATAACTAAATGAAACAATCATAGGCATTTGAACCTCTGGTTCAATGCTGGGAGGCGGCATTTCTGCTCCGATCGCGACGACGAGCAGCGCACTCGAATTACGATCGCGAACGCGATTCCGATCGTGCGCCTACGCGGCCGACTCGTCCAACTCGACGAGGATGCCGCGATTTCCGTACAGATCTTCGAAGTGAACGTAGGTGCTCGAGGCGTCGGAATCCGGTTCGCTCGTAACGGTGGCCCCGTGGTCTACTAGCGTCTCGTACGTCTCGAGGAGATCGTCGGTGTAGAAGACGAAACTTGGCCGGTTACCCGTCTGTCGGCCGATCAGTTCGCGTTCGGCGTCTCCCTGTGCCTTGATGAGCCAGAGGCCAACTGGTTCTTGTCCGAGAAAATCCACGTGTAGCGCGCGGAACGGAGATTCTTTGTGTCAAATTTACTAGATAAATTCCACAAATATCGAAGCAATCTTATCGATACTATCGATTGTAATTTTCTGCGCCTAAACGGTGCCGGCTACTGCGGCAGACCGCGAGTTCAGATGCCGGAATAGTCTTTCGGAATCTTGGTGCCTGCCGTGACGGTTTCGCCGTCGGAGCCGGGAATCGAGAGGTGGTTGCCGTTCCGTTCGATAGTGAAGTGCAGGTGAGGGCCGGTCGAGTTGCCGGTGTTACCCATGCCGCCGATTTTCTGGCCGCGTGCGACGCTCTCGCCCTGCACCACGTCGAAGCTGTTCAGGTGGCAGTACATCGTCTGGTAGCCGTTTCCGTGACCGAGTTTGAGGTAGTTGCCGCAGCCACCCGATTCGTAGCTTCGGATGTCCACGACACCGTCGTGAGCCGCGTAAATCGGTTCGCCGATGTTGCCGTTAGCGCCGATGTCCACCGCGTAGTGACCGGGGCGAGCGCCGTACGGAGACGTAATGTAACCCGTAATCGGCCAGTCGAAGTCCGAACCGTCGCCGGACGTGGACTGGAGGTACCGCTCGACCGACCAGCCCCACACGTTCCGATCGAGCCAATGGACGCCCCACCATCTGTAGCCGTCCTTGTCGGTCGGTCCGTTCATGATCTCGCCGACCTCACCGTTGTTCAGCGTGGCGACGATGGGCGATTCAGTGCCGGGCTGTTCCCGCGTGTTCAGTGCGCTTGCGGTAACTTCGACGCGCTCGCCGTCGCTAAACGCGCTCGCCGAACCGCTCAGTGCTGCGGTTCCGGTGATTCCCGTCGCGGTGATTCCGAGTGATTTGACGACCGATCGTCTGCTGAATTTTCGTGGCATAGCCAAATACAAAATACATTCATAAACGATTAAAAGTTACTATTCTCATCATATGGATTATGAAAATTCTTTGCCGGGATGAAGTCAACTATCGAACAGGTCCTGGATTCGACTGACATGAACTCCTAGAAGGGGTTAACTATACAGTGCCGGTCAAACTCTACCGTCATCGCCGTCGTACCCGTTCCGACTGAATATACGTGAGCCAAGCGGGGAGCGAAACTGAATAGGCGTGCGGGTCGTCACGCGACGTCCACCACCTCGGTCCAAGAACGGGTCGGACGGTGGGCGATCCGAGATGGACATCGCGGAGTTACCGACCCACCCGGGCGGCGTACCATCCGGCAGTCTTCGATGGTCATCTCTTCGAGGCGGCCTTCCGTCCGAGGGCTCCCGCGTCGAGCGCTGCACGTCGAGACCGCCGAACCGTTCGACGGTTCGATCGACCACGGCTTCGACCACACCGGAATCGGTTATCCCGGTGGGGACGACGGTCGGGGCCCGCGGCTCGGACGAGAGTGGTAGAATTCCAAATATATATTATTCGGTAATACAGTGCGGTTAGCATGGCGATAGTCAAGATACTCGTGGAGATGATCGAGGGGTACGTATCCGGCGGAACCGAAGAGGCGCTCGCCGAGGGTGCCGAGGAGGCGGTAGAGGAGGCGACGGGGAACGACCTGTAGACGATCGCAGTCGCTTTTCGCGTCGATCCAGTCACGCGGCGTCGAGACGAAAGAGCCCGCCACCGTCGGCGCCGGTGTCGAGCGCGTAGACCTCGCCGTCCCCGTCGCGGTCGAACGCGAGGATTCGCGCGAGTTTCCCCTCATCGTCGATCTACGCCTACTCGAGCGGCGATGACCGGTCCGTCGACCGACGGATTCGGCGGCCGACCGACGGCGCGCGGTTGGCCTTTCGGGACGGCGCGAATCACAGGGGTTCGACGCACTGACGGCAGTACGAGAACGACGGATCGTTCTCCGCGCCGCATCGTCGACAGAGCAGGCGCGTCCGTCCGTCCGAATTCTTCGCGAGCGTCTCGGACGAAATCCGATCGTACTCCTCGTCTTCGGTGTACCGCTCGATCTCTTCCGCCCGCCACTTGCGGCGCCGCTCGAGACCGTCCAGCGCGATCCGCTTCAGAACGCGGATTCCGACCCCTAACGCAACGAACAACAGCAGCACGACGATCGCCACGTAGACCTGGCCCGGAGTGACCACGCCATACCTACGCTCGCCGATCGGTTAGGTATTGTCCCAAGTTAACACGCAACGTGTTGTACGGGTCGTCAGCCCTCGATCGATTGACGGACTCGCGTTCGTTGACGCGCGAGAGGCTACGAAGTGACGTACATGTAGGTATAGTGAGGGACATACTCAAAAGCACCGATATTGACACTGTACGTATGGCGGACATCGTCGCGAAGGTAAACCACGCAGTTAGCGATCCGTCGGTCGTCCAGCCCTGGTTCGAAACCAATCGGCGCAAAGTCGGGCGCTGGCTCCGCCGACGGGAGGTCGGCCCCCTGCTCGGCGGGCTCACGGGCGGACTCACAGACTGGAACGCCTACACGAGCTATCTCGCCTGGCGGGGTGACGAACGGGCCGTGGTGCGCGAAATCAACGGCAGCGAAATGGTTCTCGATCCGACAATGGCCGGCATCTCCCAGGAGCTGTTGATGTACGGCGGCCGCGAGGAGCTGTCGGCCAGCATCTTCGAGCGGGAACTCACCCAGCTTGCTCAGCAAGTCGACTCGCCCGTCACCGTACTGGAGATCGGCGCCAACATCGGCTACTACGCGCTGCTCGAGGCGCGTGTTCTCGGGGACGACACCCGCGTACTGGCGTTCGAACCCGACCCGAGAAACGTCGACCTCCTCTCACGATCGATCGAGCGCAACGGCTACGGCGATCGGATCGACGTCGAACGGGTCGCGGTCGGCGACAGCGACGGCACGATCACCTTCAACATCCTACCGCTGAGTAACAAATCGCACGTCGCCGAGGAGTCGTTCACCCGGGCACACGACGTCGAGCGGCAGATCGACGTCCCGCAGAAGACCGTCTCGACCATCCTCGACGAGCGCGACGTCGCGGCCGACGAGATCAACGTCGTGCGGATGGACGTCGAGGGGTACGAGGCGCAGGTGTTTCAGGGGATGTCCGACGTGCTCGACTCGGAGCAGCCGCTGGTGCTCTTCTTCGAACTCCACCGCTCCAGGTTGGACGACGATCGGTTCGAGTGGATGCTCGATACGCTGGCGGAGTCCGGCCTCGAGATCGTCGCCGTGACGGATCTCGTCGGGCCGATGTGGTACGAAACCCAGCTCCCCTGGTCCTCGTTCGACGAGTTGCGCGAGATCGACGAGGACCACTCGATTCACCTGATCCTCAGGCGAACTCCCAACGAGGAGTCGACCGACTCCCGGCGACTGACCGCTCAACGGTTATCAGCCGTTCGCGAGACGCTATTCCCGTGAGCAACGACTCGATCGCAAACGAAAGCGACACGTTCGAACTCGGTGGAACGACGGTTCACCGGCTCGGTTTCGGCGCGATGCGGCTCTGCGGCGAGGGGATAATCGGCCCGCCCGAGGACGAGGTACAGGCTCGCGAGGTCCTCGAAACGGCCGTCGATCTCGGAATCGACCTGATCGACACCGCCGACTCCTACGGACCCGGCGTGAGCGAACGGCTCATCGGTCAGACGCTCGGCGATCGCGACGACGTGCTCGTTGCGACCAAGGCGGGGCTCCTCCGAAATCGCGACGGTGACTGGCTCTCCCATGGCGACCCGGACTACATTCGCAATCAGGTCCTCGTCTCCCTCGATCGATTGCGGACCGACACGATCGACCTCTATCAGTTCCACCGGCCGGATCCCGACACGCCGTACGAGGACTCCATCGCGACGTTCGCCAAACTCCAAGACGAGGGGTTCGTTCGCGAGGTCGGCGTGAGCAACGTCTCGGTCGAGCAACTCGAGACAGCCCGCGAGCACGTCGATGTCGCCACCGTTCAGAACCGATACAACGTGAACGATCGCTCCAGCGCCGACGTGCTTACGGTCTGCGAAGAGAACGGGATCGGCTTCATCCCCTGGGCGCCGATCGACGGCGACGATCTCGCGGCGCACGCGGAGCCGCTGGACGAAATCGCCGACGAGCACGACGCCACCCGCAGACAGGTCGCGCTGGCGTGGTTGCTCGACCGATCGGACGTCGTCCTCCCCATCCCGGGGACGTCGGACCCCGACCATCTCGAGGCGAACGTCGCCGCGTCGCGGCTCTCGCTCGACGACGCGGAGGTACGACGGCTCACCGAGCTGGCGAACTGATCCTCGCCGCGGGCGGCCCCCTTCGGCCGCCCCCTCACCCGTCGAACCGATCGGCGATGCGGTGCGTGAGATCGGTGAGATAGATCGATCCCCAGATCGCAGCGACCGCGGCGCCGACGACGTCGTAGACGAGGTCGACGATCGTATCCGAGAGCCCGTGCTGGGCGACGATCGCTCCCATTCCGAGTCGCCGGGCGCTCTGATCGATGCCGAACTCCAGCAGTTCCCAGAGGACGCCGAACGCCAGCACGAACACGAGGATGACGGCGACCAGCATCGGGGTCGGGAAGTACACCTCGTCGGTATGAAGGTCGATCGCCCGGACGACGGTGTACCCCGCCGCGGCGACGACCGTCGCGGAGATCGTGTGCGTTAGACTGTCCCACGGACCGATGAACCCGTACAGGCCGGCCGATCCGAGGGCGTGCAGAAAGACGGCCGCCGTCAGCCAGAACACCAGTTCGGGTTCGAGCGGCAGTCGGTAGTCGCGCTCTAAGATCGCCGGGAAAAACGTGATGGCGAGGGCGATCGCGGCGTTCGCGATCGTCGTGGGATCGCGGTTGACGAGGCCGTACCCGAGTATCACCGCGAGGGCGACTTGCATGATCCGCGAGAGCCGTCTGACGGTCCGTTCAGAGACGTCGAGTCGATCGCGGACCAGCGACGGCACCGGGTCCGGCTCCGAGTCGGACGCGGACGGCTGGGATCCGGCGTCGGGCGCGGATCGCTGCGGTCCGGACGGTTGATCGGCGATCACCGCCACGCCGGAGCGGACGTACCGATCGAAGACGACGCCGGCGACCAGCCCGGCGACCGCGGCGTAGGCGAAGTCGAACATCATCGCGCGGTTGGCCGCGTCCTGGGATCGATCGCCGAGGATGTACGCCGTCCCGAACGCGACATCCGAGACCCACAACGCGACGTTCCACGCGCCGGCGACGGCCAACGTCGCGAGCACGACGAACGCGATCGCGAACGCGTGGTTCATTCGGACCGCGGTGAAGCGATCAATCTCGACGGCGACGAGGAGCGCGATCGTCGCGACGGCGACGTAGACGGTGACGCTCGTTAGCACCGACTTGCCGAGGACCGTGGCGTCGACGATCGGCACCAGGACCAACAGCAGGAGCTCCCAGGGCGGCATCGCGATCGGGTCCCTGAAGGCGACGACCGGAGCCAGCACGATCGCGATCGCGAACCCGGTGAAGACGAACCAGCGGTACGACCCCGACAGGGCGTGCGCGATCGCGAGCGTGGCGAGGAGTGCCGTCACGAGCCAGGCTAGCGCCGCGTTTCGCCGCGGATCGTCGACCAGTCCGCCGAGTCGGGCGTCCGCCATACGCACCGCTTCGGTCCGGAGCGCCTAAACGCGGGGCCTTGTGTATTAGGGGCGGTGAAGCGAATCGTCCGAGCTTCACGGTGCCCGAGTCCGTCACTCGCCGACGAAAACCGTCTTCAGACGAACTCCGCAGTTCGGAGAGCAGAGCGTCTGCCACTTCGTCGGATCGAGTCCGCCGATCGTCTTCGTTCGCCGGGTGCCCTCGAAGGCGATCGCGGTCCGGTCGACCACGCGCTTGCACGCCGCCCGCTGAATACCGTCGAGGCGGACGATAGAGTATGGATGACACTACCGGTATCAACGATCCGGAAGTCCTCTGCGATACGATCGCGGAACTGATCGACGCGCTCGAGGAGGGCGGCCTCCTCACCGAGGATCGGGCGTCCGAGTTGCAGTCGGACGTCTATCAGTCGATCGACCTCGGCGACCTGCCGATGGAAGAACGGGAGTAGCGCCGACGCTCGACCGATCGCCGCGACCGATTTCCGGTTCGATCTCATTTTTACTGATGAGCGATAACGCTCGCGCATGGGCTACGACACCGCGACGAAGACTGATGTCGACTCGGTCGCCCCGGAGGAGTGGGGCGGACTGTGGTTCCTGAAAGGCGCCCTCGGCGCAGATCGACTCGGACTGTCGGTGCTCGAACTCGAACCCGGCCGCAAAGGCAAGGAACACGACGAAACGAAGACCGGTCAGGAGGAGATCTACTACGTCGTGGAGGGCGCCGTCGAGGTCGACCTGACCGATCGATCGGAGACGATCGCGCTCGAGGCCGATGAGGTGATCCGACTCGACCCCGACGAATCGCGACAGATCCACAACCGGGGCGACGAGCGGGCGAAACTCGTGCTGGTCGGCGCACCGCTGTAGCGGCCGGCGCGTCTCGATCGCCACGAATCGATAGTAGGTGTCTGCGTTCGCGCGAATGTGTCCGGCCGTAGTCACGGGCTGTGAGCCGCGGTCACGGGCGTCGGCGGGCGTCGACTGATCCACGTTGTATCGATCGTCCTTCGGCTGCGTTTACCGGAGACCTGTCGGTCACGCTCTTCTTTCGGCTCGAGGCGCCACATCGAATGCGACGAGACGGGTGCCTTCGCTCCCCATGAAAGCACCGAGTACGCGTTCTAGACCGATCGGCGCGTCGAGGTTCCGCCGCAAGTCAGTACTACCGACACTCAATTACGAGCTACTATCTCGATTATT
Organism: Halosolutus gelatinilyticus; assembly: GCF_023028105.1. Taxonomy (NCBI): domain Archaea; kingdom Methanobacteriati; phylum Methanobacteriota; class Halobacteria; order Halobacteriales; family Natrialbaceae; genus Halosolutus; species Halosolutus gelatinilyticus. The sequence goes on from NZ_CP095491.1 coordinate 2,042,014, forward strand.
GAATCAAACTGAGAACAGAAAATTAATATCGGTTAGTCCATCTTTACCCCAGTATTCGCCGATGAAAGCCGAGATACCACTCCACGGTTGTCCGGTGACGGAACGCCTCGGACGGCTGCACCCTCACATCCCGACCGCCCGCGGGGATCGCCCCTTCAGATAACCGTGAAGCGACGAACGATTCTCAAACTGCTCGGTGCGACGAGTGCGGCCGGAACGATGGCCTCCCTGTCACCGGCAACCGACGTGGTACCTGACGTCGAAACCGGCTCCCCCGTCGAGACTGCGTTCAGTTATCCGACGCTCAGAGGAGAGCCGGACGACGTCCACGAAGAGACGGTAGCTACGCTATTGTCCCGTGCGGCACCGGGATCGACCGTTCACCTCTCCACCTTTACGTTCACGCGAACGAACCTGGCGAGGACGTGCATCGAAGCCGCCGAGCGGGGCGTCGACCTGAACATACTGATCGACGAGCACTTCGCTCACACGGCCGCAACGCGACTGTTACTCGACGAGCTGGACGATTCGGTATCGATCACCGTCGATGGAGCGATCGGAGACAATATCAATCACAACAAATTTCTCCTCCTGGACACGTTACGAAACGGCGAGACGGAGGTCGTCTGGCAGTCGTCGGCTAATTTCACGAACAGTCAACGCCACCTGCACAACACGTCGATCGTGTTCCGCGGGGACGCCGACCTGTACGACGCCTATCGAAGTTACTGGAACGACATGATGACCGGCGAGACGAATTATCACTATAACCGAACCGTCGAAACCGACACCGCCACCGTCTTCTTCTCTCCCCGATCCGACTTCGACCCCCTCCTTACGGCGCTCGAAAACGTTTCACCGTCCTCGGACGCGGCGATTCGGTTCATGTACTTCATCTGGGATACGGGCCGCCTCGAAGTGATCGACCGAATCGCGGAGCTCGTCGACGGCGGGTGCTCCGTCGGCGTGATCCTCAACCAAGGGGCCAGCAACGTCGCCGATCATCTCCGAAACGCGGGAGCCGAAGTGCTCGAATATCCGAGCTACACCCCACGAAAGGGATTGACGCCCGATCGGTCCCCGAACGTTCATTCAAAGAATATGTTGATAGACGCGGATTTCGACGTCGACGGCGACGCGGAGCGCCGGAAACTCGTCTACACGGGCTCGCAGAATTTGAGCGGATTCGGGTTGACCAACAACGACGAAACGCTCCTTCGGATCGAAGATGACGACGTGTACTGTCGGTTTCTTCGGGACTGGAACCGCGTTCGTAGTCAAGGGCTCGTAAAAAGCGGGATGAGAGACGGGGTGACCCGCTACCGACGGGCGGCCCGCTACCAAGGATCGACCCGCTGTTGACGCACGCATCGGTCGGCTCGCCGATCTGCCGCCCGCGAACGGCACCTAAATAAGACGGCGAACGGCTTAATCGCCTCCGTCTGCTACTGTACAGTGGCCGTATGGCGTTCGGGAGCATAACTATCCTCATCGTCCTCGTGGTTACCGCGCTGGTCGCAGTGATGAGCAAACTCAGCGGCATCGATCCGTTCGCGCTGACCGTCGATGAGATACAAGCGCGGTCACGGGCGATCGCGCCGTACGCCGGCGTATTGATCCTCGTGTACCTGTTCAACCGAGCGTCGCACACGACCACGGGACAGCGGCTCTCGACAGCCTTGGGCGTCAACATCACCGACGAACTGTACGCTCTCGAGGGCGATTTCGTCGCGGCCCTTCAGTCGCTCATCCCGCTCGAATTGACCGGATTTTTTTCGTCCGTCTACCTGTTCGGATTCGGATTTATCCTCTGCTTTTCGGTGATCGCGTATCTGTTCTTACCGACGCACCGGCATCTGAAGGAGCTCTTCGTCGCCTACAGCGCTAACTACGGCATCGGCGCGCTCTGTTACCTCCTGTTTATCGCACGCGGCCCGCGGAAGGTGATCGACACCGTTCGAGAGCCGATGTTCGAGCAGTATCCGCAGGTGATGACGTTCACCGCGGAGATCAACTCGAGCGCGAACGTCTTTCCGTCGCTTCACGTCTCGTTCGCGGTAACCGTGGCGATACTGGCGTGGCGAACGCGCGACGACTACCCGCTGTGGTCGTGGGTCGCGACCGTCCTCGCCGCGGCCATCATCGTCTCGACGATGTTCCTCGGCATTCACTGGTTGATCGACGTGATCGCCGGGATCGGCGTCGCCGTCGTCAGCGTGGCGATCGCGTTGTACGCCGTCGATCGTCGCACATCCGAGCCGTACTCGTAACTCAGACCGCGTCGCAGACTGCCGCTCACGGACCGCCCACGCGGTCGATTGCCACGAGGCCAAGACATACCCGATCCGGCGATCATCGATCGGGCATGAACCATCGACGACTCGGTTCGACCGGACGCGACGTCTCGGAAGTCGGCCTCGGCACGTGGAACATCGGCGGCAGCTGGGGCGACGTCTCCGACGAGACCGGCCGCGACGTCGTCCGCGCCGCTCTCGATTCGGGTATCGACTTCGTCGACACCGCGGACGTCTACGGCGACGGTCGCAGCGAGCGACACGTCGGCCGCGTCCTCGACGAGCGCGACGCTCACGACGACGTCTTCGTTGCGACGAAAGCCGGTCGACGGCTCGATCCCCACGAAGCGGGCCGCTACACCTACGAGAACATCTCCGAGTTCGTCGACCGGAGCCGCGAGAACCTCGGCGAGGAGACGCTCGACCTCGTCCAGTTGCACTGCCCGCCGACCGAGGCGTACTACCAGCCGTCGACGTTCGAGGCCCTCGAACGGCTCACAGACGAGGGCACGATCGCCCACGCCGGCGTCAGCGTCGAGAAGGTCGAGGAGGCGACCAAGGCGATCGAGTACGACGTCGTGGAGACGGTCCAGATCATCTTCAACCCGTTTCGTCAGCGCCCGAAGGAGCTGTTCTTCGAGCAAGCCAGAAAGAAGGATATCGGCGTGATCGTCCGCGTCCCGTACGCCTCGGGGCTGCTGACGGGTGCGCTCGATCGCGAGCAGTCGTTCCCCGAGAACGACCACCGCAACTTCAACCGCGAGGGCGAGGCGTTCGACGTCGGGGAGACGTTCGCGGGCGTCCCCTACGAGACGGGTCACGATGCCGTCGAGGCGCTCGACCCCCACGTTCCCGAGGATCTCTCGCTGGCCGCGTTCACGCTCCGCTGGATCCTCGACCACGAGGCGGTGTCGACGGTCATTCCGGGGACCACGTCGCCGAAGCACGTCCGATCGAACGCCGCCGCATCCGATCTCGAACCGCTATCCAACCGGGCCCACGGCGCGACGCGAGACGTCTACGAGGAGTACGTCGCCGAACACGTACACCACCGCTGGTGAGTCAATTCTCGATCGGACTCCCGTAGAATCGTCGCGAAAACGTCCGGGTGCGAGAATCGAACCGAAGGAAGACGGTCGCCTCGCTCCGCTCGGCGCTGCGACTTCCAGGGTTCGATTCTCCGCGGATTTCTGTGGCTCACGGAGTTGTTCGCCGCAGAAAGTCCGGGTGCGAGAATCGAACCCGCGTCTCAGCCTCCACAAGGCTGAAGGATAACCACTACCCCAACCCGGACGCGCTTACACTTCTCTCTACAGGTGGTTGGACTGAAATACGTTACGACTCGGGGACGGGAGTGTGCGACTCCGTACCGCAGGATTTCGATCGCACGCTCCCGCTCGCGGCTTCGCCGCTCGCTTCATCGCAATTCTCATCCGCTTCGCTCGTGGGTCGCTTTGCTCCCCGCTCGCATTCCGCGTTTCTCACTCCGTTCGTTTCCAATCGCGCTCACTCCGAGCCGCACAACCGGGACGTTTTTCGGCCCGACACCCGTAGCACCGCCAACGCGTGGCCATCACCGACAAGATCTACATCAAGAACCATCGGCAGCTCAGCTCCCAGCTCGAGACGAACATTCCCAAAGGCGCGTTCAAGGGGGCGACCCTGGACCTGCTCTTTCGCGGGGACGGCCTCGACAAACTCGACGACACGACCCGCGATCGGGTGCTGGACTTCGCCGAGGACTTTCTCGACTGCGACTGCGACGACAACCCCTACTGCGGCTGCCCGGAGCAGAAGTTCATCCGGTACCTGCTCGAACTCCGCGCGCAGGGGCTCGGTCCGGGCGCGATCGTCGACGTGATGTCCGACGACTACATGGTCTACGCCTACGCCGGCGACGTCCTTTCGTTCCTCGACGACGGCGTCCGCACGCTCGAAGCGGCCGAAGCCCTCGCCCGGGTCGACGGCGCCGGGGAGAAAGAAGACGAGATTCGCCGGGCAAAGCGGGACCTCACGAGATAATCCGGAACGAATCGCCGATCGCGGTTTTCACGCCGTCAGCGCTCGCGTCCCTAGCGGAGCTGCGACGGACCGTCGGCCTCGTCGAGGTCGTCGAGCAGGAGTACCTCGTTGTTCTCGTCCTCGAGGCGGTCCTGGAGGTCGGTGACGTAGGATTTGTACTCGTCGAGTTGCTCGCGGAGGTGGTCGGCTTCGAGTTCGAGCCGTTCGTGCTCCCGGATGAAGCTCTTCGGCACCTCCACGGTCGGAGGGAACTGGAGGTCCCCTTCTCCCTCGGCAGTCCCCGCGGCTCGGAGGTCGGACTCCGGCACGACCGCGACCTGTCCGTCGTGTTCGACGAGTTGATCGACGTAGTCCCGGAAAACGGCGGACAACGAGATGTCGCGCTCCTCGGCGATGTCCTGTAACGCCTCGAACGCGTCCTCGTTCACGCGAAACGAGATCGTCTTGTTCTTGTTGCCCATTGTAGGGATAGTCGACCGTCGTCGCACTTAACACTTTGTCAGACGATCGCACAACGAGACCGAAGAGCCGCCGTGGGGCGTCGACAACTGCCGTCGCTCGCGTCTGGCGTCGATCGCGAAAAGAACCGCGGGTGTGTCGTCGGTGGTGTGTCGGTCGCTGCGATCAGGCCGTCGCGTCCGCTTCGATCTCTTCTAAGCTCTCGAGCGCTTGGATCACGTCGCGGCGGTAGTTCTCGACCGGCGAGTCGTACCGCTCACGGGCCATCTGGGCGTACTCGTTCGTCGGCGCCGTCGAGCCGCTCTCGGGCGCCTCCTGCTCGGCTTCCCACTCGCGGAAGGCTTCGATCCGATCGAGCGTGCGCTCGGCGGTTTCGACGACCCAGCGATCGCGAGTGGCGTCGTCGACGATCGCGATGGACTCGGGGCGGACTGAGACGTTGACGGTGCCGTCGTCGGTTTCGAAGGTTCGCGGTTTACCGACGATCGCGACGTACGCCGGCGGCTCGGCATCCCGCAGGACCGAGGCGGCCTCGGGCTGATACTGGCCGGCGTAGACGAAGAACGTCCCCGTCGGGTCGACGACGCGGCCGCGCCAGTACTCGCTGTCCTCGCCGACGTCCTCGGTCTCGGTGAGGGTGCCGACGATGAACACGCGGTTCGCGCGATCGCCCGTCGGGAGCAGCGCGTAGTTGGGCGCGCGCTCGTCGTCGCTCTCTTTGAAGGTATACGTCGAATCGTTGAATTCGGAGGCGAAGACGCGGCGGGCGACTTCGCGGGTGAGTTCTGCCTGGCTCATGTCACATCGACCTCGCTTTGATCAGCAGTTCCTCGGCATTCGCCGGCCCGTCGAGTTCCTCGACGTCGTCGGCCAGGACGTAGCGGCCGAAGGTCGGTCCCTCGATGCGGTAGTAGGTGCCGACGATCTGATCGCGAATCTCGTCGGCGACGACGGTGGTGTCGAGCGCGTCCATCGCCATGTCTTTCGCCTCTTCTAAGCTGATGTCCGTCAGGTCCTCCGTGGCGTCCTTGTCGAAGATGACCTCGTGGGCGTCGATCCCGTCGTCGACGACGGCCTTGATCCGGAGGTCGAATTCACCTTCGACCTCGCCGTGCTCGCTGCAGCGGCCGTTCTGGAGCACTCGAGTGCAGTCGTCGTGCGGGCAGCGCTTGATGAGGCCGCTGCCGCTTTGCATGTCCACGAGGGCGCCCTCGATCTCGCTGGTGTCGTCGCCGACTTCGATGTCCTCGTCGAGTTCCTCGATGACGGTCGTCGAGTTCAGCTTGACCGAGTACCTGCCCTGGTACTCGTCGGTGACGACGTTCCGGAGTTCGTAGACGCCGCCCTCGTCGAGCGAGGGAAGGTCGGATTTGGCCCACTTAGTGAACTTGATCGTGCCCGTCGGATCGCCCAGCAGGCCGACCTGCGCGACGGAATCGCTGCGGGGCTCCCACAGTTCGATGACCTTCGCGGTGAGGTCGATCCACTGTTCCGGCTCGTCGACGTCCTCGACCTGGGCGGCCTCGCTCGATCCGCTCGCGAGGTCCTCGCGATCGAGGCCGGCTTCCTCCAGGTAGTGGTTCGTCACGCTCCGGCGCGCCTCGTCGATCGGCACTTTGTACTCGTCGACGAGGGTTCGCAGGCGCTTTTCGACGTCCTCGACGCTCAGGTCGAGATGGTCCGAAAACTGGTCGTGTATGTCGTCCGCGTGCTGTCGTACGTCGCTCATGGTGTCACGCCTCCTCCTTGGTTTCACTGGGAGGCATGCGTCAGTTCGATCCCGATCGTATTTAAACTGCCGCCACCGGAGCGGAAGTGAAATCGGCCCGGACCGATCGTCGTCGCGTTCGTCACCGGCGTCGGCTATCGCGCCGCCGCCGCCGTCCAGTTTCGGTGGTGTCGTCGCGTTCCAGACGGCGTCATCCGGCCGTCTCGTTCGCCCGCCGCGGGGCCGATCGGGGAACAGAGGGCGAGTCGACAGTCCCTCTTCGACCCCACGGATTTTCGTGGTGGACGTTCTCCACCCGGGCATGGAGGTTGGACTCATGGTGACGGCCTTCGGCGACGTGGATCTCGCCGACGTCGCCGTTCGCGCGGAGGAGCGGGCGTACGACGCGGTTTGGGTCGGCGAACTCTGGGGCGCGAGCGGCGTCGTCCAGGCCGCCGAGATCGCGGGTCGAACCGAGTCGATCGACGTCGGCACCGCGATCTTAAACGTCTACTCCCGATCGCCCGCGGTGCTCGCGATGACCGCCGCCTCGATGCAGCAGGCGTCCGACGGCCGGTTCACGCTCGGCCTGGGAACGAGCACTCCGAAGGCCGTCGAGGATCTGCACGGGATGGCCTTCGACAGACCGGTCCGGCGCGCCCACGAGACGATCGAGATCGTCCAGGAACTCACCGCGGGAACCGGCGAGCCAGTCGAGTACGACGGCGAACTGCTCTCGGTCGCCGACTTCCCGGCGATCGACGCCGAGTTCCCGATCTACCACGCTGGACTCGGACCGGCGAACCGGCGCGTCGTCGGACGGCTCTGCGACGGGTGGATCCCCCACAACATCCCCTTCTCCGAACTGGACGACGCCTTCGAAGTCGTCGCCGAGGCGGCCCGGGAACGCGATCGCGACCCCGACGAGATCGCGATCGCCCCGTACGTCCCCGCCGCGGTGAGCGACGACTCCGACGACGCTCGAGCGGTGCTGCGCAAGCACGTCGCCTACTACGTCGGCAGCGGCGAGGGCTACCGCCGGGCGGTCGGCATGCGCTACCCCGACGCGGCCGATCGGGTCGCCGAGGCGTGGCGCGACGGCGAGAAAGGGGCGGCCGCCGAGGCCGTTACGGACGAGATGGTCGACGACCTCGGCGTGGCGGGAACGCCCGACGACGCGCGCGAGCAACTTCGAACCCTCGTCTCGGAGACGGGGGTCGATCACCCGATCGTCGTGATCCCCGCGCCCGCCTCGGATGACCTGGCCCGGCGGACGATCGACGAACTCGCGCCCGATCGACGCTGACGTCGGTCAGTCGAGATCGACCCGTCGCCCCGTCTCCGCCGACTCGTAGGCGGCCTCGATCGCCCGGAGATCCGTGACGCCGTCCTCGCCGTCGGGTTCGGGATCGGTGCCCGTGAGCACGCAGTAGCCGAAGTAATCGAACTCCTCGCGAACTTCGTCGACCGGCGGGCCCGTGTACTCCATGTACATGTCGCCGCTCTCGATGACCATTTCTTGGGGGACGACGCCGCCGAACGGCGAGGCGATCGAGATCATTCCGTCGGTGCCGATCAGTTCGAGCCGGCTGCTGGCGTGCGCGTCGAAACTCGCCGTACAGGAAGCCGTTGCCCCCGACGGGAACTCGAGTTGGAAAGCGACGTGTTCGTCGACCTCATCGAACGGGTCGCCACTGGAGTGGGTCGTCGCGTACACGCCGTCGGGATCGCGGCCGAGCACGAATCGGATCGTGTTCAGCGGGTAGACGCCGAGGTCGACGAGTGCGCCGCCGCCCGCCAGGTCGGGGTTGAGGCGCCACGTGTTCGACCCCGCGTACTCGAGGATCGGGTGCGAGAAACTGCCGTGGATCTGAACGAGGTCGCCGATCACGCCGTCGCGGACGAGTTCTCGCGTGCGCCGAACCGTCGGCTCGGTCTGCAGTCGGTAGGCGGTCATCAGGGTCACGTCGGCCTCGTGACAGGCGTCGACGACCGCCCGAGCGCGATCGACCGACGCCTCTAACGGTTTCTCACAGATGACGTGTTTGCCGTGCTCGGCTGCGGCGATCGCGTACTCGCCATGGGTCGCGTTCGGCGTCGCGACGTAGACCGCGTCGTAGGTGCCGGCGTGGTCCCCCACGCGGAACCCGTCGTAATCGAGGACGTGGTCGACGTCGAACTCGCTTGCGAGCGATCGCGCCCGATCGGGCGATCCCGTCACGAGCGCTGTCGCCTCGCAGTACGTCCCCTCGGCGATCGCGGGAAGGGCCCGATTCCGGGCGAAGCCGCCGGTGCCGACGACGGCGAGACGGACCGTCCCCTCGGGCGCTGTCCGCTCCCAGTCCCGCCGCGTGAAGCCGGCGAAGGGATCTTCGAGTCTCATACCGCCTCTAGGGACGCCCGGTAAAAGAACTCAACGTCCGCATAGCGGTCGACCGGAGGAAAAATCTATTCTCCAGTCTGAAAAACCGATGGGGCGTTCCCTACTGCCGCATCTCTCGGTGGTAATCCTCCGGAATAGGATTTCGAAGGAAAAAGTTATTCAATATGGGCCGACGACGTGAGCACAACCACAGGTAGCGTAACATGGTAAAAATGGAAACGGCGGAGCTGGAGACCGATTTAAGTTTGTTCAAATACGACAACCTCGAACAGCTGCCCTCGCGATACCGGGATCTCGAGGTGGACGAGCGAACCGAGCGCATCGAGGCGGCGCTCGCGGCGCTCGGTGACGACGTCGTAATCCTCGGACACAACTACCAGCGCCGCGAGGTCGTCGAGCACGCCGACTTCGTCGGCGACTCCTATCAGCTCTCGAAGCGGGCCGCCGAGGCTGACGCGGAGTACGTGATCTTCGGCGGGGTCACGTTCATGGCTGAGAGCGCGGATATCATCACCGACGACGACCAGACGGTGATCCTCCCGAGCATGGAGGCGTCGTGTCCCATGGCCGGGATGGCCGAGGCACTGCAGGTCGACAGCGCGTGGGCCGAGATCACCGCGGCTGCGCCCGACGCCGACATCGTTCCGATCACGTACATGAATTCCTACGCCGATCTGAAGGCGTTCTGTGCGAGCCAGGGCGGACTCGTTTGCACCTCCTCGAACGCCCACCGCGCGTTCGAGTGGGCCTTCGATCGAGGCGACAAAGTCCTCTTCTTGCCCGACAAGCACCTCGGGGAGAACACCGCCCACCGGCTGGGAATGGGGGGCGAAATCGCCACGTGGGACCCATGGGACCCCGAGGGCAAGGACGACGACGACGTCGCCGAGAAGGACATCATCCTCTGGGACGGCTACTGTCAGGTTCACGAGCGGTTCCGCGTGGACCACGTCGAGGCCATCCGCGAGGAACACCCCGACGCGAACGTGGTCGTCCACCCCGAGTGTCGCCGCGAGGTCGTCGAGGCCGCGGACGTCGTGGGCTCGACGGCGACGATCTGCGAGACGATCGCCGAGGCCGACCCCGGCGAGACGTGGGCGATCGGCACCGAGATCCACCTCGCGAACCATCTGGAGCGGTGGCACCCCGACGTGAACGTGCTCCCGCTCTGTGGCGACGCCTGCATGGACTGCAACGCGATGCGCCAGATCGACCCCAACTACCTCGCCTGGGTGCTCGAGGAACTGGTCGAGGGTCGCGAACGCAACGTGATCGAGGTCGCCCCGGAGGAGAAGGAACTCGCGAAACTGGCGCTCGATCGGATGCTCGAGATCTGAGAGCCATGACGGAGAACCACCCCCACGAGACGACGGACGTACTCGTCGTCGGTAGCGGTATCGCGGGCTGTGCGGCCGCCCTCGCCGCGGCGCGGGCGGGCGCGGACGTCCTGCTGCTGACGAAAGCCGAACGGCCCGACGACGCCAGCACCGACCGGGCGCAGGGCGGCATCTCGACCACCCGCGGCGATCCCGAGGGTCTCAAACGGGACATTCTCGAGGCGAGCGACGGGACGGCCGATCTCGACGCCGTCGACGTCCTCGTGGAGACCGCCGACGAGGCCGTCGAGGACGTGCTCCTCGACACCCTCGGGATCGCGTTCGACGAGCGTGCGGATGGGAACGGCGAATTCGACTACACCCGCGAGGCCGCACACTCCCAGCGTCGGATCCTCCACGTCGCCGCCGCGACGGGGACGCACATTCTGCGCCCCTTCCTGAACTTCGTCGACGAGCGCGATCGGATCGAGGTTCGACAGAACGTCGCCGCGCTCGACCTGCTCACCCACGAGGGGCGCGTTCACGGCGTGATAAGCGACGAAGAACCGACCGGCAAACCGATCTACGCCGGCGCCACGATCCTCGCCACCGGCGGCATCGGCGCGCTCTACGGTCGATCGACCAACCCCGACGACGCGACTGGTGACGGGATCGCGATGGCCGCACTCGCGGGTGCCGACGTGGCTGACCTCGAGTACGTTCAGTTCCACCCCACCGCGTACGACGGGGACGCGCCCTTCTTGCTCTCCGAAGCCCTCCGCGGCGAGGGCGCCGTCCTCCGCAACGGTGACGGCGATCGATTCATGGCCGACTACCACCCGCAGGCGGAACTCGCTCCGCGGGACGTCGTCGCGCGCGCCGTCGCCGCCGAACGGGAGGAAACCGGCGAGGTCGTCCTCGACGTGCGTCCCCTCGATTTCGAGGCCGAGTTCCCGAACCTCGCCGCGACGTGTCGCGATCGGGGCGTCGACGGCGACGAGATCCCCGTCGCACCCTGCGAGCACTTCTGCTGCGGCGGGATCGACGTCGACGATCGCGGGCGGACGACGCTCGATCGGCTCTACGCCGTCGGCGAGTGCGCGCGAACGGGCGTCCACGGTGCGAATCGGTTGGCGAGTACGAGTCTGCTAGAAGGGCTCGTCTGGGGGCTCCGCGCGGGCGAGGACGCGGTCAGCGAGGTGCATCGCACCTCGGGGCGGAGCGGTGAAACCGCGGAGCGGTTCGACCCGGAACCGATCGAGGCGCCCGACCTCCGAAACAGCGATCCGGCCCTGCCCGATCGCTTCGCCGCCCAGAAGTTCACCCGCCTGCAGCGGACGATGGACGACTACCTGGGACTCGAACGCGATCCCGACGGAATCGCCCGCGCGAGCGCCGTCCTCCGGCGCCTCAAGGGCGAGGTCGACGCCTACGTCCGCACCCGGACGGCCCGCGACCTGTACGAACTCCGGAACGCGAGCGTCGTGGCGCTGCTGATCGCGCGCGCAGCGAGCGAGAACGCGGAGTCGAGAGGGTGCCACTACGTCGTCGACGAGCCGGCCCCCACGCAGTAACGATTCGGCGACGCCATCGACGGCGACGATCGCATCGTCGCGCCGGCCGGAACCGATCGTCCCGCTACGCGGACCGTCGTTCCGAACCGATCGCGCTCGCCCCGTCCGCGATCGACGTCGCGGACGCCGCATCGTCGTGACCTCCCTCTGCGTTCGCCGGCTGCAGCGTGACCTCCCGCTGTGGGAACGGGATCTCGACGTCCGCCGCGGTCAGTTCCTTGTACATCGCCCGGTTGAGTCGGTGCTGCGCCTTCTTCTCCCGGATCGGCGAGGCCACCCAGCAGAGGAGTTCGTATTCGAGCGCCGAGTCGCCGAACGCGCGAAATCGCATCCGCGGTCGCGGCGAGTCGAGGACGAGCGACTCTTCGTCCGCGATCTCCAGGACGAGTTCCTCGAAGGCGTCGACGTCCGTCCCGTAGGCGACCCCGATCGGCACTTTGAGCCGCTTCCGACGCTGGGGCGCCGACTGGTTGATCACCCTCGTGGCGTTCAGCGACGCGTTGGGGACGGTGACGAGCACTTCGTCGCGCATCATCAGCGTCGTCGATCGGACCCCGACCTTGACGACGGTCCCGGCCTCTCCCGTGTCCAGTTCGATGTAGTCGCCCAGCTTGTACGTGTCGTCGAAGTACAGCGCGATGCCGCCGAAGAAGTTGGCGACGGTGTCCCGGGCGGCGAACCCGACGGCGATGCCGGCGACGCCGGCCGCGCCGAGCAGCGGCGAGATGCTGTACTCCCACAGTGACAGCAGGATCCCGATCGTGCCGACGAACACGATCAACGTCCAGACGTTGGAGAAGACGGGCGCGAAGTCGAACCGCGAGCCCTTGTCCTTGACCTCCTCGACGAATCGGTTGACGACCCGGTTCGAGGCGAAGGCCCAGGCGACGACGATGATCGACAGCGACGGCTTGCCGAAGAACGTATCGAGTTGGTCGGGCGTGAGCAGGACGTTTTCGTTGACCGCCGTGAGCTGTGTGAGCACGTAGACGCCCGCCAGCGCGGCCGTCACCACGATCGGCGCCCGGAGCTCCTGGACGAGGATGTTGTCGTACTCCGTCTCCGTTCGGCCCGTGTACCGCAGCAGGGTTCGGAGGACGACGACTTCGAGTACCACCGCCAGCCCGAGCGAGAACCCCACCAGGAGCGCGGTCGCCTGCCAGGGGGGAACTCCCTCGAACAGCGAAGAGAGCGAGTCGAGAAGCGTATCGATCATGACAGAGACAGGGCAATGATCGACGTAACTGTTTCTGCAGTCTGAGCGTCACGTTTTCCTGATTCTCGGCGACGCGGTCGGCGGCCGGAAACGGGCGGGTTTATTCGATCCGGGACCCCAGCGGCGAACGAACCGCATGATCACCTCGTTACAGATCGAACGCTGGCTCCGGGAAGACGTCGGTCACCACGACGTGACGAACGACGTTCCTGGCGAGACGATCGGATCGCTCGTCGCCAACGAGCCGGGCACCGCCGCGGGCCTCGAGGCCGCAAGCGCCGTGTTCGAGTATCTCGACGTGGGCGTGCTCGAGGCCCTCGACGACGGGACGGAGATCGATCCCGGGGACGAACTCCTCCGCGTCGAGGGGCCCGCCCGGGAAGTCCTTCGGGGCGAACGGATCGCCGTGAATCTCGCGGGGCACGCCTCGGGGATCGCGACGCGGACGCGAGAAGCGGTCGATCGAGCCCGCACCGAATCCGACGACGTCCGGATCGCGGCGACCCGCAAGACGACGCCCGGACTCCGGGGTCTCGAGAAGCGCGCCGTCGTCGCGGGCGGCGGCGACACTCACCGGCTCGACCTCTCGCACATGGCGATGGTGAAGGACAACCACGTCGCCGAGCTGGGGCTGGAAGGGGCGATCGACCGCTTTCAGGCGCGGGCGTCGTTCGCGACGAAGATCCACGTCGAGGTCGAGACCGTCGACGATGCGCCGCGGGCCGCCGCCGCGGGCGCGGACGTCGTCCTGCTCGACAACATGAGCCCCGACGAGACGCGGACGGCCGTCGATCGACTTCGCGACGACGGACACGACGCGGTGCTCGCGGAGGCCAGCGGCGGGATCACGATCGAGACCGTCGCCGACTACGCCGCGACGGGCGTCGACGTCATCTCGATGGGGGCGCTCACGCACTCGGCGCCGTCGCTCGATCTGTCGTTCCGGACCGGGCAGTAGGACGGCCTGGAGATCGACCGTCGCCGTCGACCTGCTCGCTGCGATCGCCCCGATCGACGGGTCGTTCGTCGTCCTTTTCCGCTCGAGCGACGAACGTCACCCGTGACCGACCCGATCCGAACCTGCGCGGACCACGGTTCGTTCGGCGGCGAACGAGAACGGTGCCCGGTCTGCAACGCGCCGGGTGCGCAGTTGCTGTCGGGAACCCAGCGTCGGCGGCTCTCGAAGTTCACGAGCGGCGCGCTCCGGCACTTCCCCGACGACGTCGGGCTGGAACTGGACGATCGGGCCTGGACGGCGTACGGCGACCTCGTCGCCGCGGTCGAGCGTAGGTACGACTGGGCTACCGCGGATCACGTCGCGGCGGTGATCGCGACGGATCCGAAGGGGCGATTCGAGCGAGCCGACGTCGACGGTGGCGACGGCGTCGCCGAGGGCGCCGATCGGGACGGGGACGATCGCGGTCGCGTCCGGGCCGCGTACGGCCACTCGATCGACGTCGACCTCGAACCGACGGACGCGCCGGTGCCGGACGAACTGTACCACGGAACCGACCCGGAAGCCCTCGCGTCGATCCGGACGTCGGGCCTCCGGCCGATGTCGCGCCAGCACGTTCACCTCTCGGGGAGCCCCGAGGTCGCCCGACGAGTCGGACGGCGCCACGCGAGCGCCCCCGTCGCGCTGGTCGTCGACGCTGCCGGACTGCTCGCGGACGGCCGCCGAATCGCGAAGCGAGGCGCGGAGACGTACACGACCGACGAGGTGCCGCCGGCGTACCTCTCGACGTTCTCGAAATCGCCGTCAGGGACCGATTTCGAGTGAGTGCCAGCGCGTTCGTTTTCGCACAGATTGTTTGGATAAAATATATTTGGCGGCGCTGAGTACCGTCCACCACTACCATGGACACCACGCACGACGCGTCTCAGGCGTCGATCGAGGACGGCCCGATCTCTCCCGAGTTGCTCGCCGCGGCGGTCGGCGCGTTCGACGTCGTCATGTTCGCGATCGTCGGACAGGTCGCGCTCGGGGATCCGATCGTCGGCGGGCTCGCCGGCGTCTTCGTCGGCGGCGGGATCTACCTGCTCCTTCCGGTGATGCTGAACGCCCAGGAAAACGACGGATCCGGGACGATGGAGTCCCCCGACGGGAGCAACCCGGTTCGCGGGCTCCACCGACTCGCCGCCGGATTCGCGCTGTCCGTCACGGGGCTGCTCGTGCTCGCGACCCAGCTCGCCGATGTCGCGCTCCCGATCGGTCTGGGCGGAGCGGCCCTCGCCGGCGCCGTGATCTATCTGGCGGCCGGGTTCGCGTTGCCGAACGCGAATCCGCGGCGGTGAGTTCGGCTCGCTCTCGTCAGCCGATCGGGGCCGGCCGCGAGGTGCCCGACGGTCGACTCGAGACTACGTCGACGCCGACCCGTCCGATCGCGATCGATCGAGAGCGGTCCGGTCGTTTGTAGTCCGGTCGGGCGCGGCATCGAGCGGTTTCTCCAGCAGGACGAACTCGAACGTGAAGGCGCTCTCCTCGGAGCAGTCGATCGGCTCGTAGCCGCGGCGCTCGTACCACTCGAGCAGGAACGGGTGGTCGGCGAACGTCGTGAGCCGCAGGCGCTCGCCGCCGCGATCGCCGACGAGCGTCTCGACGTGATCGAGGAGCCGCGTCGCGGTGCCCTCGCGCTGTCGGTCCGGAACGACAGCGAGGCGTTCGACGGTCGGCACCGATTCGCCGAGCAGTCGCACCGTGCCGATCACCTCGCCGCCGTCTTCGGCGACGAACGTGAGTCCGTCCGAGAGCCAGGATGCGACCGTCTCCGCGTCGACGTCGGTCAGCCGCGTTCGATAGCCGAAGTCGACCGCCGTCGCGTACGCCCGTCGGTAACAGCGGGCGATCGCCGCCGCGTCGCCGCGGGTCGCTCGACGGATCTCGGGAGCAGCGTTCACAGGTATCGAAAGGGACCGAGCGAGTAAAACATGTGCCAGATTCGATGCCGCTTTTCCCGAACCGGGGTAGCACGCGCTGGTTCTCGACAGCGGGTGGACCCCGGCCCTGACGGGGGCGGATCGGCGTCTACTGCTCCCGATCCCCGTTCGGCGATCCCGTCCGATCGCGTTCGCGGGGCGCTTTCGATATCGGATAGCGAATCGAAAGTGAGAATACCTTTATATTGCTGAATCAGTGGATATGACGAAGCCTGCGGAACCGGGGTCGGCGGCGCAGGGTGGCGGGACCGACGCGCGGGTGTCTCCGGACGCGGCCGCGGATCGGCGGCCGCGCGTCGACGGCGTCTCCGACGCAGATCCGGTTCCACCGCAGACAGCCCGCGAACGCGACGGCGCGTTCGTCCGAATCGACTCCAACGATTACGACTGACCGCACTCCAGCATCCAGTATGTACCTCATCATCGTCGGCGCGGGAAGCATCGGCTCAAATCTAATCGATCTCGCCGTTGGCGACGGTAACAACGTCGTCGTCATCGAGAACGACGAAGAACGTGCGAACGCCATCTCGGCCGAGTACGACTGTCTCGTGCTCAACGCCGACGCGACGAACCACGGCACGCTTCGGGACGCCGAGATCGATCGCGCGGACGCCGTCATCTCCACGACGGACATCGATGCCGTCAACATCATGGTGATGCTGCTCGCGCAGGAACACGACGTGCCGAACCTCGTCAGCGTCGTCCACGATCCCGAGAACCTGCCCGTCTTCGAGAAGATCGGCGTCAGCATGATCGAGAACCCGCAACGGCTGATCGCGGACCACCTCTATCACTCCGTCCGCTACCCGAACGTCAGCGACTTCGTCGAGCTCGACGAGGAGACGGAACTGGTCGAACTGACCGTTACCGTGAATGCGCCGATGAGCGGGCAGCGCCTCTCGGCGGCCCGTGAAACCGGTATCCTTCCCGAAGGGTGTCTCGTCGTCGCGCTCGAGCGCGACGGCGAAATTCGGGCGCCGAGGGGAGAAACGACGATCCACGCGGGCGACCAGGTGACGGTGTTCACCGACGACACGGCCCTGTCCGACGCCGTCGCGGCGTTCACCGGGGATCAGTGATGCGCGTGCGGTTTCGGACGGTCGGACGGGACGTCGGCCGGATCGTACAGATCGTCGCCCTCATGCCGTTGGTCTCGATCCCCGTCGCACTGATTCACGGCGAGTACTACGCCGTTCCGGCCCTCGTACTGTCGGGGCTCGCGATGCTCGCGATCGGCGTCGGCGCGACCCGCCGTTTCCTCGACGCGCCCGAACCGGACAAGCTCCACGGGATGCTCATCGCGGCCAGCGCGTGGGCCGTCGTCGGCGTGCTCGGCGGGCTGCCGTTGCTCCTCGTCGCGTGGACGGTCGCCGTCGATCCGTTCCCGGCCTGGGCGAATACGCCGCCGCTGACCGAGACGATCTCGGCTTTCCGCGATCCGCTGAACGCGGTCTTCGAGAGTCTCAGCGGCTTCACCTCGACGGGACTGACGATGGCCTACGCCGAGGAAGATCTCACCGCGACCATGCAGTGGTGGCGATCGTTCACCGAATGGATCGGCGGTGTCGGCGTCATCGTGCTGACGGTCGCCGTCCTCGCGCGGCCGGGCAGCGGCTCGCTCACGCTCTACCAGAGCGAGGCCCGATCGACGAAGATCCACCCGAGCGTCGTCTCGACGGTGCACGAGATCTGGAAGATCTACCTCGTGCTCACGATCGGGGGAATCGCGCTGTTTTTCGCCGCCGGGATGGAACCCTGGGGCGCGATCAACCACGCGATGACCGGCATCTCGACGGGCGGGTTCTCCATCTGGAGCGACTCGATCGGCTACTACGACAGCCCGCTGATCGAGTACGCCGTCGTCCCGGTGATGGTCGCCGGCAGCATCGCCTTCCCGATCCACTACCTGATCTTCAAAGGCGAACTGAAGAACCTCTATACGGATCTCCAGACCCGATGGGTCTTCATCTGGTTCGGCCTCGGCTCGATCGTCCTGACGGCGGTGCTCACCCTCCGCGGGACCTACGATACTGTAGAGGAGTCGTTTCGATACGGCCTCTTCCAGTTCGTCTCCGCCACGTCGAACGCCGGCTTCGGCACGACGGCGATCGGCGACGGTGCGGAACAGATCTGGACCGCGGACGCCACGCTGCTCCTCTGTGCCGGGATGCTGACCGGCGCCGCCGCCGGGTCGACGGTCGGCGGGATCAAACTCATCCGCGCGATCACCCTCGTGAAGGGGACCCGGTGGCGGATCGCCGGCGTGTTCACCCCGGATTCCGCGGTGCGCTACCTCCGGATCGGCGATCGCTCGCTCGACGAAACGCAGGCGAGCAGGGAGTTCGAGGAGGCGGCGATCGTCCTCGTCCTCTGGGTCGTCTTTCTTGCGATCGGTCTCGCCGTCCTGCTGGCGACGCTGCCGACGGACGTTCGGGTCGAGTACGCGCTCTTCGAGGTGATGAGTGCCCAGAGCACGGTCGGTCTCTCCGCCGGGATCACCGGCCCGGAGATGCCCATCCCGGCAAAACTGATGTTCCTCGTCAACATGTGGATCGGACGCTTAGAGATCATCCCCGTACTGGTCTTGCTCCGCGGCGCGTTCCTCCGCGCCGGGCTGTACCGCTGATCCGCGTCGCAGTCCGTCGCTCGCGCTCGTTCGTCGACGGTTCGACGCGGACCGGAAAGGCAGAATTCGATCGTCGTTCGCGGCTCGCGCGTCGACTATCGGGACGGCCGATCGAACAGATCGGTCGGCGGCCAACTCTCCAACTCCGTCGCGGCTTCGAGCAGCTGCGCGACGGATTCGTCGCGGGTGAGCGACACCGCTTCGTCGTCCCAATCGACGTCGATCACGCGCTTTTCCTCCAGCCGTGGCAGGTGCGAATGAACCAACCGGATGCGAGCGCGGTCGATCGTCCCGTCGTCGATCTTCTCGGAGGCGACGCTGTGGCGCCGAGCGGCCACCTGTCGCGAGAGACCGTCGATCGGCGCCGTCCCCTCGTGCTCGAGTAACTCGTGGAGCAGGAGCTGGCGATCGACGCTTGCGAGGATCCAGAACGCCTCCGTTTGTTCCATACCGGTGCTTATTTCGATAGTCGAGGCTGACGGACAAAGCGACTCCGCCTACGTCTGTTGGCACTTGCGAGTACCACCGCTGCCGTTAAGGCGGGTCGTGATCGATGGCGGAGCGGACCGTTCGCACGGACATGCGGTTCACGGTCGATTCTCGCCGCTCGCGAGTCGCTCGCAGAACCCCGGCCTCCGCCTCGCAGACCGACTCGAACATTCGTGAGAGCCGCGTATGCGAGGGAAGGGATTTGAACCACCTCGAGACGGTCGCTCACTCCGTTCGCGCTGCGTTTCGCGTCGTTCAAATTCCTCTTCTCGCAGTCGCCGCTCACGAGTGTTCGCGGTGACATGCGAGGGAAGGGATTTGAACCCTCGGACCCCTACGGGAGCGGGTCTTAAGCCCACCGCCGTTGGCCTGCTTGGCTACCCTCGCGCGAAAACGCAGTCGTTGGTAGTCGGCCCCGCGGAATGTGCGTTTCGATGTGCGTCGCGAGCACGCGGCACCGACTACCAGTCGACGCTCAGCGTCCCGTCGCCGTGCGGATCGGGCGCGATCTCCTCGTCCGTCCGCCGATCGACGACGTGGATACACCCCTCGTCTTTCTTCGCCGGACAGATCTCCGCCGCGCGGACGTTGTGCTTGAGGTCCTCCTCGGCGATGAAGTACTGCTTCGGCTTGGCCATTCCCGAGGCGATCGACATCTCCCAGTTGTCGCTGACCTCGGCGCACTTGCCCGCGCCGAAGCACTTGTTCGCCTCGAAGATGATCTTGTAGGGCTTTTCCTCGATCGGCGGCGCGTCGGCCGACCCGACGTCGCTGGCGCGCTGGACGCCCTCGTCGTCGCTCATTACGTATCCGTTGGCCCGCGTCGTCTTTCGCGTTACGATCGGCCGATCGAGAAGGCGACGGATTACGCGGGCCGATCCTCGACTTTCGGTCTCGGTAGCTCGTACTCAACGCCGGTCAGATCGCGCGAAATCCGCCAGAGACGACGGGCCGTTTCGCGATCGTACGACCGATCCGACGACGCCTGCCGTTCGGGTGCGCCGCGCATGTTCGCGATCCCGTCGGGGCCGTAATACGCGCCGCCCTCGACGTCGGGCGCGGTCGCGGCGTACAGGGTCGGCAGCGCACCCTGCTCGGCCGACTGGGCGACCACCGCGTTCAGTACCCTCGAGAAGGCTTTCCGAACTCGCTGGCCGTACTGTTCCGGGCCGCGGACCTGGAGGTTGGTGGCCGCGTAGCCCGGGTGGACCGCGACGCTCTTCGCGTTCGCGTTCGCGGTGCGGAGCCGTCGCTCGAGTTCGTAGGCGAAGAGCACGTTGGCCAGCTTCGACTGCGCGTAGGAACCCCACGGACCGTACGATCGCTCGCCGTGCAGGTCGTCGAAGTCGATCGCGCCGCGCTCGTGCATGCTGCTGGAGACGGTGACGATCCGCGCCTCCTGCTCCCGTTCTCGTCCCCGATCGTCGTCCTCGCCGCCACCGCCGTCCTCGGCGAGCAGGTTCGAGAGCACCAGTCCCGTCAGCGCGAAGTGTCCGAGGTGGTTGACGCCGAACTGCGTCTCAAAGCCGTCCGCGGTCTCCGATCGCGGGATCGCCATGACGCCGGCGTTGTTGATCAGGACGTCGATCGGCTCGTCGCCGAGGCGGTCCGCGAACGCCCGGATCGACTCCAGGTTCGACAGATCGCACGCCTCGACGCGCAGGTAGGCGTCGGTGACGTCTCTTCGGACGTCCGCGGCGGCGCGTTCGCCGCGATCGACGTCCCGGCAGGCCATGATCACCGTCGCACCGTTGCGCGCGAGTTCGCGGGTCGCTTCCAGCCCGATGCCGCTGTTGGCGCCCGTGACGACGATCGTTCGTCCGGTTTGATCGGGAACGTCGGTGGCGGTCCAGCTCATACGAACGTCCACGCCCCGAGGATCCTAAACCGATGCGTCTCCGGCGATTTGCGGATGGGGCCGGACGAACGGCGTGGGGAAGCGAAGATGCCGCGCCTCTCGACGCGCTCCTTCCTCGCGCGGGCGACTGCGGCCGTCACAGCCCCGATCGATCTCGCGTGGACGCTCGCCGACGGGAGCGCTCCGTAGCGCGCGGCGAACGGGTCCGTCGCACCACCGTCTCGTGGCGCTCGCTCACCCTTCCCGATCGTCCGCGGCGGGCAGCGCGAACGAGAACGTCGAGCCCGCGCCGGGTTCGGACTCGACCCAGATCTCGCCGCCGTGGCGCTGGACGATCCGCTCGCAGAGGGCCAGTCCGATCCCGGCCCCTTCGTACTCCTCGTGGTTGTGGAGGCGATCGAAGATCGTGAACACACGGTCCTGGTCGGCCGAATCGATGCCGATGCCCTCGTCGCGGACCGAAATCACCCACTCCGCGTCCCCGTCTGGTCGCTCCGCGCTGACGTGGACGCGCGGGGGCTCGTCGCCGCTGTAGGTGATCGCGTTCTCGAGCAGGTTCTGGAAGACCTGCCGCACCTGGCTGGCGTCGCCCGTCGCCCGGGGAAGGTCCTCGGCCGTGATCTCCGCGCGGCTCTCCTGGATGCGGAGCTGGAGGTCCGCGAGGACGTCCTCGAGGATCGCGTTCAGATCCATCGGCTCGAACGGATCGCCGCGCGATTCGACCCGTGAGTACTCGAGCAATCCGTCGATCATCTCGCGCATCCGATCGGCGCCGTCGACGGCGAACGCGAGGAACTCCTCGCCGTCCGCGTCGAGGGCGTCGCCGTACCGACGCTCGATGAGTTGGAGGTAGCTCGTGACCATCCGCAGCGGCTCCTGGAGGTCGTGGGAGGCGGCGTAGGCGAACTGCTCGAGGCGTTCGTTCGACGCCTCGAGTTTCCGCTGGTACTCCGTGCGTTCAGTGACGTCCTGAGCGAAACTCAATCCGGCGAAGATCTCGCCGTCGGAATCGCGCAGCGGGGTCGCCCACACGCGCCAGTTGCGACCCTCCAACGTCGTCTTGACGCTGCCGGTCTCGCCGTCCTCGACGGCCGCGCGGAACAGCGGTTCGAGATCCGCGACCGCCTCCGCGGGGAAGATCTCGGGCATTCGGTCGCCCTCGAGCCGGTCGGCGGTGGGGAGCGTCTCGCCGAGTTCGGCCCCTGCGGCGAGCGTGTACTCGAGATCGCGGTCGTACACGCCGACGGCCCCGTTCGGGAAGTGTTGGGCCAACGTGCGGTAGCGCCGTTCCGACTCCTCGAGCGCGCGCTGGCGCTCGACGCGATCGGTCACGTCGCGCGCGATGCCGGCGAGTATCGTGTCTCCCAGGGGATCTTCGAGCCTGGACGCGACGAACTCGAAGGGGATGGCGTCGCCGTCTTTCGTGTAGACGTCGAGTTCGATGCTGACCGATCCCGTCTCGAAGCCCTCGCGGAACGCCGCCCCGATCGATTCTCGATCGTCGTCGTCGAAGAACGAACGCGGGCTCATCGAGGCGATTTCCTCGTCCGTGTAGCCGGTAACCTCGCTCAGGCTCCGATTCCACCGCTGGAGCGAGCCGTCCTCGTCGATGACGTAGAATACGTCCTCGATGGCGTCGAGGATGTCGTCAGTGTACTTCTTGTACCGCTCGAGGCTGCGTTCGCGCTCGCGGAGCGCTCGTTCCCGTCTCTTCTGCTTGGTCACGTTCTGGACGAGGATCATCCCCCTGGAAATCTCGTCCGTGTCGTCCCCGATCGGGACGGTGTACGCCACCCAGTCTCGGTCGTGAATCGAGAGTTCGAACGCGTTCGTCTCCCCTTCGAGCGCGGCTCTGAACCGGGGTTCCAGTTGGGCGGCGATATCCGGCGGATACCGCTCCTGAAGGGTCTGTCCGACGACCGTCTCCGCGTCGGCGCCGATCTCGTCGAAGGCCGATCCGCCGGCGGCCTGGTACTGCAGGTTCTCGTCGAACAATCCGACGGCCCCGTTCGGGAAGTGCTCGACGAGCGTCCGGTACCGGCGCTCACTCTCCGCGAGCTTTCGCTGGTTCTCCCGCCGTTCGGTGATGTCCGTGATCGTGACGACGCCTCGGGTCACCTCGCCGTCCTCGTTTCGGACCGGCATCCCCTCCGCCCTGATGATTCGGCGCTCGCCGTCCGCGGCCTCGATCTCGAAGATGTCGGGATCGGTGACCTCCTCTCCCCCGAGGACGCGGGCCAGGGTCATTCCCTCGGATTCGACGCGCTCGCCCGAGTCCGCCCACGTCACCGGGTACTTTTCGTACTCCTCGATCGATTCGGCGTCGAACACCGCTCCGCCCCAGATCTCCCTCGCGGTGTCGTTGGCCTCGACGAGACGTCCGTCCCCGTCCGCGACGACGACGCCGACGGGGAGGATCTCGAAGAGCGACTCAAGTTGGTCCTTGTTCCGCTGCAACTCCAGTTCGGCCCGCTTGCGCTCCGTGATGTCGGTGAGCGCGCCGGGGAACGTGACTGGGTTTCCCTCCTCGTCGCACTCGACGCGGCCGCGAGCGACGACCCACCGGAGTTCGCCGTCGTCGTTCCAGACCCTGTACTCGGACTCGTACTCGCCCCCGGATTCGACGGCGTGCTCGATCTGTGCGACGACGCGATCGCGATCGTCCTCGTGGATAGCCTCGATGAACCGATCGAGCGAAACGCCCTCGCGGGCCGCTGCCGGGTCCACGCCGAACGTTCTGGCGAAGGACGGGCCGACGACCATCTCGTCCGCCTGGACGTCCCACTCCCACGTGCCAACCGCGCCGGCTTCGGTCGCCGCCTCCAGCTGGGACTTGGCGTCCTGCAGGTATCGCTCGCGCTCTTTCTGCTCCGTAATGTCCTGTGCCATCGTCATTCCGGCGAAGACGTCGCCGTCCTCGTCGGTGATCGGGACCGCGTGGAGGATCCACTCCCGGCCGGCGTACGCGAGTTCGATCGACTCCTCCTCGCCGTCGAGTGCGGCCTCGAAGGCGGGCTCGAGCGTGGCGGCGGTCTCGTCGGGCCAGACGTCGTCGAACCGCTGCCCCTCGAGATCGGCTGGCTCGACGGGGATGTCCGCGAAGCCGCGCCCGGCTGCTAGCGTGTAGGTTTGGTCGCGATCGAACAGGGTGACGATCCCGTTCGGGAAGTACTCCGCGAGGGTCCGATAGCGCTGCTCGGACTGCTCGAGGTTTCGCTTGGCCTCGATCCGCTCGGTGACGTCCTGTGACATCCCCATGGCGGCGAAGATCTTCCCGTCGTCGTCGCGAACCGGAACGAAGTGGAACTGGTAGGTTCGATCGTCGATCACGCGCTCGAATCTGGCCGTTGTCCCGTCGAGCGCCGCCTCGTAGTGGGGGACGACGACGTCCTCTAGGTGTGGCGGCAGCACATCTCGAAGTGAGGCCCCCTCGAGGTCCGCTCTCGTCACGTCCGTCTCTCCTACCGGCGTGCCGCCGAAGGTGACGTACCGGAGATCCTCGTCCACGAGCGCGACGGCCCCGTTCGGGAAGTGCTCGACGAGCGTCCGGTATCGCTGCTCGGCCTCTTCGAGCCGGCGTTCTCGCTCCTTTCGGTCGGTGATGTCGCGGAAGTACACCGACAACCCCGTCTCCGACGGGTAGGCGCGCACCTCGAACCAGGCGTCCAGCGGCTCGGGATAGTACTCCTCGAACGAGACCGGTTCCTGTTCGTACATCGCGCGCTCGTACGCCGACTCGAACCGTCGATCGGTCGCGTCGGGGAACGTCTCCCAGATGCGGGTCCCGAGCAGCGGCCGATCGTCGGGGTTGATCAACTCGTAGGCGCGGTCGTTGAGGTACGTGAATCGCCACTCCTCGTCGAGCGCGAAGACGGCGTCGGAGATCCGTTCGAAGATCTCCTCGCGCTCGCTTTGCGCCCGCTCGTTTTCGATCGCCGACCCGAGGACATCGGCGATGCGCTCGACGAACGCAGTGTCGGCTCGTTCGATCTCCCGGTTCGCCGTCGAGTACGCGCCCAGAACGCCCCACGGCTCGTCGGCCGGGCCGATGGGCACGCTGACGCCGCGTTCGACGCCGTGATCGGCGAGCAACGCGGTCTCGGTATCCCGATCGTCGGCGCACAGATCGTCGACAACCGGCTCCTCGGCGCGGAGCGCGTCGCCGATCGGCGAGCCCCGGGTCGCGGAGACCGTCGCCGATCCGACGAGCCCCGGGCGCCAGCCGGTCCCCGCTCGAAGGACACTCTCGTTCCCGTCCGGGAGCACCTCGAAGACGCCGCAGTAGTCGCTCTCGATCGTCTCGACGACGATCGTCGCCGCCTCGGACAGCAGTTCGTCGAGACCGTCCGTCTCCAGTGCCTGCTGGCCGAGTTCGGCGATCGCTTCCTGTCGTCGAACCCGCGTCGAGAGAGGGAGATCCGTGGGCGAAGACGATCCCATTCTAGCTCAGTAGAGTGCCCCAGTCGGTAAAATATCTCTGGCGGAAACGCGCCGCGATCGGATCCGGCGATCGACGCTCCGATCGCGGCGCGTTTCCGCCCTTCCGATCGCGACCGCAGCGAATCCCCGCCCCTTCGTCGCAATCGCGGCGCGAACGGGTCCGCTCGTTCGGCGCGTCGCCGCGTGCGTGAAAGCGTTATGCTATCTCCTCGCCTCCCTCTCACCGGTGATGCAGCATGAAGACGGTCGATCTCTCACGGCTCGAGCTGGGTGACGCGTGGTACGACTCCGACGAGACCGTTCGGTGGCGGGACACCCTTCCCCTCACGGCGGGAACGCCGGGGGCCAGCGAGGTCTCCGCCGGCGATCTCGTCGTCGTCTACTTCGAGGTCGATCCGGGCAAGCGCATCGGCCGCCACACCGACAGCGAGGAGGAGGTGCTGCTGGCGATCGCCGGCACCGTCGCGGTCACCGTCGGCGATGGCGACGACGGCGAGCTATCGGCGGGCGAGATGGCGGTCGTTCCGCCGAACGTCCCCCACGGAATCACGAACGTCGGGGACGAACCCGCCGCGGTCGTCGGATTCTTCCCGAGTGGTGAAGTCACGCACGGGTTCGACGAACCCGTCATGCCCGACGGCGAGCGGATGTTCGTCTCGCGGCCCGAGGCGTAGCGATCGCCGCGATACGGGACGGCCTCGACGCCGTTTTGTTCCGCGGCAGAAACCGAACTGAACCGAGCCGCGATTACTCGTAGTCGACCGAGACCGACTCGAGGACGACGTCCTCACGGGGTCGATCGTTCGGATCGGTGTCGACGTTGCCGATCTCGCGGACGACGTCCATGCCGTCGGTCACTTTCCCGAAGACGGAGTGGCGATCGTCGAGGTGGGGTTGCGGTCCGAGCGTGATGAAGAACTGCGAGCCGTTGGTGTTCGGCCCGGAGTTGGCCATCGAGAGAACGCCCTCGTCGTCGTGGCGCAGTTCGGGATGGAACTCGTCGTCGAACTGGTAGCCGGGGCCGCCGCGACCGGTTTCGGTCGGGTCGCCGCCCTGGATCATGAAGTCGTCGATGACGCGATGGAAAGCCACGTCGTCGTACAGCGGTTCGCCCTCGACTTCCTCGCCCGTCTCGGGGTCGGTCCAGGTCTTGCCGCCCGTAGCCAACCCGACGAAGTTGTCGACCGTGCTCGGCGCGCGTTCGTCATAGAGTTCGACCTCGATGTCGCCCCTGTTCGTGTGGAGGGTCGCAGTTACGTTGCCCATACCCCCGCGTCGACCGGACGGGTGAAAACGGTAGTGGTCTCGATCAGTCTCACGCCGATCGTGAGTATCGATCGGAGCGTGCGCTCTCGACCCCGAATCGATGACGAACACTCCTACAAACGATCGTCGATCCACGACGGTACCTGTCTCCATCTGCTGGGTTTCGCCCGCAGGTACATACCGCGGGACGTGGTAGGCCCGTCCATGAATTCCGGGTCCCACACTGCCGAGTCGGTGACGCTCGCGCGACTCCCCTCGGGCGTCGAACTCACGACGACCGTCCACATCTACCGCGGTCCCGACGACGGCCCCACGCTCTACCTCCAGGCGGCCCAGCACGGCCGCGAGATCAACGGTACCGAGACCCTGCGGCGCTTTCACGATCGCCTTCCTCTCAACTCGCTGGCCGGGACGATCGTCGCCGTTCCCGTGGCGAATCCGCTCACTTTCGATCGCGTCTCCTACACGCTCCCGGAGGAATTCGACAGCATCAACCCCAACATGAATCGGGTCTGGCCGGGCGATTCGACGGGGAGTCTCCACCAGCGGATGGCCGCTCGGCTCTGGGCGTACGTCGAGCGAGCCGACGCCGTGGTCGACCTGCACACGGGCAGCCCGGACATGCTCCCGCACGTCGTCTACCTCGAGGGCGACGACCGCTCCCGCGCGATCGCCGAAGCGTTCGGGACCGACCTCCTGCTTTCCGAACCGGCCGACGAGGACGCGCCGGAGGCGTGGCATCGGCGCGGGTTCGCGGGAAAGCTCCGCGTCGTCGCCGCGACGGAGGGAATCCCGTCGATCACGCCCGAACTCGCCTACAACAAGCAGATCGTCGAGGAGGTCGTCGAGAACGGCGTGGCGGGGCTGCTCGACGTCTGCCGCCACCTCGGGATGCTTCCCGGCGAGCCCTCCGATCGGGAGCCGACGATCGCCCGGAACCACCTCGGACAGGTGACCGCCGGCGAGTCGGGGCTGTTCCGCCCGAAGCCGTCGCTCGATGTCGGCCAGTTCGTCCCCGACGGCGCGAAGCTCGGAACGGTCTACGATCCGACCACGTACCGGGAGGTACAGACAGCGACGGCCGATCGGGACGGCCTGCTCTATGCGCTCACGAAGGAAGCGACGGTCACCGCGGGCGATCAACTCGCGAGCGTGGCGGAGGTCCGCGACGGATGACGCTCCGGGGAATCGAGTTCCGCCGCGAATCGCCCCAACGAGCACCGTTTTGACTGCATTCGCTTCGACGAGACCCGTTTCGACGGGATTCGCTCCGACCGGAATCGATCGACGACGGCCCTGCCGTCGATCGACGACTCGTCCGTTCGATCGGCGATGGCTCCGGTCCCCGATCGGCGACCCCGCCCCGCGATCGCTCAGTCGGCCACCAGGTCGGCGATCTCGTGCAGCGTCGTCACCTCGTACGTCGGCGTCGTCGAGAGTACCGCGTCGCGGCAGTGCGATCGGCGGACGAACGCCGAGTCGAGGCCGGCCCGACGGGCCGCGATCACGTCGCTCTCGCTGTCGCCGACGTACAGCGCCGACTCGCCGTCGAGGTCGTCGAGCGCCCGCTCGAGGTAGTACGGCTCGGGCTTTTTCCGCTCGAGGCTTTCGATCGTCTTCGGGCGACCGTAGTAGGTGCCGAACAGCGGTTCCAGGTCGAAGAAGTCCAGGACGAACTCGATCGTGCTGTGGTGGTTGTTGCTCACGACGCCGCAGGCCTCATCGAGATCTGCGATCGCCACGACGTCGTCATAGCGGGTTCGATCGCCGGCCCTGAATCGCTCGAACTGCGATCGCTCGTCGTGGTCTTCGCGCGCCTCCCAGAGCGTCGTCTCGTCGAGGTCGTAGCTCACGCAGATCTCGCGGAGTCGGTCGACGGTCACACCGGCGACGACGTCGTCGACGGACTGCCGATCGACGTCCTCGATCCCGACGGCCCGGAACGCGGCTCTGGTCGCCTCGGCTTGCGTCTCGTAGGCTGGCGGTTCGACCAGCACCCCGTCGCTGTCGAATATCACCGTATCGTACGCTGTCACTCGGCGAACCTACACAGAACAGCTAGTTGATAGTATCGATCGGGCGGCCGCCGTGCCCCGAACGAGGTGCTGAATCCGGGATCTCGGATCCCGAGATCGCGTCGATCGCGTTCCGCCGCGCCGCCCGCTCAACAGGTCGAGAATCCGCCGTCGACGACCAGACCGTGTCCGCTGACGAACGACGCCTCGTCGCTCGCGAGGAACAGGATCGCGTCGGCGACCTCCTCGGGTTCGCCCAGGCGTTTGAGTGGGTACTCCGCGGCCATCTCCTCGCGGGCGGCGTCGGGATCGTCCTGCATCGCGAGGTACTGCTCGAGCAGTGACGTGTCCGTGAAGCCGGGACAGACCGTGTTGGCGCGGACGCCGTACGGTCCCGCCTCGGCGGCGATCGCTCGGGTCAGGTTCAACACGGCGCCCTTGCTCAGCGAGTAGGCCGCCTGCTTGGGGAGTCCGAGGAGGCTCGCCAGCGAGCCGACGTTGACGATCGCGCCCGATCCCTGCTCCTTCATGTGCGGCAGGGCGGCGTGACAGCCGTTCCAGACGCCCTTGACGTTGACGTCGATGACGAAATCGCGCATCGAGTCGTCGGTGTCCTCCAGTCGGGCGGAGGGGTGGCCCGTCCCGGCGTTGTTGACGACGATGTCGAGCCCGTACTCCTCTGCGACCGTGTCGACGACCGCGTGGAACTGGTCGCTGTCGGTGACGTCGAGGTCGTAGAACGTCGCCGTCGCACCCGCATCCCGCAGGCTCGCGGCGACCTCCTCGCCGCCGTCGCTGTCGATGTCCGTCACGATCACTCTCGCGCCCTCCTCGGCGAACCGTTCGGCCGTCGCCCGACCGATGCCGGAAGCCGCACCCGTGATAAGCGCTGTCTCGCCTTCGAGTCGCATACTACTGTGATCGGGTGACCGATACATAAATTCGTTCATCATTTAGACATCACATGCAAATTCTGTTCGTTGAAACGGCCCGAAGGACGAACATTGGTGTCTTATCGCATCAGGGTTGGTCGGCAAGCTCTACCGGCCGAGCGCTCGATCGGCTAGCACGTCGGGGTCTAGATCGGTACCGATCGGTTCGGCTCCCGATCGACGGCGTTCGCGCGGCGAGGGAGCGCCCCTCCCCGATCGGAACCTCGCGGAACCGCTCGTCCAGTAGGGAGGCGGTCCGTACCGAAGGAAGATCGCATCACGCGGCTTAAAACGCCGTTCGAACGCGGATTTCGTCTTCCGTCACGGTCACCTCGCAACCCTGGTAGCGAAACGAGATCTCCATCCGGACGGCTGATTCGTCAGCGCTTTGAACGACTCTGTCCAGGTGGTCGGGATCGATCGCGTGGTACAGGGGGTCGAGATCGATCGGCGACGTGTTCGTCAGCGTCGCGACGGCCCGTACGACGACGATGCTCGGCGTTTCGTCCTCGCCGGGAGCGGCGGATAGCTCGGAAGTGGGATCCGAAGCGTCGAAGTCGGAGCCGCCGTCGGTGTACGGTATCCTCGTCATGGTTCGAACGGGAGCTGATCCAGCAGGTCTTCGTTCTGGTAATCGAGGTGATCGAGCCGCGACCCCAACAGCTCGCGGACGAGAACGACCAAGGGGTTATCCTTGCCGTCTCCGACGATCGCTACCTCCGTCTCGCTATCGGTGTCCGGCTCGTCCAGTACGGAAAGCATGATCTTCTCGCGATCGGCGAATACGAATCGGCCGACCATCGGATACCGTGAGGGATCGGTCACCCAGTCGAACTGCGGTTCCCAGACGGTCGCCTCCGGGAGTCGTTCTCGCGCGAGATCGCGAACCTCTGCGTTGTGCGAGCCGATGTACATCTCCACGCCGGAGTCGATCGCGTTCTGTGCGCGGCGGATACACTCGTCTTCGAGGAGGTCGGTACTGACGTACATACAGAACAGTTCGTTCTCGGCCTCGTCGGCCAGGAATCGCCCGTATTCGATCGCGTCTTCGCGTCCTTCTACGACGCCGATGGTGTCATCTGCCGCGCCGGCCGTCGGTCGGAAGTACGAGAGCAGTTCATCGAACGCGTCCAGTTCCTGCCGTTCGGAAACGACCGACGGGTAGTTTTCGTACGATACGACGTTCTCGGCCGGGTCGTAGCTGACCAGGCCGGCGTCGTCGAGCGTCGGGAGCGTTTTATGGTGTAACGAGAGGACTACCCGTTCGAGCGCGTTCTCGTCGGCGGCGTCGATCCCGGTGTCGCCGCGCGCAACAAGCCGTTCGGCGAGATCGGTGACGGTGAGCGACCGAGCGGCATCGTTGAGGATCGATAAGATGTCTCGGTTCCGGGTCTCCGCGAGGAGACGGATGATACGCTCGTCGTCAGACACCATGCGATGAGATTACCAAGCACGCACTTAATGAGTTGGCCTGAAGGCGACGATCGGCGCCGAGAGAAGCGATCGGTCCGACATGGAATCGAGCCGTTCGCGATCGACCGATCTCGAACTGCGCGGTGACCAACGAGACCGTTGGCTCGGCTTCCGGGCACGAAGTCGAAGCCGACGACCGGAACGGGGCTCGATCGTCGCGTTTCAGAACCCGCGCAGGTCGTCGAGCACTGCCTCGGCGCTGCCGTCGGAGATAGCTTCGCGTGCCCGTTCGAGCCCCTCTTCGAGGCTGTCGACGTCCTGTCGGGCGTACATCCGGAACGCGCCGTTTACCGCGATCGCGTCGGCGAAGTGATCCTCGCGATCGCCGGCGAGCACGTCCTCGGTGATCGTCGCGGAGTCGACCGTCACGTCGTCGACCGCGAGATCGTCGCTCTCCATCTCCATGCCGTACTCGGCGGTCTCGATCTCGTAGTCGTCGAGGCTGTCGCCGCTCGTCTCGCTCGCGTCCCACTCGGCGACCTTCGTGTAGCCGGGGCGGATGTCGTCGTAGCCCTCCATCCCCTGGAAGAAGATGGCGCGCGAGTAGTCGAGTTCCGCGCTCTCGTCGATGAGATCGCTCATCTTCTTCGCGAACGCGAGGTGGTAGAACGAGCCGAGGTGGACGTCGGCGTTCGCGGGGTTGGCGACCGTCTCGATCGTGTTGACGAACGTCCGCACGCCCATCTGGTCGCGCCGATCGTAGAGGTCGTGGATCCCCGGGTTGAACGCGGGCTGGTAGTAGAAGCCGAAGCCGGTCTCGTCGACCATGTCGGCACTCTCCTCGGGATCGAGTTCGGTCCGGACGCCGAGTTCGTCGAGGACGTGCTTGTACGCCGTCGCCTTCTGCGTCGGGACGCGATCGCCGGAGTGGACGACGACGGACGTACCGGCGGCGGCGGCGACGAGGCCGGCCCCGACGCCGAGCAGCGCGGAGGTGTGCTTGCCGTCGTAGTTCGCGCCGCAGTCGATCGGATCGCAGTCGGGTTCGGCGGTCACGACCGACTCCCCGCGCATGACGTCGGCGAAGGCCGCCAGTTCCTCGGGGTTGTTGCGCTTCCACCGGTTGGCCAGCCAGAAGGCGCCGAGGGTCGTCTCGTCGGGTTCGCCAGCGAGGATGCGTCGGAAGGCTTCACGAGCCTGCTCGCGGGTCATGTCGCCGGCCGACTTGGGACCGGAGCCGACGACTTCGGTCATCAGCCGCTTCAGCGGCCACTCGCCGAACTCCTGAGATGCCTGAGCCATGTGCGGGGGTTCGGAGGGACCGTGCAAAAGCGTCCCGTTTCCGGTATCGGAGAGCGACTACGCGACGCGATCTTACGTAACGAGATCTGTGTCCATGAACACCACGAAAGCCCCTTTTATTCCCACCCGCGGTGGCACCCCGGTCAGCCGGCACGGGTGGGGATGAAAGGGGCTGACGCTTTCGGGGAAGGAGCGCGAAGTAAGCACTGGAACAAAGTGAGGAGCACAACGAGCGAACCGACTCGAGAGCAAAGCTCTCCCGAGCGGACGGCGCATAGCGCCGCTAACGCTAGGGGCTTTCGTTGTGTTGGCACTCCCTTCAGAACCTCAAACACGATCGCTGCTGACCAGGGAAAAATTCTCTACGCGAGTCCGTACTCACAACTCGATCGCCATCATCACCTCGTCGATGTACTCGTCTTCGAGTTTGTAGTGGTCCTCGCGGACGGCTTCGATCTCCCAGTCACGGTCCTCGAAGAACTCGATCGCCGCCTCGTTCGTCGAAGGAACGCTCTGGTAGACCTTCTCGTGGTCGCTCGCCCGCGCCCACTCGAGCGCCCGATCGAGGAGTTGGCTCCCGATGCCCATGCCGCGGTACTCCTCTAAGATTCCGACGGTGAGTTCGGCGGTGTGGGTGAGCTTCTCGAGGTTCGGGACGTGTAGGTGCGCCCAGCCGACGACCTCGCCATCGACGGTCGCGACGAAGAACATCCGGGACTCGAACTCGTTGTGTCGGAGGAGGACGTTCTCGTGGTCGAGTTCGTCCGCGACGGTCTCGGCTTCGATGTAGGTCATCTCCTCGACGACCTGGCGCATCGCGCCGACGATCCCCGCGAGGTCCTCCTGTCTGGCCGCCCTGATCGTGACGTCGACGTCCTCGGTCGTGAACTCCTCGCGCTCGGCCTTGACGTCGATCGCGATGCGCAGCGTTCCGTCGTCGCCCTCCTCGAGGTAGCCGTCGCGTTTGAGGATCGCGACGTTGTGCTGAAACGCCCGGGTATACTGCGGGTCTCCCGGCGGATCCGCCGGGAACAGTTCCTCCCGCGCCCGCTCCCGATCGACCGCGCCGTGGGCCTCGACGTACTCGTAGATCTGTACCCGCTCGTCGCCCTCGATCGCGATCGGCTCGGTGAGCTCCATGAATGCTGGTAACGGGTCGCACAGTAATAATCGTTACAGTTACTCGCGGCTCGCGCCCGGATGAATTACGCATCGAGACGTGCGAATCGCAGGCCTCACGATTCGCAAACCAGTTCGAGTTCGCTCACGGTCCGCGAACCTGGATCGGACCAAAATAACTAGTTACAGATAGATATACACTATAGAAATATATTTGTTATTTCGACCTCGGATTTTTTCACCCGAAGTGCTTCTCTCTTGACCAGCGTCGAAAACCGGTTTTCCGGACGAAAATCGGCGAATTGGTCCGATCCCACCGATTACGCGCGTGGATCAATGGCCGTATCCGTCGTCCGTCGCCATCTACGTGATCCGTCGTTCGTCGACCGCGCTTTTGTCCGTTCGTCAGCCGCCTCTCGCCAGCAGTACGAGCCGAATTGCCGATCGCGAGCAGCAACGACGATCGATCGCAACACGACCGTCGATCGACGACGCGCAAGCGGAACGCGGCGACCGTCGAGATCCGGCTCTGCTTCGGTGGCAGACACCCCATTCGCCGTCAGAACAGCGTATTCACCCGACTGGGGGCGCTGAACTTCCGTGATCGGAAACGTCCGCTCCGGACTCGCCGTCTACGCGTCGATCGAGTACTTCACTCTCCACTCGTCTCTCCGTTGACGACGAGTCCTGTCGAGTTCGCTCTTCGATAGTGTCGATTTAGCAACTTGTATCAGGAACAATCAAATATGACACTATATATGGAATCTGTCTGGATTGTGTCCGGTACGTTGCGCATCCACTGCTGTCTCCGACCGGTCGCTCCGATCGCGGTCCCGAAAACGATACGGTCCCGGTTTCCCTAGCATCGGCAATGAGCAGGCTGTCTGGGGAGTGGCGCGAGACGATCGACGACTTGGACGCAGCAATCGTCGACGGCTACCAGAGCGGGTTTCCGATCGCGGAGCGGCCGTTCCGTCGCGTCGGCTCCGAACTCGGGATCGGCGAGTCCGCGGCGCTCGATCGGGTTCGAACCCTCTCGGAACGGGGGATCATCCGCCGGTTCGGCGCCGTCCTCAATCCACCGGTGATCGGCTCGTCGACGCTCGCCGCGGTCCGGGCCCCCGCCGATCGGTTCGACGAGGTCGCCGCGGTCGTCAACGAGTACCGGCAGGTGAACCACAACTACGCCCGCGATCACGAGTGGAACATGTGGTTCGTCGTCACCGCCGGGTCGCGCGATCGGCGCGACGAGATCCTCGCGGAGATCGAGGCGCGAACCGGCTGTGCGGTGTTGAACCTGCCGATGCTGACCGACTACTACATCGATCTCGAGTTTCCGGTGGTCAACGCCGATCGGTTCGCGCGCGAATCCCTGGAAGACGGTACTGACGCCTCGGCGACCCGCATCAGCGAGGAAGCCGCGGGCGACCTCTCGACGTTCGAGGCCGACCTCCTGCTCGCGATCCAGGACGGCTTCCCCCTCTCGAAGACGCCGTACGCGGACGTCGCCGATCGGCTCGACGCGCCCGTCGACGACGTGCTCGCGGGCGTCGAACGCCTCCGGGAGAACGGCTGTATCAAGCGCATCGGCTGCGTCGTCAACCACGTTGTCACGGGGTTCGACTCGAACTGCATGGTCGTCTGGGACGTCCCGGACGAGCGCCTCGACGCCTGGGGCGAACGCGTCGGGTGCCTCCCGTACGTCACGCTCTGTTACCACCGGCCGCGCCGCCCCGAGCACGACTGGCCGTACAACCTGTTCACGATGATCCACGGCCGCGACCCCGACGCCGTCGACGCGAAGATCGACGAACTCGCCGCCGACTACCTCCCCGTTGAGCACGATCGGCTCTACTCGACGGCGACGCTGAAACAGACCGGCGCCAGGTACGAGGAACTGGTCGGCCGCTGAGCGCGATCGGCGCGCCGCGTTCGGCCGGTCCGCCGACGGTCCGACAGAAAAGCTATTACGTGACGCCGGAACGATAGGTCATGGTCAATCCGATACTGGGGACGCTCGTTCTCGCGATCGGAATCGCCGGCGCCGTCTGGCCGTACAAGGTCGCGCGGTTCGAGGAGCAACTGGACGCGATCGGCAGCACCCGGTCGCCGTCCGGCGTCGAACCCGCCGACTGGAAAGTGACGCTCACCCGGATCGTCGGCATCGCGATCGGGCTGTTCGGCGTGCTGGTGCTGTTCGATATCTGATCGACTCGGTATCGATCATATTCCGACGGATAGGCGTCGAGCGTCCGGATCTCGCTTCCGGTTCTCCGTCGATTCTCACCCCATCGCCTCGGCGACGAGTTCGATCGGCGTCGGCGGCTCCTCGTCGGCGCCCGGTCGATTTTCGAGTTGGGTGCGACAGGAGGCCCCGGGCGCGACGACCCGATCGCCTGCGCTCTCGTCGACCTGGTCGTAGAGGATGCCGGCGATCGCGTCGCTCATCGAGGCGTGTTCGGCCTCGTAGCCGAAGCTGCCGGCCATCCCGCAACAGCCGGAGTCGAGGGGATCGACGGCGTAGCCGGCGCGCCGAAGGACGCCGACGGCGTGGTGGTCCTTGCGGGTGGCCTTCTGGTGGCAGTGCCCGTGGTAGGTCAGGCTCGGACCCGTCTCGGGCTCGCGATCGAACGCGATCTGCTCGTCGAGTCGGAAGGTGTCCACGTACTCGCAGACGCCGTACGTCGCGTTCGCCACCTGTTCGACGGAGTCGCCGGACAGCAGGTCGAGGTAGTCGGCCTGAAACATTACCGCGTCGGAGGGTTCGATCACGACGACGTCGCGTTCGTCCTCGACGAGCGGGGCGAGTGCGCGGACGTTCTTCCTGGCGGCGTCCCGCGATTTTTCGAGGAAGCCCTTCGAGAACGCCGGCCGGCCCGTGTCGCCGAGGTCGTCGGGGACCGTCACGTGGACGTTCGCCGCTTCGAGGACGCGAACGGCCGCCTTCCCCGCCTCGGGGTGGCTGTAGTTGGTGTAGGTGTCCGGATAGAGTACGACTCGTCGATCGGCCGCCTCCGGATCGACGTGCGAACCGCCCCGGCGCTCGAACCACTCCCGGAACGTGATCGGGTGGAACGTCGGCAGCGGCCGATCGGTGGCGATGCCGACGGTCTTCTCGAGCAGCGTGCGGGCGCCCGGCAGCTTCGGCAAGCCGTTGGAGATGGGGGCGAGTTCCGACCCCCACTTCGAGAGGGTCGCGACGTTGGCGAAGAGTCGATCGCGCAGGGTCGCGCCGTTTCGTCGGTGGTACTCGTGGGTGACCTCGGCCTTGAGCTTCGCCATGTCGACCTCGCTCGGGCAGTCGATCGCACAGCCCTTGCAGCCGATACACAGCCCCATCACCTCCTCGATGAACTCGTCCGAGAAGGCCTCGTCGGGATCGAGGTCGCCGCTCATGGCCTGCCGGAGCGCGTTCGCCCGACCGCGGGTGGCCGTGATCTCCTCGCGGCTGGCGCGGTAGGTCGGACACATCACCCCGCCCGTCGTGGACTGTTCGCCCCGACAGCCGCCGCAGCCGTGGCAGAGCTCGACCATCCCCTGGAAGCCGTTGTCCCCCCGCCACTCGAGTCGGGGCTCGAAGTCCGCCGCGAACTGGTAGTCCGGATCGAACCGCAGGTGCTCGCGGAGGTCCGTCGGATCGTCCTCGCGGAAGACCACCTGGCCGGGGTTCAAGAGCCAGTCGGGGTCGAACGCCGTCTTGAGGTTCTGGAACGTCCGCCAGACCCGATCGCCGTACAGTTTCCGGTTCCACTGGGTGCGGGCCCGGCCGTCGCCGTGTTCGCCGGAGACGGAGCCGTCGAGGTCGACCACCAGGTCGGTAACGTCGTCCGCGATGCCGTGCAGTTGGTCGAGCCCCACCTCCGTCTTCGTGTTGATCAGCGGCCGGATGTGGAGCACGCCGGGCCCCGCGTGGGCGTAAAAGCTGGCGTACGTGTCGTGCGCTTCGAGGATCTCTTCGAAGCGCTCGACGAACTCCGGGAGCCGTTCGGGCGGGATCGCCGTGTCCTCGATGAAGGAGATGTGCTTTTCGTCCGTCGTCCGCGAGAGCAGGATCGGGAGGCCGGACTTGCGGAGTTTCCAGAGTTCGGCGCGCTCGGACTTCTCGTAGGCCTCGAGCGCGTCGATCGCGATCGTCTCGGCGTCGTTCATCTCACGCTCGCTCGTCGTCCCGTTCGTGTCTGAATCGCCTTCCGCCGCCGCTCCATCTGTCGCCGGCGCTCCCTCCGGTGTGACCGTCGGACACCGATCGGCGAGCAGGCCGGCGACCCGCTCGCGACCGTGGTCGGCGTCGTCGGCGTAGAACTCCACGAGGAGGACGGCGTTGGTCCCCGTCGGGAGTATCTCGGTGACGGGGCCGAACTCGGCGGTGTCGCGCGCCAGGTCGAGCAGCACGTCGTCGAGCACCTCGACCGCCGCGGGGTCGTGTTCGAGGATCGGCTCGACGTCTCTCATCGCCTCGTGGAGATCCCGGTAACAGAGCAGGGAAACGGCCTTCGTCTCGGGCACCGGTTCGAGCGAGACCGTCGCCTCGGTTACGATCGCCAGCGTCCCCTCGCTGCCCGCCAGGAGTCGGGCGAGGTTGACCGTCCCCGGCTCGCCCGTCTCTTCGCCGCCGGGCAGCGTCTCGCCCCGGGCCTCCGCAACGAGCCGATCGAGGTTGTACCCCGAGACGTTGCGCTTGAGATCCGGGTAGGCCGCCTCGATCACGTCCGCTTCCTCGTCGAGAATGCGCCGCAGTTCGGCGTAGATCCGGCCTTCGAGGTCGCCGTCGGGATCGGCCCGATCGGCGATCTCTTCGATCGTGACCTCGTCGAACGTCGTCACGGTGCCATCCGCCAGGACGGCCTCGACCTCCTCGATGTACGCGTCGGTCTTGCCGTACTGCAGCGAGTGGGCGCCGGTCGAGTTGTTGCCGATCGCGCCGCCGATCGCGCTCTTGTCGCCCCAGGCGGGGTCGGGCGCGAACTTGAGGTCGTGCGGCGCGAGCGTCTCGTTGAGCGTCCCGAGGATCGTCCCCGGCTGGACGGTCGCCGTCCGTCCGTTCGGATCCACCTCGCGGATCTCGTTCATGTGGCGCGTGAAGTCGAGGACGACCGCCCGGTTGACCGTCTGGCCGGCCAGGCTCGTCCCGCCGCCGCGCGGGAGGACCGGAATCTCCCGGGTGGCGCAGTACTCGACGATGCCGACGACGTCGGCGGTCGACTCGGGAAAGGCGACCGCGATCGGGGTCACCTCGTAGGGGCTCGCGTCCGTCGCGTACAGCTCTCGCGAGTAGGAATCGGCGCGCACCTCGCAGTCGACGACCTCCTCGAGATCCTCGACCAGCGCCGGACGGTCGACCTCGTCGCTCCGGTAGTCGTAGTTCGCGCGTCGATCGGCGGCCGGGTCGGCGCTCCGCTCCGTGGACATACCTGTTTCTTGCCCCTGAACGGCTTAAACTGTCGGGGAATAGCGGTCCGGATCGGACCGTTGCGCGTTGAAGGAGACTGCGAGCTACGGGCGGAACCGAACTATCCGACGCTCCTAACCGCGGCGGATGGTCCGACCGACGGCTGATCGATCGCCGGTCTACGGACGAGATCAGAGATTAACCATATAAAATTATTATATAGTAAACAAACACATAATACATATAGCTAGTCTCCGCAGAACTACATACTGAACGCGTTACCCGATACAATTGCGCTGCTATCTGCGGTATACGGCCATTTTGGGGTCTAACTGATCGGTAAACTCGACGCGCGCTATCACACCTGTGAAACCTCGGATAAAATCGTCGATATCGACCGTAATCGCGCGTATCGCGTGGTCATGTAGAATGAACGATCGAACGAACCGTTGTACAGTATAAAAATTGACTCTTATGGAATAATGAGTGAAAAATTGGTAATCCGTAGTCAGTCTTTGACCCCCACCGACGGAGACGCGAGGGCGACCGTGATACCGATCGCCGCAGTGGCGGACGGGGTCGGTGTGGTGGTCTCGTTCAGTTCGAGGCGGGGACTTTCCCGGCGGGGCTGCTTGTCGACGGTGCGGAAATTCGAGGCGGCGGCCGGTTCGACCTCGCCGAACGGCTCCGCGCGGTCTCGACCGGCGAGGGGGAATTTTATTACGCTCGATTGTGAGCATTGACCATGGGCCCGGAGACCACTTCCGATCAGTCGCCCGGCGATCGGGTGATGCGCGCGCTCTCTCGCGTTCACGATACGTACGACAGCGTCGCGGACCGGGTTCGGCGCTACACCCCGTACCTCGTCCGCACGATCGAGGTCGCGCTGGCGATCGCGCTGCTCGCGGCGCTGGCGCACTGGATTCACTGGGTCTACATCGGGGCGTGACCGCGAGCGGGATTTCCGATCGACCGAACCGCCGATCGAGCGGGTCGTCAGCGCCGTCGGACGTACCGCCGGGACACCGGAACCTTATCCTTTCGCGCGACCAGATGTGTGACAGTCGATGGCAATCGATACAACCAGTACGCCGCTCGAGGGCGTTCGAGTCCTCGACTGTACGCAGATGCTCGCCGGCCCCTTCGCAACGCAACTCCTCGCCGACCTCGGCGCGGCGGTCGTCAAGATCGAGCGACCGGACTGCGGCGACATCACGCGCGCCACCGGGCCCGACGTCGGTGATTCCGGGATCACCGCCTACTTCTCGTCGTTGAACCGGGGAAAACGAAGCGTCGAACTCGACCTGTCGACCGCCGAGGGCGCGGCGGCGTTCGAGTCCCTCGCGGCGGCGACCGACGTCGTCGTCGAGAACTACCGACCCGGAACGATGGAGAAGTGGGGGCTCGGCTACGACGACCTGCGAACGGTCAACGAGGATCTCGTCTACTGCTCGATCTCCGGTTTCCTCGAGGGTCCGTACCGCGACTTGCCGGCGTTCGACATGGTCGCCCAGGCGCTCGGCGGGAGCATGAGCATCACCGGCCACGAGGACGGTCCGCCCGTGCGCCCGGGGATTCCGATCGGAGACATCTGTGCCGGGATGTACGCCGTCGTCGGCGTCGTCACGTCGCTGTACGCGGGCGGCGGCGAGCGCATCGAGGTGCCGATGTTCGAGGGGCTGGTTTCGTGGCTCACCGAGCGGGCCGGCCGGACGTTCGTCACCGACGAGCCGTATCCGCGTCTGGGGACGGCGCACCCGGCGCTCGCCCCCTATCGGACGTTCGAGACGGCCGACGGCTGGTTCGCGCTCGCCATCGCCAGCGACAACACGTGGCGATCGTTCTGCGACGCCGTCGGACGTGCCGACCTCGCCGACGACGACCGGTTCGCGACGAACGACGAGCGCGTCGAAAACCGCGACGAACTCGTCGGGTCGCTGGCGCCGCTGTTCCGCGAGCGGTCGACCGACGAGTGGTTTACGACGTTTCGGGAGCACGGGCTTCCGGGCGCCCCCGTCCGGGATACGCGCGAACTGTTCGCGGACGACCACCTGCGGGAGAGCGGCGTTCTCGACGACCTCGCGATCGGCGGGGTCGAGTTCCCGTACCCGCGCTGTCCGCTCCAGTTTTCCGACGGGACGGTTCGATCGGGCCACGCGCCGCCGCGTCTCGGGGAGCACACCGAGGACGTTCTGTCCGAGGTCCTCTCCGAGTCCGAACTCGAACGACTCGTCGCGGATCGGGAGTGAGTCGGGTTCCGTTCGCTCCGACTCGTCGCGGCTGAGACGCCGGGACGCGAGTCGGACCCGCCTCCGTCGCGAGAGGGTTCGAACTCGAACGCGGAGCGCGATCCGCGCCGCGTTCGTACTACCACCGCGCCGAAAACGGGAGCGCCGATCGGATCGCGAAATACCCCGGTAGACCGCTCGTATCCTCTCTCGGTGAATATAATGTTTTATGCTTATTGTCGTACCGACAGATAATCTCTCGAAGAATATATATGGCATACCCACACAATTGCGTATTGTTATCATGCCAGACCGCAGTCCAAACCGACGAACGGTCCTACGAGCGGCTGCCCTAACCGGTACGATGGGTATCGCCGGGTGCCTCGGAGACGACGTCGACCCCGAGGAAGACAATCCGTTGGACGAGGGTGGCGACGGCGGATCGAACGACGATCGGGAGCATCACATCGACGTCGGCACGTCGGCCGGCGGGACGATGGACGTCGGCCTCGCGGTAGAGCAGGGAGTCGCCGAGGAGAGCGACGTCCTGAGTTACTCGACGGTCGAGAGTCCCGGATACGTCGGCTCGACCTACCGGATGAACGACGACGCCTTCGACGCTGCGTTCATCGACGGCAACACGATGAACAAGGCCAGAGGGGGCCTGGACATGTTTGAGGAGGACCCGGTCGACCAGCTCCCGTGGCAGGGTATGCTGGCGTTCCCCTACAGCATCTACATGATGGCCCGCGACGGGACCGGCATCGAGACCTTCGACGACCTCGCGGGCGCGAGCGTCTACCCCGCCGAGCCGGGATACTCGACGCGCGCGACGACTCTCGACGTGTTCAGGCAGGACCCGGTGGCGGACGTCTACGAGGAGATGGACATCGTCGATATGAACGTCGCCGACGCGCCGGGTGCGATGGAAGAAGAACGGATCGACGCGGCCATCGCCTACGGGACGCCGGGGGTCGGTAACACGGGGTGGGTTCGCGAGTACGACGCCCGAATCGGCGTCCACTACGTCGAGCACACGGACGCCCTGGTCGAGGCGATCGAAAGCTTCCCCGGCGCCGGCCTGACGATCTACGACGACGATCCGGGGGAGACGTTCGCCTGGGACCAGGACATCGGCGCCGACGAGATCGCCACGTGGGACCTCAACGTGACGATCGCGGCCCATCCCGAAACGGCGGACGAAGCGATATACGAGCTGTGTCGCGTCGGAGCCGAACACGGCGACACCATCCGCAGCGCGGAGGAGCGGTTCACGCCCGAGGACGCCGAGGGCCTCGTCCAGGGCGCCCTGGACGGGTACCCGTTCCACCCGGGCGCCGCCGAGTTCTACCAGGAACAGGGCGTCTGGAACGACGACTGGGTCGTCGGCGCCCGAGACCGAATCGGCGAGTATTTCGAGTGAACGGGGTCTTCGAGCCTCGATATCCGTATTTCCCCACAAAACCGCTTACAAATGAGTACCGAAACTGCCGGTCCTGAACGGACGCCGGGAACAGACTCCCTGACAGCGAACGCGCTCGACAACGCCGTCACCGTCGGCGCGCTCTTCCTCTGGGCGATCGTCCTCTGGTGGGCGTGGACCCAGGACATCGGACGGACGCAGTACGGCGTGCTGTTTCTCGGCGCCGTGCTGTCGGTGTACATCCTTTCGGAGGCGACCGAATCGGTCCGGGAGGGCGACCTCCTCGACCTGCTGATCCTCGTCGCCTGCGGCGCGGTGATCGTCACCGCGACCGTCTACATCTACACCGACTTCGACGCCTTCTACACCCGTCGCCAGGGGTGGGCGACCGACTACGAGTACCGACTCGCCTGGCTCATGATTGCGGTGATCCTCTACCTGACGTGGCGATCGTACGGCAACGTCTTCCTCGCGCTCATCGGCGGGGCGATGCTGTACGCCATGTACGGCTACTACGTCCCCGGGCTGTTCCGCCACGGCGGCCTCCAGAACATCCACATGCTGCAGATGCTGATCACCGACCTCGGCGGCTTCTACGGCACACTCACGCAGCTTACGGCCGCATGGATCGCCCCCTTCTTGCTGTACGCCGGCTTGCTCTTCGCGTTCGGCGCGTTCGACCTCATCCTGCGGATCGCGATCGTCAGCGCCAGGTACATCGAGTCGGGCGTCGCCCAGACGGCCGTCATTTCGAGCGCGATCATCGGCTCGATCAACGGGAGCTACGCCGCGAACGCCGGGATGACGGGCTCGTTCACCATCCCGACGATGATGGACTCGGGTCTCTCGGGGCGGACCGCCGCAGGGATCGAGGGAACCGCCTCGACCTCCGGACAGGTGCTCCCGCCGGTGATGGGCGCGTCGGCGTTCGTGATGGCCACGAAGCTCTCGATCCCCTACTGGGAAATCATCGTCGCGGGACTGATCCCCGCCGCGATCCTCGTGCTGAGCATCCTGCTGGCCGTCCACTACACGTCGATCAACGAGATCGGCGGTCAGGAGATGCGCTTCGACGAGTACTTCGAGGACGAACTGACGCGAACCGACAAGATCGTCCAGGGGATCCGGTTCGGCGTGCCCTTCCTCATCCTGCTCGTCACGCTCGGCTACTTCCAGTACACGGTCATGACCTCGGCGCTGTACACGATCGTCGCGATGGTGATCCTCGGGATCGGGACGCCTGTTCTCCACTCGATCTACGCCGTCAGAACCGGCGCAAAGACGAAGACGGCCGCTATCGACGGCTGGTGGACGGCTGAGTGGTGGTCTCGGGGACGCGTTCGCCCGCGCCTGTCGACGATCGGTCGCCTTCCGCTCCTGAACGAGTTCGTCTCCGCCGCGGTCTGGATTCGACGGCGGCGGCCCGTGCACACCGTTCTCGCGGAGGTGGGCAACGTCATCCGCGGCTTCCGGCGCGGCGCGGTCATCCTCGCGCCGATCGCGATCATCCTGGCGGCGGTCAACGGCGTCGTCGACCTCCTGATGGCGACCGGCGTCCCCCCGCGGATCGCGATCATGCTGATGCAGCTCTCGGGTGGCGTCCTGCTCATCGCGGTGCTGTTCGGCATGGCCGTCTGCATCATCATGGGCGTCGGGATGCCGACGGTGGCGTCCTACGTCATCGTCTCGACGCTGGTCGCGCCGACGTTCATCACCGTCTTCAACGTTCCCGAACTGGCCGCGCACTTCATGGTCTTCTACGCCGCGGTGCTGGCCGGCGTCACGCCACCGGTGGCCATCGCGGTCGTGGTCGCGTCGGGGATCGCCGGCTCGAACTTCTGGCGCTCGTGCGGGAAGGCGATCACGATCGCCGCGCCGCTGTTCGTACTCCCGATCTCCTTCGTCTACCACCCGGAGATCGTCTCGACGACGATCGACCTCCACTCGCTGTTCAGCGGCGCGCTCATCATGGCGGGGGCGATCACGATCATCTTCGCGCTCAACTACCCGTTCGGGTTGAAACGGTGGGTCGGACTGCCGCTCCGGTTCGGACTGTTCTGGCTCGGCTCGTACATCATGATCCACCCCGAGTGGATGCTGCAAGCGGCCGGCATCGGCCTGTTCGCGGTCGTCTTCTCCGGCGCGAAGTACGTCGCGAACGGGACCGAACTCCGGTCGCCCTCGCCGATCGACCGCTGATCGCCGGGCGGTTCGGCGTCGCTCCTCCTCGCGACGGTTCTCGTGAACGCGATCG
Organism: Halosolutus gelatinilyticus; assembly: GCF_023028105.1. Lineage (NCBI taxonomy): Archaea > Methanobacteriati > Methanobacteriota > Halobacteria > Halobacteriales > Natrialbaceae > Halosolutus > Halosolutus gelatinilyticus. Next base: position 2,086,677 of record NZ_CP095491.1, read on the forward strand.
GCTCGCCGGACGACGGTCCGTCTACCCGCGGAGCGAAGCCGGAGCGCTCCGGACGCGAGTCAGAACCGATTCGCCGAGAGGAGCAGCGCCGCGCTCGCCAGCAACGAACCGAGCAGCCCGTAGAAGGCGACGCCGTACGTACTCAGGTCGGCGATGAACCCGACGTACGCCGGTCCGAGGCTCCCGAGCCCCATGTAGATCGTCCGGAACCCGCCGATGTCGCCGCCCGCGTTCGAATCCGGGAGCGTCGCCATCACGTGCGCGAGAAGCGGCGGCGTCACGGACATGAGCCCGATCGCGAACAGCACGACGGCCCCGAGCAAGGTCCACGTCGATCGCGCGAGCGTCAGCGCGACCAGCCCCGCCGCGCCGACCGCGAGCGCGCAGATCGAAACCCGGAGCCGGCCGAACCGATCGCCGAGGTTCCCGGAGATCGGTTTCGTCACCATCCCGACGAGGAACAGCGACGCGAACGCGGTCGACGCGACGCCCGCCGGCAGGCCCTTCTCGTACCGGAGGAAGGTCGGAAGGAACCCGACCGCTCCCTGCCACGTGAGAAAGAACAGGCAGAACGCGCCGATCAGCCGCGTGCTCTCGCGTCCGAGAACGACGCGTGCGAACGTCTTCCCGACGTCGAAGCGCACCCGCGACAGGGAGTACGGTTCGTCGCGCCAGACGTGGATCAGGACGGCCGCGGCGACGGCGAGTCCGATAACCGGCGGGAAGGCGAGTCGCCACTCGCCGGCCGCGAGGGCCGCGGCCGCGAGTCCGGCCGAGAGTCCGCCGCCGACGTCCCAGAACGCGGTGTAGATGCCGAACGCCTTCCCCTGCCGATCGGCGTACAGCTCGGAGAGCAGGGTGTAGCCGGTCGCCGGGTAGAGACCCGAACACAGCCCCAGGATGGCGACGCCGACGAGGTAGCCCGCGAACGTCGTCGACGCCGTTACGACCCCGAACCCGAGGACGAAGCCGGCCAGTCCGAACACGAGGACCGTCTTCCGACCGGTTACGTCCGACGCCCGCCCGCCGGGGTACTGCCCGAGCGCGTTCAGCCCCCACATGACCGAGAGACCGAGCCCCGCCTGGAACGGCGTAATCGACAGGTCGGCGATGATCGCCGGCAACAGCGGCGACATGACGAGCAATCCGACGGCGATCGTTCCGAACCCGCCCGATACCGCCGCGAGAACGCGGATCCGGTTCCGGCGGCTCGTCGATCGGCCGTCGCCGCGATCGAGCGAATCGCCGGCGGTCGAGTCGTTCCCGGTCATTCGGTGCTCGCGTTCGCGCGGGCGAGGGCCACGGGCGGTCAGAATCCCGCCGTCCCCTCGAGACGGTGTGCTTCGACGACGCGCTCGTCCAGTTCGACGCCGATTCCGGGCGCTTCCGGCACCTCGACGTAGCCGTCCCGGATGAGCGGCTCGTCCCGCTCGACCAGGTCGTCCCACCAGTCGACCTCGAGGGCGTGGTACTCGAGGACGTCGAAGTTCGGGATGGCGGCGCCGAGGTGGACGCACGCCATCGTCCCGATCGGGCTGCAGACGTTGTGCGGCGAGATCGGGATGTAGTTCTCCTCGGCGCGGTCGGCGATCCGCATCGTCTCGCCGAGCCCGCCGACGGTGGTCGGATCCGGCGTCACGATGTCGACGCCGTGATCGTAGAGCAGGTCGGAGAGCTCGTGGACCCGAAAGCGGTTCTCGCCGGTCGCGATCGGCGTCCGCGTCGCCTTCGTCACCTCCTTCTGTGCGTTCATATTCTCCGGCGGGATCAGGTCTTCGAGCCACATCAGGTCGAACTCCTCGAGTTCGCAGGCGAGCCGTTTCGCGCTCTCGACGGAGTAGTCCCAGTGGCAGTCGAACGCGAGGTCGATCTCGGAGCCGATCTCCTCGCGGACGGCCGCGACGATCTCGCGTTTGTGCTCGATCGCGCCGTTCGTGAGGCGACCGTTGAACGGGTCCGGATCGTTGTCCGCCTCGAGATCGAGGTCGAACTTGAGCGCGGTAAAGCCCATGTCGACGACGCGGCGGGCCTCCGCCGCGTACGCCTCCGGGGAGTAGGCCTCGGCGTCGGCGTACTCGGTGTAGCCGTCGTCGACGGCGTAGGCTTCCCCGGCGTGGCAGTCGCAGTAGATCCGGACCTCGTCGCGGAACTTCCCGCCGAGGAGCTGGTAGACCGGCAGGTCGAGGAGCTTGCCGGCCGCGTCCCACAGCGCGATCTCGATTCCGGACGCGGCGGTGACGACCTTCCCGGTCGTGCCGCCGTGGCCGGACATCTCCTGGACGATCCGCCGGAAGAGCCGCTGGACGTCGAGCGGGTTCTCGCCGATCAGGAAGCGTTTGGTGTACTCGACGAGTTCCGGCACGCCGCCGCCGCGGTAGGATTCGCCGATGCCGGTGACGCCGGCGTCGGTCTCGACTGTGATCAGGTTCCACTCGAAGTTGCCCTCGACGACGCAGGTGTTGATGTCCGTGATTTCGACGTCGCGGCTCGGCTCTCGATTCGCTATCTGGTTGGAGAAGTCTTTCATGCCTATTTCGTGCTGTGGTGTCTCGTTCGCTGTCGTCTCGTCCGGATCGCTCGCTCGTCGGTCAGCTCGTCCGAATGGCCCGTCAGTCGTCGCGTCTGAACCGCTCGATCGCGTCCTCGTCCGACCCGACGCCGTGTCCCGGCTCGTCCGGGAGCTGAATCACCCCTTGGTCGTCCGGCGCGAGCGGGTCCTCGACGACGTCGTCGAAGACCTTCGCGTCCACGTCGCGGTAGAAGCACTCCACCCAGAGGGCGTTCTCGATCGTGATTTCCACAGCGAACTCACGCGGAACGGAACTAAAAAATTCTCACACCGAGGCAAATATGTCCCGAACCGATCGATCCGATCGATCGCGAGCGCGAGGCCGGCAGTATATACGTCGGGCATCTGTACGTCAGCACATGGAGTTTCCCGCTCGGAACGATCTCGACGGGCTCGTCGAACCGCAGCCGGCCCCGCCGTTCGCGCGCGTCCGGTACGAACCGCCCACGGAAACGGTGACGGATCCGATCGCCGCGACGCGATCGGCGGTGCGCGAGTTGCCGTTCGACGACCTGGCGGACGGGGCGACCGTCGCCGTCGGCGTGGGGAGCAGAGGGATTCACGGGATCGACGAGATCGCGGCCGAGACGGTTTCGGTTCTCGAGGAACTGGGGTTCGATCCGATCGTCGTCCCGGCCATGGGGAGCCACGGCGGCGCGACTCCTGACGGCCAACTGGAGATCCTCGCGGCGCTCGGAATCACGGAGGCGAGCGTCGGGGCGCCGATCGACGCCAGGATGGACGTCGAGAAGCTGGGCGAGATCGCCGTCAGCACCACCTCGACGCCGGTGTTCTTCTCCGCGGCGGCGCTCGAGGCCGACGCCGTGCTGGTCGTCAACCGGGTCAAACCGCACACGAATTTCACGGGCCGCCTCGAGAGCGGTCTCTGCAAGATGCTCGCCGTGGGGCTGGGAAAGCAGCGGGGCGCTCGTGCGTTCCACTCGACGGCGCTGAAGGAGGGGTACGTCCACACGATCGAGTCGCTGGTCGAGGCTATCAGGGACTCGGTTCCGGTGGTCGGCGGGCTCGCGATCGTTGAGAACTTCCACGAAGAGACGGGAGCCGTCGAGGCGATCCCGGCCGATGCACTCGAGGAGCGCGAACCCGCTCTGCTGGACCGAGCGCGGGCGGAGATGGCGACGCTGCCGACCGACGAGCTGGACCTGCTCGTCGTGGACGAACTCGGCAAGGAGATCTCCGGCGCCGGGATGGACACGAACGTGATCGGCAGGTATCGGGTGCGCAACGCGCCCGATCCGGAGACGCCGTCGATCGGGCTGATCTACGCGCGCGGACTCACGGCGGAGACGAACGGTAACGGCAACGGGATCGGACTGGCCGACGTCACCCGACGAGCGGCGATCGAGCAGCTCGACCTCCGAAAGACGTACGCCAACGCGCTGACCAGCGGCTCCCTCGCGAAGGCGAAGCTCCCGCCCGTCGCGCCCGACGACGAACTGGCGCTTCGGGTCGCGTTCAACGCGCTCGGCGGCTACGATCCCGAGACCGTCGGCGTCGCCTGGATCGAAAACACGACGGGCCTCGCCGAGTTCCGCGTTTCGGAAGCGCTGCTCGAGACGATCTCGGACCGCGTCGCCGTCCTCGATCGCGAGCGGCTGGTTTTCGACGACGGAACGGCGTCGTTCGAGTCGCGGTGACTCACTCGACGACGTGATCGTCCGCGCTGTCGGGCGTCGAGTAGGTCGCGTTCAGTTCGAGCTCGTTGGCCGCCGCGAGCATCGTGCTCGGAAGCTCCTCCTCGTACCAGTCGCCCGTCAGTCGGTGGGACGGACCCGCGACGGCGAGCGCGCCCAGGACGGTTCCGTCGCGCCTGATCGGCACGGCGGTGCCGTTGAGCCCGTCGACGTGTTCCTCGCGGTTGAACGCGACGCCGCGGTCGCGGACCGCCTCGAGTTCGCGATAGAGCTCCTCGCGGCCGGCCACCGTGTTTTCGGTGAGCGCCGGAAGCTCCCATCGATCGAGGATCTCGTCGACCCGTTCTCGGGGGGAGTGCGCGAGGATCGCCTTCCCGGCTGACGAACAGTGCAGGTGGATCTGCCGGCCGACGCCGAACCCGGCGCGGACGGCTCGACTGCCGGTTTCGACGTGTAGGTAGATGCCGAGGCCGTGATCCTCGACGACGAATTGCGCGCGTTCGCCGGTCTCTTCGGCGAGTGTCTGCACGTGGCGGCGGGTCATCTCGTAGGCCGGGTCTCTCGTCCGGGCGGCTCGCCCCAGCCGAGCGAACCGGAGTCCGAGCTGGTACCGCTCGCCGTCGCGGGAGACGTACCTGAGATCCAGCAGCGTCCGCAGGTGTCTGTGCGTGGTGCTCTCGGCCAGGTCGAGCCGATCCGCGATCTCCGAGAGTCGGGCGGGACCGGTCTCCTGAAGCGCGTGAACGATCTCGAAGCTCGTTTTCGTGCTCTGTATTCCGCCGTCGCGCTCGCTCTCCTCGCGTGCCATGTCTTCACTCACCCGTCCGTCCACTTAGCAGTTCCGCCGTGCGGAATCGATCTCGGAACCGATCGCGCTCGACGAAGACGAACAATTTCGCCGTTGATCGCCGTCGCAGGGAGTCGGCGGCGACGAGCTCGTCGGATCGACGGACGGAGTGCTTCCGTATCGCGGAATCGTCTGATCGACTCGGGCCGCCGTCGACGACACTACTTTACACTCGTATGTGCGTAAATATCTGGGGCCGATTCGGAGCGAAGTCCCACGAACGATCGGTACGGGTGTCCGCGGCGCTCGTTCCGCTCCGTGGAATCACCGCTATTTTACGTCGCACCCTCGTGCGCGAGCGGTATCGGCGTCCCTTCGACGCTCGAAAACCGAGGCAGGGGAGCCGAGAACGCCGTCTCGCGTTCGCTCTCCGGGACGTCGGCCGGGACGCGCAGATTTACCGGAACGCCAATCTTTTTCCTCTTCTCGTCTGCGAGTACGAACGACATGGACCTACAGATCGACGGCAACGCGGCGTTGGTGACGGCGTCCTCGAGCGGACTCGGGAGGGCGTCCGCGAAGGCGCTCGCGCGCGAGGGCGCGAACGTCGTCATCAACGGTCGCGACGAGGGTCGACTCGCCGACGCGAAAGCCGAACTCGAGGCGATCGGAACCGGAGACGTCGTCGTCCAACGTGGCGATCTCACCGACGAGGGCGACGTCGAAGCGCTGGTCGAGGCGACCGTCGCCGAGTTCGGCGGCATCGACCACCTCGTCACCAGCGCCGGCGGGCCGCCGTCCGGCCCGTTCCTCGAGACCGACGACGAGGACTGGTACGAGGCCTACGATCTGCTCGTGATGAGCGTCGTGCGCCTCGCGCGCGAAGCCGAACCCTACCTCCGGGAGGGTGAGGGGACGATCGTCAACGTCGCCTCCCGCAGCGTCAAGGAGGCCATCGATAGCCTCGTCCTCTCGAACTCGGTCCGCATGGGCGTCATCGGCCTCGAGAAGACGCTCGCGACGGAGTTCGCCCCCGACGTGCGGACGAACGCGGTGCTCCCCGGACCGCACGAGACCGAGCGCATCGAGAGCCTCGTCACCCAGGCGGTCGAGCGCGGCGACTACGACTCCTACGAGGAGGGCCTCGCCGACTGGGCGAGCAATCCGCTCGAGCGGGTCGGCGATCCGATGGAACTCGGCAACACCGTCGCGTTCCTCTCGTCGCCGCTGTCCGGCTACATCAACGGCGAGAGTATCCTGATCGACGGCGGCTCGACGGGGGCGACCCTATGAAACCGATCGCGTTCGACGACGCGGAAACGTACGAACCCGACGACGGGTGGCGGCGCGCGTCGATGGCCGGCAGCGACGCGTTCTCGTTCGAGTGGTTCGAGAAGCCGCCGGGCCACAGCTCGCCGATGCACGACCACGAGAACGAACAGGTGTGTCTCTGCCTCGAAGGCGAGCTCACGGTCGCGACCGAGAACGACGCGGTCACGCTCGAGCGGTACGACTCCGTCTGGCTCGACGCCTGGGAGCCCCATCGCGTCGAGAACACCGGCGACGAGCGGGCGGTCGGGCTGGACGTGTTCGCGCCCGGACGGTCGTTCGACTTCTGGACCGACAGAGACGAATGAAGTACCTCGCACGCACCGTCGAGGGGCGACCGCTGCTCGGCGACGGCGACGGGTTCGTCCCGCTCGCCGCCGCCGATCCGGAACTCGACGGCGTTCGGAACGCGCTCCCGCGGGCCGCGGCCGGCACCCTTCCGGACGTCGACGACGCGCCCACAGAGCGGATCGACCCAGCGCACGTCCGGTTTGGACCGCCGCTCTCGCGGTTCGGGAAGCTCTGGGGGATCGGGCTGAACTACGCCGACCACGCCGGCGACCTGGACGAGCAGCGGCCTGCCGAGCCGGCGAGTTTCATGAAGCCGGCGAGCGCCGTCGTCGGCCCCGGCGGACCGATCAGGCTCCCGCCGCGCGATCGGACCGACGGCGTCACGGCGGAGGCCGAACTCGCGGTGATCGTCGGCCGCGAGTGTCGGACCGTCGCCGAGCAAGCGGTCGACGACGTGGTCGCCGGCTACCTGCCGGTGATCGACATGACCGCGGAGGACGTCCTCCGGCGAAATCCGCGATTCCTGACGCGAGCGAAGAGCTTCGACTCGTTCCTCGTCGTCGGCCCGACGATCGCGGTCCCCGACGCCCCGCTCGACCTCGAGGAGCTAACGGTCCGGACGATCGTCAACGAGCGGGTCGCGGCGGAAAACGAGATCCGCAATATGCTGTTCCCGCCGCGGGAGATCGTCTCGTTTCACTCCGACGTGATGACGCTCCGCCCCGGCGACCTGTTCAGCACGGGAACGCCCGGGGCGGAACCGATCGAGCCCGGCGATCGCGTCCGGGCGACGGTCGAGACGATCGGCGCCGTCGACGCACCCGTCGTCCGCTGACGACGGGTCGTCCGCGCCGTCCGTCGCGTCCGGAGGGCGGCCCGACCGGGTGGAACGGCGGTCGATCGGCGGTTCGATCGTCCGTACGAAGCGTTTTATCCCCCCGGTGAGAGTCCCAGCACGAATGAATCGACGGCTTCGGTGTTACGACTGCGGGACCGCCTACGAGGTCGACGACCGGAAACGGTGCGAGTGCGGGGAACCGCTCTGGTTCGACGCTGACACGATCGAATTCGAGTGGCCGGACTCGGCGTGGAGCGCCGGTATGTGGCGGTACGCCGACGTCCTTCCGGTGTCGGATCCGGTCGGCCTCCCTCCCGGTGCGACGCCGCTCGTTCGCGCCGACGGGCTGGACGAGTACGCCGGCTGTGCGCTCTACCTGAAAAACGAAGCCCAGAACCCGACCGGCAGCTTCAAAGACCGCGGGAGCGCGGTCGGCGTCGGCTACGCGCTCCGGACCGGTCGCAAGTGGGTCGGCGCCGTTTCGCACGGAAACATGGCTCTCAGCACCAGCGCCTACGCCGCGAGCGCCGGCCTCGAGTGTGCGGTCTTCGTCCCGGCGGACACGCCGAAAGGACGACTCGAGCTGATCGCCAGGCACGACCCTCGGATCTTCCGGGTCGAGGGCGACTACGGGACGCTGTACGAGCGGACGCTCTCGATCGACTCCGACGTGACGTTCGTCAACTCCGATACGCCGCTGCGGGTCGCCGGGCAGAAGACGGTCGCGTACGAAATCGTCGAGCAGCTGCAACCCGACGGCCCGGACGCGATCGTCCTCCCGGTCAGCAGCGGCGGGCAGGCCAGCGCGGTCTGGAAAGCGGTTCGGGAACTCGAGGCGGCGGGGCTGATCGACGAGCCGCCCCGGCTCTACCTGGTTCAGGCGGCGTCGTGCGATCCCGTCGCGACGGCTTACCGGGAGGACGAGCCGACGGTTCGACCGGTGACGGCGGACGAGACGATCGCGGTGTCGATCGCGAACGGCGATCCGCCGAGCGGAACGCGGGCGCTCGCCGCCGCTCGCAGCACCGGCGGCGCGGTCGTATCCGTATCGGACGACGAAATCCACGAGGCGATGGACCGACTCTCGACCGGGGCGGGGATCTCCGTCGAGCCCTCGAGCGCCGTCACACTCGCCGGCGTTCGTCGCCTCTCGCGATCGAACGCCATCGGCGCGGACGAGACCGCCGTCCTGATCCTGACCGGGTCGGGGTACACGGAGCGGTACGACGGCGAGGTTCGAAGCCGAACGATCGATCTGCCGTCGCTCGACCGAGAGCTCTCCCACGTAACGGCTCGCTGAGCACCCGTTTTAGAACCCGCGCGTCGGTCCACGGGCCGATCGCGCAGCGACGGATCGAAACCGGAATCTCGACGGGAACGGCCCGGACGTCCCTTCGGTACTCTCGGACGGTCCCGACGAACGACCGGGAGCGCTCGATCAGCGCTGATATATACTTGAAATAGATTGTATCGCAAATCGGTAAGTAGATGGAACGGCGACGGACGTTCGATTTCCCCGTTTCGAGGGATTAGTCCCTATACTGTCCAGACAGGGGTAAGTAGGGCGGTATACGGCGTTCGATACCGAACCCGAATTCGCGTGCTTGGATAACGGACGAGCACGTGCGGATATCCCGGTACACTTCGACTACCTCGGGATATCCGGGATATTTCGGGCGGAAAGTCGGCATTTTGACGATCAACTGGTTTGGCTATCCGGATATGAGTATTATTAGAGTGGTATACCATTCTATAGCCAGAAAAGGATATCCGAGGTCGAATCTGAAGCGCGCCGTCGGAGAGCGCGCGGCGTCAGCGAGAATTCGATCGGGCGCTCGAACGGAGCGGGGTCGATCGTCACTCGAACGCCGGAGGTCGCCCTTCGAGGAACGCCTCCACGCCCTCTCGGTGCGCGTCCGTGCCGTACGCGAGCGACTGGACGTGCGCTTCGCGGTCGAGTCCGTCGCGCCACGATCGGCCGAGGTTGTCGTGGATCGCCCGCTTCGCGAGTCCGATGGTCTCCGTCGGTCGCGACGCGAGCGTCTCGAGGACGTCGTCGACCCGACCGTCGAGGTCGTCGTCGGGAACCGTTTCGTTGACGAGCCCCAGCCGTTCGGCCGCCGCGGCGTCGACGAGCCGGCCGGTGAACGCGAGTTCTTTCGCCTCGCGCAATCCGACGAGTTGCGGCAGCGTCACCGTTCCGCCCATATCGGGGACGAGGCCGACGTTGACGAACGCCGCGCCGAACCGGGCCGACTCGCCGGCGTAGGCGAAGTCCGCGGCGGCGACCAGCGAGAGCCCGGCCCCGACGGCGTCCCCGTCGACCTTCGCGACGATCGGCACCGGACTGGTCAGCACCCGCTCCGCGACCCGACCGAGCGTCGCACGGACCCGATCGTACGCTTCCGCCGGCGTTTCGTCGCGCGCGGCCATCGCCTCGACGTCGCCGCCCGCGCTGAACGCCTCGCCCTCCCCCGCGAGGACGGCGGCGTCGAGTTCGCTCGGATCGAGGTCCGCGAGCGCGTCCGCGAGGTCCCGCGCGACGTCCGCGGTGAACGCGTTTCGAGCCTCGGGGCGATCGAAGGTGAGGTACCGAACGTTATCCTCGTCGTGGATATCCATGCCACGTCGTGCACCGGCGATCGACTTCAGCGTTGTCGAAGCGCGTTATCCGCGGAAGTGAACAGCGTCGCTCTCACTGCCGTCCCGACGACAACCGATAGCCGACGGTCGGCGGACGGCGACGATCGACGGCCGTTCGCGGTCGACGGCGAACGATAACCGGCGACGCCGAGCTATTTCGACTCCCTGCGCTGGATGAGGAACTTCATGTCGCCCTGGAAGACGACGGTGCCGTCCTGGTTGGTCATCTCCGTGTCGATGACGACGATCCCCGCGTCGTCGTGGTCGACGTCTTTCTTCTCGCTGACGACCATCTCCAGCGAGAGCGTGTCGCCGATGTAGACGGGGTTCGGGAGGTCCATGTAGTTCATCCCGAGGAACGCGTAGGCCGTGCGCTCGACGATGCCCGATCGGTAGACGAACCCGGTCGCCTGGACGAACGTCATCGGGCCGTGCGCGATCCGGCCGTCGAACGGCCCGTCCTCGGCGTACTCCTTGTTGGTGTGCAGCTCCGTCCAGTCGCCGGCGAGCGCCGAGTGCATCACGAAGTCGGTCTCCGTGACGGTGCGCCCGACGCTCTGGAACTCCTGGCCCTCTTCGAAGTCCTCGAAGTGATGCGGCTCGTAACTGTATGCCATACGTAGCAATCCCAACCGGCACACAAATAAGTTACCTCGAACGTAGCGATCGGACGCGGACCGGACGATTGATAACGGCCCGTCGGTCCGTCGTCGGGTACTGCGATCGTCGTCCGCTCCTGACTCGATCGCGGTCGCCGTCTTCGGTCTGTTGCGGCGGTTATCGATGATCGTAAACGCGCTTGACCTTCCCCACCTCGGTCCGTTCGATGCTCCCCGGGTCGGCGATGATCAGTTCGTCGGGCGTGAACGAGAGGGCGTTCTGGAGGCGCGTCAGCACGCGGTCGCGCAACTCCCCGTCGTCGATTTCGACGTCGGGTTCGCGCTCGATCGTCAGCTCGAACCGGTCCAGGGCGTCCTCGCGGGAGAGGTCGATGCGGTAGTAGGGTGCGACCGCGTCGAACTCGAGGACGACGGCCTCGATCTGACTGGGGTAGAGGTTGACGCCGCGGACGATGAGCAGGTCGTCGGCGCGGCCGGTGACGTTGTCCATGCGGACCATCGTGCGACCGCACTCGCACGTTTCGGTGGTGAGTGTGGTGAGATCGCCGGTGCGGTACCGCAGGACCGGGAGGGCCTCCTTCGTGAGGGTCGTCAGCACGAGCTCGCCCTCCTCGCCTGCGGGCAGTGGTTCGCCGGTCTCGGGGTCGATCACCTCGGGATAGAAGTGGTCCTCCCAGACGTGCAGGCCCTCCTGGAGCTCGTGGCACTCGTTGGAGACGCCGGGACCGATGATCTCCGAGAGGCCGTAGATGTCGATCCCCGTCGCGCCGAGTCGCGCCTCGATCTCCTCGCGCATCGGCTCGGTGCACGGCTCGGCGCCGAAGATGACCGTCGACACCGACAGATCGCGCGGATCGACGCCCATCTCGGCGGCCGTCTCGGCGAGGTACAGCGAATACGACGGCGTGCACGCGATCGCGTCGCTCTCTAAGTCCTGCAGCAACTCGACCTGTCGCTGCGTCTGCCCGCCGCCGATCGGGATGACGGTCGCCCCCAGTTCCTCGATCCCGTAGTGGAGGCCGAGTCCCCCGGTGAACAGGCCGTAGCCGTAGCCGTTCTGGACGGTATCCCCCGGTTCGACGCCGGACGCGACGAGACACCGGGCGACCACTTCGCTCCACACGTCGAGGTCGTTCTCGGTGTAGGAGACGATCTTGGGCTTGCCCGTGGTTCCCGACGAGGCGTGAATGCGGCGGATTTCGTCGTCATCGACCGCGAAGAGGCCGTCGGGGTACTGGTCGCGGAAGTCCTCTTTCGTCGTGAACGGCAGCTTCCGGACGTCGTCGACCGTCCGGATGTCCTTCGGCGCGACGCCCGCCCCGTCGAACGCCTTCCGGTAGTACTCGACGTTCTCGTAGGCGCGACGCACCGTCTCGCGGAGCCGTTCGTTCTGTAGCTCCCGAATCTCTTCCCGCGGGGCCGTTTCGATCTGCGTATAACTCATCCTCACCCCCAAATCCTCCGTAGTCCGACAAAAATCATGTGGTGTGTACACAATCATCTTCGCCCGAAAATTTGTCCGGTCGCGATCGACGCCGATAGCTCGCGACTCGGAGACGGGCCTCGCGTCAGGGTCGCTCGACGACCACGGCGCCTCCCGGCCGAACCCGACGCACATCGTCGCGAGACCACCGTTCGTCGATTCGCCGGCGGCAATCGTCCCGCCTCGACGATCGACTCGTCGTACGCGCCGCATCCGGAGGTCGTTCGCGCCGCGATCGATCGGTTCACGCGCTCACGAGCCGAATTTAGCGCCGATCGTCGACGCTAACTTATAAAACCGCCATAAACGGGGGTCGATTTTTATAGGTTGTTATGATCAACTGCACGTATGACCCACGGTGGCAGATGGCACAGGAGGAGGCGTGACGTTCTCAAAGCGATCGCTACGGGGAGTATCGCTGGAGCGACGGGATTGTCTGGGTGTGTCGGCGATCCTGAAGAAGCGTCCGGCGAAGACGACGAAGAGTTCGATACGGTGCAATTCGGGGTGCTCGAACCGTTCACGGGGGAGTTCGCCGACCTCGCCAAGGAGCGCAATCAGGGAACCAAACTCGCGATCCAGCAGGTCAACGAGAGCGACGAGTACGACTTCGAGATCGAGTACAGCGAGTACGACACGCAACTCGATCCGTCGACGGCGACCCAGCGGGCCCGGCAGGCGGTGCAGTCCGACGGGGCACAGTTCATCACGGGCTGTATCTCGAGTTCCTCGGCGCTCGCGATCAACGACTTCGCGCTCGAAAACGAGGTGGTGTACACGCCCGGGGCGGCAGACGTCTCGATCACGGGGGAGAACTGCAACGAGTACGTGTTCCGCTTCGAGACGAACACGGCCCAGATCGCTGAGGTGATGGCCCAGTGGACCGTCGACGAACTCGGCGATCGGATCTTCTACCACATCGCCGACTACGCGTACGGCGAGTCGGTGCTGAACGAAGTCGAGACCCGAATGGAGTCGATCGGCGACTCCTACGAGCGGGTCGACGTGACGCGATCGGATCCCGGATCGACCGACTTCGAGGCGTTCATCACCCAGATTTCGAACGCCAGCGACGAGACCGACGCGCTCGTGGTCGGCATGACGGGGGCCGACCTCGCGATCTTCCTCTCGCAGGCGAGCGAACGCGGGTTGCAGGACGAGGTCCCGATCGTGACGACGACGGGATCGTTCCGGGCCATCCGGGCGGGCGCCGGCGAGGGCGTCTACAACACCTACAGCGGGGTCCGGTACGTCCCGAGCATCGAAACCGGCAGCAACCAGGCGTTCGTCGAGGCGTACGAGACCGAGTACGGCGACCCGCCGGACAACTTCTCGCGCGTCGGCTACGAGTCGATTCGGATGGTCGCGAACGGCATTCGGGAGGCGGGGTCCCGCGATCCGACGGCGGTCAAGGACGCGCTCCCCGGCATGCAACACGAGACGATCTTTGGCACGAACGAATTCCGCGAGTGCGACCAGCAGGCGATGAATCCCGTCTGGATGGGCGAGTGCGTTGAACCCGAGGACGGCGGCGACCTCGCGGACGTCAACCTGCTGACCGAACTCTCCGGCGAGGAGGCGGCGCCGGACTGCGAGGCCACCGGCTGTGACCTGTAACACCGCTCACTGATCATGGTCGGAGGATTCTTACAACAACTGATCGACGGCCTGACGATCGGCGTCGTCTACGTGCTGCTCGCCGCCGGCCTGTCGGTCATCTTCGGCGTCATGCACGTGATCAACTTCGCCCACGGCGAGCTGTTCGCGCTCGGGGCGTACTTCGCGCTCGCGCTGGTCGCGCCGTTCGGCGGAACCGGCTTCTTCGTCGCGCTCCTCGTCGCGCCCCTGTTAGTGGGCGCCGTCGGCGTCGCGATCGAACGGTTCACCGTTCGGCCGCTGTACGGTCGGAACCCGCTCTATCACATCCTACTCACGTTCGGCCTCGTCCTCGTCATCAACGACCTCATCTACCTCGTCTGGGGAACGGGGAGCACGAACCTCGCGGTTCCGTCCGTTCTCTCGGGGACGATCAGAGCGTTCGGCCTCAACGCCAGTGTCTACAACATGTTCATCATCGCCTTCGGGAGCGCCGTGGCGCTTGCGGTCTGGGCAGTGCTCGAATACACGAAGTACGGGCTGATCGTCCGCGCCGGTTCCCAGGACCGGCAGATGGTTCGCAACCTGGGGATCGACATCGATCGCTACTACTCGCTCGTCTTCGGCGGGGGTGCGGCGCTGGCCGCCCTCGCGGGCATCGTCCTCGGCGGCTACCAGGCGGTCAGCCCGGGGATGGGGATGTCGATCATCATCCCGGCGTTCGTCATCGTCGTCCTCGGCGGCCTCGGCAGCTTCAAGGGGGCCGTCGTCGGCGGCCTGCTCGTGGGGATCATCCAGACGTCCCTGCGCTTCTACGTCCCCGCTCTGGAGGGGCTGGTGATCTTCCTGCTGATGATCGGTTTTCTCCTCGTTCGGCCGCGCGGGCTGTTCGGCGTCGAGTTCGAAGAGGAAAGCGGCGGCGACCTCCTGACGGGGTCGAAGGGCGGATTCCTCGACCCGCGGACCCGGAACCGTCTCGGGATCGCGATGGTCGGCGTCCTCGCCGTGGTTCCCCTCGGCGTAGGAACGCTGTACTCGGCGTACGCGGTCACGCTCGTGATCGAGATCATGATCTGGGGACTGTTCGCGCTCAGCCTGGACTTCGTGATGGGCTACACGGGGCTGGTCTCGCTCGGCCACGCCCTGTTCTACGGGCTCGGCGCCTACGCGGTTGCGATCGCCCTGCTCCACGTCAGCGGCTCCGCGATCGTCGCGATCGCGATCGCGATCCTCGTCTCCGCGGCGATCGCCTGGGTCGTCGGCTACCTCTCGATCCGCGTCTCGGGCGTCTACTTCGCGATGATCACGCTCGGCTTCGCCGAACTGTTCTACAACATGCTGTCCCGGGACCCGTACGGGCTGACCGGCGGCTCCGAGGGGCAGTTCGGTCTCTCGACGTACTACGGGATCGGCGGCGTGGGCGTCGCGCTCGACGAGGTCGCGATCTTCCTCGGCCCCGTGGCGCTAACCGGTCAGTCGCTGTTTTACTACATCGCGCTCGCCAGCCTCGTCGCCGCGTTTTTGCTCACCCGGCGGATGCTCCAGTCGCCGTTCGGCTCGGTGCTGAAGTCCATCCGGGAGAACGAACAGCGGGCGACGTTCGTCGGCTACGAGACGACCGTCTACAAGCGGCGCGCGTTCGTGATCAGCGGCGCGCTGGCCGGCGTGGCGGGCGGTCTCTTCACCCTCAACGCAGGCTATGCGACGCCGTCGTTCGCCCACTGGCTCCACTCCGGCGAGGTGATCGTCATGGTCATCCTCGGCGGGATGGGCACGCTCTACGGCCCGATCGTCGGCTCGGCCGTCTTCTTCGGCCTCGAAGAAATCCTCACGGACTTCACTGCCCGGTGGCGGCTGGTTCTCGGGACGGTCTTCGTCCTGTTCGTCATCTTCCTCCCGCGCGGGCTGGTGTCGCTCCCCGCCCAGATCGCCCCTGCCGTGACGGGCGGCTCCGGACCCGGCCCGGAGCCGACGGACCCCGCGGAACCGACCGCCGAGGAACCGGGCGTCAGAGGTGACGACTGATGGCCGTCGAATCCATGGAAACGACAACGTCAACCCAGCGAACCGCCGAGGAACCGATCCTCCGAACCGAGAACCTCGTCAAGAAGTTCGGCCAGTTCACGGCGACCGACGGGGTCGACCTGGCCATCGAACGCGGCGATTTCCGGAGCATCATCGGGCCGAACGGTGCCGGCAAGACCACGCTGTTCAACCTCGTCACCGGCGCGCTGCCGGTGACCGGCGGGGCGGTCTACTTCGACGGCGAGGACATCACGTCCCTGTCGCCCTCGGAGCGCGTCCGCCGGGGAATCGGCCGCTCGTTCCAGATCTCGAACGTCTTCGGCGGCCTCACCGTCCGCGAAAACGTCAGGCTCGCCGCCCAGTCGATCGGCCGCGACGAGTACAACGCCGTCGAGGCGCTGTTCAAGCCGACCGATCGGTACGACGGGATGAACGAGCGGACCGATCGCGTCCTCGATCGAATCGGCCTCGCCGACGCCGCCGACGAACGGGCCGACGCGCTCGCCTACGGCGACAAGCGCCGGCTCGAAATCGGCGTCGTGCTCGCGACCGACCCCGACCTCGTCCTGCTCGACGAACCGACCGCGGGCATGAGCGTCGAGGAGACGCGAGACACGATCGACCTGATCGAGGAGGTGCTGGTCGACCAGACGCTGTTGCTCATCGAGCACGACATCGAACTCGTCATGGAACTCTCCGACCGCATCACCGTGTTGAACCGCGGCCAGATCCTCGCTGAGGGAACGCCCGACGAGATCGCTGCGAATCAGGACGTTCAGGACGCCTACCTCGGCGGGGTGATCGAATGAGCGTCGACCCGCTGCTGTCGGTCGATCGGGTCGACTCGGGGTACGGCCAGACGCAGGTGCTGCGGGAACTGTCGCTGTCTGTCGGCGACGGTGAGGTCGTCTCGCTCGTCGGTCGCAACGGCGCCGGCAAGACGACGACGCTGCGGGCGATCATGGGAATCCTCACGCCGTCGAGCGGTCGGGTCACGTACCGCGGCGAGGACATCTCGACTCTCGACGCGACGGAGACGGCACAGCGTGGACTCGCGTTCGTCCCCGAGGAGCGCCGGATCTTCCCCGAACTCACGGTCAGGGAGAACCTCGAATTGGCCAGTTACGGCGGCGCGCCCGACGTCGACTCCCTGTCGGTC